>NZ_BCSG01000013.1 GCF_001570745.1 Alicyclobacillus mali NBRC 102425
GAAACACCCACGCTCAGGTGTCCAGCCCTCCAATCGGGTCAAATAGGTGTTATTACGTACTGAAGCAAATGAGGGGATTTGGGGATCAGAATTAGACAAACTGATCGATTCTGAGCATACCTTCATGAGCGAAGCGGCGGGGTATTCGAAACCAGATCGTCGAATTTTCCATTATGCATGTTCAGGGTGAAGTCACCTCCAAGCAAAACTCTATTCGTGGGAGGATCTTCTCTTGTTAACGATGTCTTGAGCCCGTTGAACAGCGGCCTAATTCCGATTTGGTATGAAACCTCGGAGGATTTAAGTCACGATGTAGTTTTATCAGTATCGAGTTTGGGTGAGTTATGCGCGCTAGTTTGGGGTAGTGAGCCTTTTACAGCTCTGTTAAACGAGATGTTGTGATAAAGAGGTAATTTACTTAGATTGAAGTGAAAAATCACAAATCTGTGTGCTCGGATACCGGTGGTTGAGGGCCATGACGAGGCTCGCTTGCGGCAGATAGATAGAAAACGTTCGTGTCAAGCGTCTCTTTTTTTACCTGA
>NZ_BCSG01000014.1 GCF_001570745.1 Alicyclobacillus mali NBRC 102425
TCATGACATCAGATCGATCATATCGATTCTGAATGATCTGTGACATGGTGGACACGTATTCACTCTTATGCGATTTTGGCACGCCTTTTGGATGGCCTGAGGTTCCAGACGTATAAAGCATGACGGCCGGATCGTCATCCTCGATCGGAACAGCGTCAAACGAAGGTGTTCCGTTGCGCACAAGTTCGCCCCACGTGACGTCACCATCATCCGGGTCAAGACTTACATAAATAGGTTTTTCAAGAAGATTAATATATCTCAGAGCGTTCCTCGTGGCGCGCTCGAAACAGATGAGCTTCGGTTCTACATCCAGAATGCAGCGTTCCAGATCTCCGGGTGCCATATGATAGTTGAGAGGCACGAACACGGCACCGAGCTTCTGCACGGCCCAGAAAAGTATCACGGTCTGTTGCCGATTTTTCATCAGGGCTATCACGCGATCTCGCCGCCGGACACCAAGCTTGTGCAGCGCGTGAGCGACGCGGTTCACCGCTGCATGCAGATCACGGTAGCTCAGGGCGTGATCGCCCTCAATGAGCGCGATGGCCTGAGGCTCCCTCGCCGCCGCCATCTCAAACATGCGCGCCAGATTCACCGCGCACCGCCTCCATCACCAGAGAGACTCCACCAAACTCAGAACATCCCGCTCGCTCGCCGGGCGGGGATTGTGGCTCAACTGGACGCTCGACAGGGTTTGACGCGCGATACTCCCCAACGCGTCCTTGGTCACTCCAACGTCGCGCAGCCTCGAGGGCAGCCCTATGGCGCGAGCAAGTCGTTCGACGATCTCGGCCGCATCACCACCTCCGATTCTCTCGCCTTCCATGAGAATGTCTGCCGCGCGACGATACTTTTCAACACACACCTGTGCGTTATATCGAATCACAGCTGGCAGGCAGATTCCGATCGCAACCCCGTGCGGCACATGCGCATGCCCCGATACTGCGGCCGCGATAGCGTGGGTCAGTCCAAGATACGCGTGATTGAACGCAATTCCTGCATAGAGGCTTGCCTCCGCCATGGCCCGGCGCGCCCACGCATCCGTTCCGTCCACGACAGCCCGAACTAGGTTCGCCCCCACAAAGTCCATCGCCCGTTCCGCAAGCGCATCCGAAAAAGGCGTCGCTTGCCGCGATACGTACGCCTCCAAGGCGTGCGCCAACACGTCGATCCCACTCGCGGCAGTCACTTTAGGCGGGACACTGTGAGTGAGCAGCGGATCCACCAGCGCCACATCCGCCGCGAGATACGGGCTTGTAACCGTGACCTTCACCTGATGCTCCCAGTCGGAGTACACGCCAAAGAAAGTCACCTCGCTACCAGTTCCAGCGGTGGTCGGAATGGCGCACAATCGCATGCGAAGCGGTCCCGGAATCATCTCCGCGCGGATCCCAGCGAACCTGCGAAGGTCGCCTCCGAGCTCTGCCACAACACGAGCCCCCTTCGCGACGTCGATCGCGGACCCCCCGCCGACGGCCAACAACACTTCCACTCTTGCTTCGCAGCACAGGGAGGCCACGCGATGAACTGTCTCCACGCTTGGATCGGGCTCCACATCCGCGTAGACATACACATCATGACACGCCTCACGCGCCAAGGTCTCCACTTGGCTCGCGACACCAGACTGCATGAGGCCGGGATCCGTTACGACCATCGCCCGTGAAGCCCTCATCTCGCGCAGCACACGAGGCAATTGTTGGGTGACGCCCTCACCAAATGTCACGCGTGTTGGGATGTGAATTCCGTATGCCATAGGCTCATCTCCATTAGCTCACACGTCCAGCGTGAGGTGAATATGCTTCAATTCGGTGAACTCGTACAACCCCTCGATACCCCGAGAACGGCCGAGCCCACTCATCTTGTAGCCGCCGGACTCTGCCTCCGCGTAATTCCGGTTATAGCCGTTCAACCATACGGTCCCAGCTTGCAGATCACGGGCCACCCGGAAAGCCCGATCTAAATCCTTCGTCCAAATGCCTGCCACCAGCCCGTAGCGCGTGGCATTCGCAAGGCGAATCGCTTCCTCTTCCGATTCAAACTTCTCCACAACCAGCACAGGCCCGAAGATTTCCTCTTGCACCACCGAACAATCGACGGGTACGTCCGCGATCACGGTTGGCTCTATAAAATGGCCGCAATGGTAAGGCGGCTGCGAGAGACGCCTCCCACCGGCGATGACGCGGCCTCGGCGACGCCCTTCCTCGATGAACGCAAGAATGGCCTTTAGTTGCGTTTCCGAAATCACAGGCCCCATGTCTGTCGATTCGTCCAGCGGCATGCCGACCCGAAGCGACTCCGCGTAAGACTTCGCAAGCCCCAATGCTTGCTCGTACACCGACGCCTCTACCAAAAGTCGGGATCCAGCCATACAGATTTGGCCGCTGGTCATAAAAACGGACCTGCATGCGGTGGACACAGAGCGCTCAAGATCGCAGTCAGCAAACAAGATGTTGGGGGATTTTCCCCCGAGCTCTAGAGCGACCTTCTTCACGTAACGGCTAGCCTTAGCCATGAGTTCTTGTCCGATTTCAGTGCTCCCGGTGAACGCGATCATATCGACATCGGGATGATCCACCAGAGCAGCACCCACGATGCTGCCCTTGCCCGTGACGAGTTGCAGAATGCCCGGCGGAAAGAGACCGAGATCCGCAGCAAGTTCGACCAAGGCTGCTGTGACTGCACCCGTGCGTTCCGCCGGTTTGATAATGGCGGCGTTTCCGGCAGCAAGGCAGGGCGCAAGATCGCGCAACAACAGGAGAACCGGCCAGTTCCAAGGCGTGATTACTCCCACAACACCGACAGGTTCCCGCATCAAAAAGCCATATGCGTCGCGAGACGGTTGAAACGTTCGCCCGCATACATTGCGAGCCATCACGCTGTTGTATCGCAATGCGTCGACAGCACTCGCGATCTCAGCGCGAGCTTCGCGGATGGGCTTGCCGTTTTCGTGGGACAAGAGATGTGCCAGATTCTCCTGCTTGCTCTCGATGGCATTCGCCCACGCAGCAAGGGCCCGTGATCGCGCGTGTGAGTTCATCGCCCAATCCGTAGCGTGGAAAGCGGAGCGAGCCGCTGCCACGGCCCGCTCCACGTCATCCTTCGTGGAGGACTGCGTCCTGGCGACAAGGTGGCCCGTCGCCGGGTCAGTCGAGTCACACGTCTCTCCTGAACTCGATAACTGCCAAGTGCCTGCAATGTAATTCTGATAGGTCTTCATTGGGTAATCCTCCTGCCAGGCGTCAACTTACTCGAAGTGCCCCCGAGTCTCCGGAATGACCAGTGCGCCGATTACGTACAAGGCCAGCGCCGCCATGAGAAAAATCGTGAGTGCTGTCGGGATGTTGGAGGTGGTACCCGCTGCTAACGACACAAAAGTTGGAAGCATTCCGCCTACGGCAAAGCCCATATTCCACGACAATCCAGTACCCGTCGAGCGCACTTTTGTGGGAAAGCGCTCGTTCAAGAACGCCACGATGGGCGCATACGCTGCATTGCCGAGGAAGACCAAGATCAGTGCATACGCTATCAATGCTCCCGGAGCATGTGTGGTTGCCATTCCATGGTAAAGGAATGGAACAGCGACAAGCGCGATCACGCCGGTTGTCAAAAACACGGGTTTTCTCCCGACGAGTTCGCTGAGATGTCCCACCAATACAGCCGCAAGGATGACGACGAGACTGGCGGCAATTAACGCCATGGAGGCGGTGGCATGCGGAGGTTTGTTGACGACTTTGAAGAACGTAGGAAGGTAACCAGACGTGAGATAATAACCGCTTCCTCCGCCAACCGTGATCATTAGGTTGACAAACAGGATCCGCCGGTACGTCGTGAAGACCGAGCGAACGGGCGCTTTCGGGGCCTCCTGAGCTTCCACGTGTTTTGCCTGCTGCCAAAGCGGAGACTCTTCGAGCGAGTTGAACACAAACACCCCGAGGAGGCCGCTCAGGATACCGGAGAAAAACATGCATCTCCATCCCCAGACGTCAAATGCCGGCCCCGGAAACACGGAGGACCAAATCGCATAAACAATGGAGGCGATGAGTGAGCCTATCCCCGCTCCTCCGCCGCCGATGAGTCCTGACACCAGCCCACGCCATTTCGGCGACACCGACTCGGTTCCAATGGTGTGCGTGGACGCGACGACGCCTCCAACGCAGATCCCTTGGCAGAGGCGGAGGAATAGGAATAGAATCGGCGCCAAGGCTCCTATCTGGTGAACCGTAGGGAGTGCTCCAAAGAGCGCTGTTAGAATACCCACGCCGACCACCGCCGTGATCATCGCGCGCTTGCGGCCGAACCGGTCGGCAAACGATCCGAATAGCCCACTTCCGAGCGGCCGCATTAACAGGGTGACGGCGAAGGAGCCGTAGACAGACGCGAGCGAAAGCGTGGGATTGCTGGATGGGAAGAACAGCTTCCCGACGTCTGGCGCAACATATAAGAGGACAAACAGGTCGAACAAGTCCAGAGACCAGCCGAGAAGGGACGCAATGGTCGCCGTCACCACTTGCTTTCGTGTTGGTTGAACGGCGTATGGGCTAGCCGTCGAAATGGACATTCAAATCCTCCTCATCGTGAAATTCCTACTCCAACGCTCCTTGCCAGTGTGTACCGAATATGTCGCGCATGCGCCGTTCATACATTTCCATCAGTCGCTCAATGCCTCGCTCCTCCACCGGTGGGTCATAACAGACCCCGTCCACCTCGATGGGCTGGCCGTACCTCGAACGTATGAACGGCAAATACGCCTGATAGATATCGCGGATTCTCGCCGCGAGCACCGCATCCCGCTCGGCGTAATGGCGTAGAACCCGCATGCCGAACCCCACGTGTCGACCTTCGTCGCGCTGAATGTTTCGAAAGCCCTGGGAGAGTCCGGGAAAGAGACCGTGCTTACCAAATACGTGCACAAAGATGTGGTAGCCCGCGTTCGCTTGGACACCTTCGATGATGCCTTGATAGTGCGTAAACGCTTCCACCAGACGCGTGGCTCTCTCTCCTTCTGGGGCTTCCAGGCTGGCAAGCAATTGTCGCGAGCGTTCATACAATGAGTCGTGTACGGGGTTCGCGAGTCTGCGTTTTGGACTGGAGACCCCGAAAACTTCTTCGAAGTACCGGGAGAAGAAATCTGTGTGCTTAAACTCTTCAACCAGTTGTGTGCTCAAATACGCTTGCTGCCAGGTTGAAGACACGGACATAATCCAAGGACAGAAGAGCCGAGCCACATTCTCCTCGGCGTGATAGAAGGCCCCGCAGAAAGACTCCAAATAGGCGCGCATCCCTGGGCTCAGGCGCTGATAGTCCAATTTGTCCTGAGACAGATCGATTTTTGAAGGGTCCCAAGTTCCAAAAGCAACCGCCTTTCGCCAGAGTCTGCGAGCCGCCTCATCCAGTGAATCCTCTGGATGGCCAAGATCGACATCTTCGACATCCATCATGTTGCTCACTCGCCTTCCTCGAACGAATTCTTCAGCCCGTATCGGCTCCAATCCATCTCTGCGAATCCCGGAATCGCGATACGTCGAAAACGAAACGAATCCGCGTTCAAGGGTACCGTGCAGTCGAGCCCCATCTTGCTGCCGACACCATCGTCCGTCGACGGATCGAGCTTGGACCCCTGGCTGTTTGACACCAGGACCAGGTCCCGATCCGCTTGAAACCGGGTGGCGATCGCCCACTCCACCTCCTCGGGGTTGTAGATATCCACGTCCTGGTCCACCACCACCACGTGCTTGATGTCAAAGCTGTTGGCCAGCGCCGCGAGGATCGCGTTTTTACCTTGACCTTCCTCTGTCTTGCGAATGGAAATCACCGCGTGGTATCGACAGGATCCCCCGGGCGTCATGTGAACCGCACGAACTGTGGGAACCAGTTGGCGCACGGTCTCAAACAAACTGGCCTCCCGAGGAATGCCGCCAAGCAAGAGATGCTCGTATCCCGCCGGAACAATTGTGTGATACACCGGATTTTCGCGCATCAACACCCCCGTCACTTCAATCACGTGCTTGTCGGACCGCGGTCCGTAATAGCGAGGGAATTCGCCGAACGGACCCTCGGGCTCCCGAACATCCGGCAGAATACGTCCTTCGATGACGATCTCTGCTTCCGCTGGCACATCGACATCGACAGTCCGGCAGCGGACGACCGGAAGCGGTTCGCCGCGCAGGGCACTCGCAATCTCGAGTTCATCGACACCGAACGGAGTACTGGCCTGGGAAGCAAGGAGAGTCGCAGGATCGACGCCGATGACCACAGCGCATTCGAGTGGCCTGCCGGCCGCCTCGGCTTGGCGAAACAGGTGAAGCGTGTGACGGGGAAGAAGCAGCACCCCCATCCTGTTCGGCCCGGTCACCTGCAAGCGATGAATCGCCACGTTCTGCTTTCGGGTGGATGGATCACGAACGATGACAAGTCCCGCGGTGATATACGGCCCCGCGTCGTGTTCGTGATGCGTCGGAATCGGAAGCGTTTTCAAGAGGTCGATCTCGTCCACTTGAACCTGATGGTACACAGGCGCCTCCGTTTCCATGACCCGCACCACCGGCACGGGTTGCTCGCATGCCTCCCGAAACTTGTGGACGAGATCAACCTGCCCACATCCGAGCGCCTCTGCAATCCAACGTCTGTGCGACACAAGTCCGCTGGCGACCGGCACGGGGGCCCCGTCCGTCCGGTGAAACAGGACAGCCTTCTGCCCATCGACCCGCTTGGCAATGGCTGCGACTTCATACCGCAAGCTCACTTCAACCTCAACATCCAGTAACCGGTCCGTGTTCCGCAAGTGTTGTAGCCAAGCCCGAAACGAAAGAAACGCCACGGCATTCGCCCCCCTGACACGCCGATTGCGGCGTGTGATATGGATCATAGACGGAATTAATCATCATGTGAATCATCCATTGATAACTCGTAAATAAAGTGAATTTTCCTCAAGCAAATCTTCATAGCAGGGGTGACTCGTCGGCAGCGTCCCGTTGTGAGGATGGCTCGCCCCATCGCGGAACTGGCATCGAGAGACCAAATTGATCGAGGATACGCCCTACGATGTGGTCGATCACGTCATCCAACGTGCGCGGGCGATGATAAAATCCCAACACAGGAGGAAAGATTACTGCGCCGGCTCGCGCGAGCGCCTGCATGTTTTCCAAGTGAAGCTCGTGAAGCGGTGCCTCGCGAACCACGAGCACCAGAGGCCGCCGTTCTTTCAACGTGACATCGGCGGCTCGAACGATCAGGTTGTCGCTCAGCCCCATGCGAATGGCGGCCATGGTCTTCATGCTGCAGGGCACGATAACCATTCCGTCCGTTCGATACGAGCCACTTGCGACGGAGGCGGCTAAGTTATCCAATCGATGGACTGTCGCCGCGAGCCGATGAAGGTCTGGCAACGAAAGTTGCGTTTCAAGCTTCAACGTCGTTTCTGCCCACCGCGAGCAAATCAGATGCGTCTCCACGCCGAGATCGCGAAGAGCCTGAAGTGTACGGACCGCAAGCGGCGCCCCTGTGGCACCCGTCATACCGACCACGATACGCATGGTAAACCGTCTCCTGAGTCGTCTCACCGAGTAGACCTGAGTATACCGAAGGACGCGGTCTGTCAGTTTTCAAAACGGACTCGACCCAATTTTGAGATTTTGCCGCTCGAACGACGTCTGCTTCTTCCGACCTCGGATTCACAGTGCGGTACCCCCGGCATCGACCGCGACGACACAGCGACTCAGGGCATACGGTGCGATTAGGTTGGGGGGTGAGACCATGTGTACAAGAGCTGAATGCGAGCGCCTCGTAGGGCGCTGGGTCACGTTTCGCACCCCATACGGACAGCATCAGGGGCTGATCGAGCGGGTGACAGCCGACGGCCGTGTGATTGTGTTGTCGCCCCGCTCCCAGGCCGTGCCGTCCCTCATTCTCGCCAGTGGCGATCCGGCAGATCTCGATCCCGCTCTCGCATACGGAGGATTTGGCGCAGGTCCCATGGGTGGCCCAGGCTATGGCGCTGCCCCTTACGGCGCCCCAGGCATGGGATACGGTTATGGAGGCGCGTGGGTGCGCTGGGCCGTGCCGTTTCTCATCATCTACGCGCTCTTCGGGCTCTTCTTCTGGTAATCGGAAAAGAAAGGCGCGGGAACCCCGACACCCGGGTGTCCCGCGCTCTTCGTTCATGCTGGTTTTGATACGTCATTCATGCTGACGGCGCCGTCTCAAGTGCCCGCGCCACCAACGCATCTCCTTCGACATCCAAGCGCACGCTGCGCACCTCTTCGTCGATCAACTGGTCCGCGATGGGGTCTTCGACGTACGTCTGGATGGTGCGGCGGAGCGGCCGCGCGCCGAAGGCCGGATGATAACCGCGCGCCGCCAACCAGGGCACGGCCTCCTCGCTCCACGAAAGCGTCACCCCGCGCGCCGCCAGAAGCTCGCGCACCTCTGCGAGCATCAGCTCGACGATTCGCTGCACCTCCGCCTGCCCCAGGGCACGGAACCGGACAATGGCGTCAAACCGGTTGAGAAACTCCGGCTTGAAGTAGGCCGACAGATCGCCGAGATCGACATCGGCGCGCACTTCCTCTTCGGGCGCTATTGCAAAGCCTACATGGCTCTTCCGCTCCACCTCGCCTGCATTCGACGTCATGATGATGAGCGTGTCCTTGAAGCTCACGGTGCGCCCTTGGCTGTCGGTCAAGCGCCCATCCTCCATGATCTGGAGGAAGATGTGCTGCACATCCGGGTGCGCCTTTTCGATCTCGTCCACCAAAATGAGACTGTACGGGTGGCGACGAACCTGCTCCGTCAACTGGCCCGCCTGCTCGTAGCCGACGTACCCGGGCGGCGCGCCGATGAGCTTCGACACCGAATGCTTCTCCATGTACTCGCTCATGTCGAGCCGGATCATCGCGTCCTTCGATCCGAAGAGAAGTTCCGCGAGCCTCCGGGCCATCTCGGTCTTCCCGACGCCCGTGGGACCGACGAAGAGGAAGCTGCCAATGGGCCGGTCGCCCCTGCGCAACCCCACGCGGCTGCGGCGAATGGCGCGCGCGACTTGGCGAACGGCCTCGTCCTGGCCGATCACGACGGCGGCGAGATCGGCCTCCAGGTTCTTGAGCTTGGCCTGCTCATCGGCCTGCATCCGCGTCACCGGGATGCCCGTCTTGGCCTCGACAATGGCCGCAATCTGCTCCTCGTCGACGACGGGCACATCCGGTGCACCTGCCGCACGAGCCAGTTCCGAGCGTAGCTTCTCCTCTTCAGCCTTCAACGCGGCCGCGCGCTCGTACGCCTCCTGGCGAATGGCCATCTCCTTTTCCCTCGCGATGGCGGCGAGGCGCTCTTCAATGCTCGCGCGATCTCCGCCGTACTGCAGGTTGGCCTTCGATCCGGCCTCATCCATCAGGTCGATGGCCTTGTCGGGAAGGAAGCGATCGCCAATATAGCGGTGAGACAGCGTCACGCACGCGCGAATGGCAGCATCCGTGTAGCGCACGCCGTGATATGCCTCGTACCGCGGCCGCAGCCCGTCGAGGATGCGCACGGCGTCCTCGACGGACGGCTCGTCCACCATCACGGGCTGGAACCTGCGCTCGAGCGCCGGATCCTTCTCGATTTGACGATATTCGTCGAGCGTCGTGGCCCCAATGACCTGTATATCCCCGCGCGCCAACGCAGGCTTGAGAATGTTCCCCGCGTCGAGCCCGCCCTGCGAGGCCCCGGCCCCGACCAACAGATGGATCTCGTCGATGAACGCAATGACGTCCTGGCGAGACTCGAGTTCGGCGATGAGCTGCTTCATGCGGCTCTCGAATTGGCCCCGAATCCCGGTGTCCGCCACCAGTGAAGCCACGTCGAGCGCATAAATCGTCTTGCCCAAAAGCTTCTTCGGCACCCTCCCTTCCGCGATGCGGAGGGCGATACCTTCGACGATAGCGGTCTTACCCACGCCCGGCTCACCGATGAGGACGGGGTTGTTCTTGTTGCGCCGATTCAGGATTTCCAGCGTGCGCTCGATCTCGTCCTCGCGGCCGATCAGCGGATCGATCTTCCCCGCTTTCGCCATCTCGGTGAGATTGCGGCCGAACTGTTCGAGCACGCCGCCGTTTCTGGCACCGCCGGACAGCATGTGCGCGGGCTGCCCCATAGGTTGGCCGCTCATTTGACGAAACAAATCATCCAGCGGGAAATTGCCGCCCAAGATGAACTCTGGATTGATGAATGGCATCATGGCCACCTCCAGCCTTACGAACATCAGCATAGACGTCAGCGGCTGAAACGCGAATCCGCGTGGTCTGAAAGACCGCGCCCGCCCCATCTCAGCCACCGATTGATATTGACTAACTTTGACCTTTTGCAGCCTTTCGGTTGACTTTGTCTTTCCTTGACCAATTATAACACGGTGTTCCCCATTTGCAACACTTTTTTCGCGCGCACGGTGGTTCCAAGGCGAGAGATCGCGTTATCATAAGGATACTCCACAGGCGAGGTGAGCCCTTTGTTGGTGATTCTTCTGCTCGTCGTGATCGTCATTCTGCTGGTGCTTCTGTTCGCTCGCCGAAACCAGAGCGGCCCCGTGTACCGCCGCGGACCATTCCAGTCGTATCAGAGCGGCCCGTACCATCAGGGCCCGTTTCAGTCCAATTACGGACCGAATTACGGCCCAACGTACGACGTGACACCGCCGTACGGCGGATACCGCCCCGGGTTTGGCGGCGCCGGTTCGTTCCTCGGTGGCATGGCGGCCGGTGCGCTGTTGTCGTGGCTGTTCGAGCAAGGCCGGATCGACGCCATGCAGTACGATATGTTCCGCCAGATGGAAGATCAGCAGATGATCGACGCGCTTCTGCAGCAGAACATCATTCAGCAGGACGAGATCGACCAGTTGCAACAGCAGATGATGATGGACCACGGCGACTTGTACGATCCGAACGGAAACCCGGTGGATCCGGGACAGGCTCAGGACTGGGGATCGGCTGAGCCCTGGGACAACCAGGTGGATTTTCGCGACGACGGTTTTCAGAACGGGCCGTTTGATGACAATGGGCCGTTTGACGACCCGAACAATAACGGCGGGGGCTGGGTCTAAACCCGGCCCTCTTTTAATGCCTACCGAGCGTTTTGCGCTCGCTCACTCATCAAAGAGAACAACTCTGTCCCGAGTTGCAGGACAATCTGCTGATGAAGCGGAGATGGGCTGGCGAGCATGTACGGCAGCCCTTCGAGGAGTTTCCACCGCTTGGGTCCATCCCACTCCAGGTAGTCTCGGTATTTGTATCGAACGTCGCCTTTGCGCTCCGGCTTGGACACCCCTCCACCTCCCTCGTTCGACCTCATCATACCGTGAGAAAGAGGCACTAGATCACCGAGCAGCGAGAGACCGCGCCCATCGCGGCCAACGGGCCCGGCCTCGCGCCCGAGCGGCCATCAATCGCGGATGACCGGCTCGTAACCCGCCTGGCGCAGCGTGTCGCAGATCAGGCGGATATGGGCGTGATCGCGCGTCTCAAGGTCGATCTCGACCTCCGTCTGCCCGAGGTGGATGTGCGATCCCACGCGCTGATGGTGCACCGTGAGCACGTTCGCGCGGAGCCGGGCGACGATGTCGAGCAGGTCCCGCAGCGCGCCCACGCGGTCCTGAATCGTCACGGCGAGGCGCAGGTAACGCCCCGATTCCACAAGCCCGTGTTCGATGATCCGCGACAGCACCACCACGTCGACGTTGCCACCGGACAGCACGGCCACCACCTTGCCGAGCCCCGCCGGCACCTTTTTCCCCAGCACCGCCGCGATGGTGGTGGCCGCGGCGCCCTCCACCACCAGCTTCGACCGCTCCATGAGCAAAATCATCGCGCGGGCGATCTCGTCCTCCTCCACGACGATCACGTCGTCGATGTACCGCTTCGCAGCCTCGAATGTCAGCGCACCTGGCCGTCTCACCGCGATGCCGTCCGCGATGGTCGGCTCGCCCGGCACGGTCTCGATGGCGCCGAGATCGAGCGCGTGGCGAAATGCCGGCACGGCCTTTGCCTGAACGCCGTAGATTTTCACGTCCGGGCGCAGCGATTTGAGCGCGATGGCGATCCCCGCCGCGAGACCGCCGCCCCCCATCGGCACGATGACGGCGCTCACGTCAGGCAATTGCTCCGCGATCTCGAGACCAATGGTGCCCTGGCCAGAGATGATGTCGGGATCGTCAAACGCGTGAATGTAGGTAAGCCCCTCGCGCATGGCGATCTCGCTCGCGTGACCGTAGGCCGCGTCGTAGTCGTCGCCGTGGAGCACCACGCGCGCCCCGTACCGCTGCGTGGCCATAATTTTGGCGAGGCTCGCCCCTTCCGGCATCACGATGGTGCATGGAACGCCGCGCCCTCGCGCCGCGTAGGCGACGCCCTGCGCGTGATTGCCCGCGGACGCAGCGACGACGCCAGCGAGGGTGCCCATCTCCGCCAGCGCCGTGATCTTGTTCAGCGCGCCGCGCAACTTGAACGATCCCGTCTTCTGCAAGTTCTCCAGTTTGAGATAGACATCGTTGTCGGCGAGACGCGAAAAAGTTTCCGAGTAGTCGAGCGGCGTATACAGCACGCTCCCTCGAATCCGCTCTCTCGCCCGTTCGATGTCCTGCAAGGTGGGTAGCGACCGATCCTGCAACCGCCTCTTCCTCCCCAAAGAAGGCGGGCCCGAAAGGCCCGCCCCGTGCTCATCCGTCCGCGCGCTTCATCGAATCCTCGAGCACCGTCTTGGCGATGTGCTCGTCGAGCGCCTCATAATCGAAATAGCGAATGGTCTTGTACAGCTCCTCGCGCGACTGCATCTCCGACAGGAAGGACTTCTGCGTTCCCTCCCGCTGAATCGCTTCGAACACGCGCTCAATGGCCTTTGCCGCCACGCGGACGCTCGTCACGGGATAAATGACCATGCGATAGCCCCACGACTCAAACTGGTCCGCGGTGTAGTAGGGCGTCTTGCCAAATTCCGTCATGTTCGCGAGTAGCGGAACAGGAACCCGCTCCGCAACATAGCGAAACTCCTCTTCCGTCGTCAAGGCCTCGGGGAATACGGCGTCCGCGCCTGCTGCCACATACCGATTCGCGCGCTCCACCAGCGCTTCGAGTCCTTCCACGCTTTTGGCGTCGGATCGCGCCACCACCACAAGCGTCGGCGCCACCGTCTTCAACATGCGGATCTTCTCCACCATCTCCGACGGCTCGACGAGTTTCTTGCCGTTCAAGTGCCCGCACTTTTTGGGCATCACCTGATCCTCAATCTGCACCGCCGCCACGCGCGCTTCGACCATCTCCTTCGCGGTGCGCGCCACGTTGAGCACGCCGCCGTACCCTGTGTCGATGTCCACGAGCACCGGCAGGCCGGAAGCCCGGACGAGATCGGCCGCGCGCTCGGCCACTTCGTTCGAGTAGACGATGCCGAGATCCGGCAGCCCACGACTCGCCGTGTACGCCGCGCCGGACAGGTAGATGGCTTCAAACCCCGCCTGCTTGGCGATCCGCGCCGTCAGCCCGTCGTGCGCGCCGGGAATTTTGAGAATCCGCCGTTCCCGCATGCGCTCCAGGAACCGCTTGGCCAGTTCCTCCTGGCTCGGTTGCTCTTCCACCAGCCACGCCAAGGTTCACGCCTCCCCTCAGATGACAAACAGATCCATGAACTCGTCGACCGGCGTCTCGTGCAGCCGGTTTGCGTCCAGACACAGGTCGAGGATGCGCTCGGCGCGCTTCTCCGGAAAGCGCGTCAGCAGGTTCGCGCGGAACTTTTCAATGACCTTCGGCAGCCCTTCCGCGCGGCGGCGGCGATGGCCGATGGGATACTCCACTTCCACCTTGTCGGTGTGCGATCCGTCGCGGAAGAAGATCTGAACCGCGTTCGCGATGGAGCGCTTGTCCGGATCGAGGTACTCCTTGCTGTAGCGCGGATCCTCGACGACCTCCATCTTCTCCCGCAGCGCGTCGATGCGCGGGTCGCTCGCCGTCTCGTCCTCGTAGTGCTCCGCCCGCAGATCCCCGTAGATGAGCCCCACGGCGACCATGTATTGGATACAGTGATCCCGATCCGCCGGATTGTGAAGCGGCCCCTTCTTGTCGATGATCCGGATGGCGGACTCGTGCGTCGTGATGACGATGCGCTCGATCTCGTCGAGGCGGTCTTTCACGAGCGGATGCAACTGGAACGCGCACTCCACCGCCGTCTGCGCATGGAACTCGGCGGGGAAGGAGATCTTCAAAAGCACGTTCTCCATCACGTATGAGCCGAGCGGCCGCGCCAGCACAATGGGCTTGCCGCCCATGACGACGTCGTTGAAACCCCACTGCGGCGCGGTCAGCGCGCTCGGGTAGCCCATCTCGTCGCGCAGCGCCATGAACGCGAGCCACACGGCGCGGCTCGTCGCGTCGCCCGCCGCCCACGACTTGCGGGATCCCGTGTTTGGCGCGTGGCGATACGTGCGGAGCGGCGCGTTGTCGATCCACGCGTTGGAGATGGCGTTCTGAATCTGCTCCCTTGAACCGCCGAGCATCGCCGTGGTGACGGCGGTCGAAGCCACTTTCACGAACAGGACGTGATCGAGCCCGCGGCGATTCAGGCTGTTCTCGAGCGCGAGCACGCCCTGAATCTCGTGCGCCTGCACCATCCGCTCGAGCAATTGGCGCACCGTCAACGGTTTTTGGCCTCGCCTGCGCGCCTCCCGGCTCAGGTAGTCCGCCACAGCCAAGATGCCGCCCAGGTTGTCCGACGGGTGGCCCCATTCCATGGCGAGCCACGTGTCGTTGTAGTCGAGCCAGCGGATCATCGCGCCGATGTTGAACGCGGCCTGGACCGGATCGAGCTCGTACTTCGTGCCTGGCACGCGTACGCCCCCCGGCATGGCGGCCCCAGGCACGTACGGCCCGATGTGCTTCGCGCATTCCGGGAAGGAGAGCGCGAGCAAACCCACCCCAAGGGTGTCCATGAGCACGTGGCGCGCGATGTGAAGCGCCTCGTCGCTCGCGACTTCCGGCTTCATCACGTAGTCCGTCATCTGCACCATCACGTCGTCAAACGGGCGACCGCCCTGGCGATCCACGGTTCCACTCATCGTCAATCCTCCTGACATTTCACCGCAGGTCTGAACACAGCAAAGTGCCGGGCGGCAGCGCCGCCCGCTGATACGTTCGACTATGGAAACGTCGGCTCCCCCGCCGATTTACGCCTTCAGGCCGCGCGGCCCATTGTACAACACGCGCGGGCGGAAAATGCGGTTGTTCGCCAACTGCTCCATGACGTGCGCCGAAAGCCCCACGACGCGCGCCGCGAAGAACACCGGCGTGAAGAGCGGAACCGGGATACCGAGCATGTACATGACCGGCGCCGCGTAGTAGTCGAGGTTCGGATACAGCCCCTTCTCCTCCCGCATGATGGTCTCGCCGGCCACGCACATGTCAAGCCACTTCTTGGCCTCGGGATTCGATCCGGCCATCTCTTGCAGCGCTTCCTTCATCATCTGGGCGCGAGGATCCATTTTGCGCATGTACACGCGATGGCCGAACCCCATGATCTTCTCCTTGTGCGCGAGCTTTTCCCGGATCAGCCGTTCGAAGCCTTCCACCGTCTCGGCTTCGAGCAACATCTCCATGACCGCCTCGTTCGCGCCGCCGTGCAGAGGTCCCTTGAGCGAGGCCACCGCGCCCGTCAGCGCCCCGTACATGTCGGACAGCGTGGACGTGATGACGCGCGCCGCGAAGGTGGAGTTCGGCAGTTCGTGTTCGCAGTAGACCATGAGCACCTGATCAAAGTATTTGACCTCATCCGAACTTGGCTCGCGGCCGGTGATCATGTACAGTCCATTCGCGACAAATGACAGCTCTTCCTTGGGCGGAATTGGATCTCCACCGTGCGCGATGTGATGACTCGCCGCGACAATCTGCGGCACCTGGGCCAGGAGTCGCAGTGCGCGCTCGCGGTTCGCCGCGGGAGACGGATCGTCAAGATTCGGGTCAAAGCCCGAAAGAGCCGACACGCCGGTGCGCAACATGTCCATGGGGTGCGTGGTCGGCGGCAACTGCTTGAGGATAGCCCAGATGTTCAGCGGCACCTGGCCATGCGACTTCAGCGCGCGCTCAAATTCTCGCCGTTCCTCGTCGTTAGGCAAGCGCTTGTCAATCAGCAAGCCAATGATATCAATATACGACACTTTCTTGGCGAGATCGATCAGGTCGTATCCACGCAGGACAATCTCTTCGTGATCGACATCCAGGAACGAGATCTCCGTCTCACACGCGATCACGTTCTCCAAACCGGGTCTGTACGCTTCGGACATGTGCGAGCCTCCTCGTCGGGCGCCCACGGGCCGTGACAGCAGACAGGCGCCTCGTTTCGATAGCGGTTACATAGCCTCATTATACAGGAACTAGGCCGAGAAGGCGGTTTGGCAGTGTGTTCAGAGAAGTTTGACGGTTGTATAATGAAAGCGTGTACTAGGATTCATGACCTGCCCAGGGAGGTGATGAACGCGGGCGGGAAAACGTCAGAAAGCGAGGGATGGTCTTGTCTACACCCATGGTGGCCGCGCGCCTCAATCAGATGCCCCTCACGCGGTGGCACAAGCGCATCGCCGTGATCGTCGGCATCAGTTTGTTCTTTGACCTGTTCGACATCTACCTCTCCGGTGTCCTCGGCACGGTGCTGACGGGCGCATTCCACATCCCCAAGTCGGAACAGGCGCTCCTGCTCTCATCCGCATTTCTCGGCATGTTCATCGGCAGCATCGGTTTCAATGCGCTGGCCGATCGCGTCGGGCGAAAAGCCGCGTTTCTCGGCATTTTGTCGACCTACTCCGTGTTCACGTTCATCGCGGCCTTCAGCCCCAATGCGGCCTTCTTGATTGTCTTCCGATTCCTCGCCGGACTTGGCATCGGTGCGCTGTTGCCACTCTGCGACGTGTACCTGAGCGAGATCTTCCCTGCGCATAACCGCGGGCGGATCATGGCGTGGACGTATACGCTCGAATTCTGTGCGACGCCGGTGGAAGGGTTTTTGGCACGTGCCCTCGTGACCACCCACTTTCTCATGGCGGGGTGGAGATGGCTGTTTGTCATCGGTTCCATCGGCGCCATCATCGTGTGGGCGATGCAGCGGCATCTGCCTGAGTCACCGCGGTGGCTCGAGTCTGCGGGTAGGCATCAGGACGCGGAACGGATCCTCGCGCGTTTTCTCGAGGAGGCCCCGTCATCGGCCACGCAGGTTAAGGGGCCAACAGCAAATGTGGTGGAACCGAAGCGCGTGCCGCTCGGAACGTTGTTCACGCCGACGTACGCGAAGCGGACCATCATGCTTTGGATTTTTCAAATCCTCCAAACCTTCGGCTACTACGGCTTTGGCACGCTTGTTCCTCTGGTCCTGGCGAGCAAGGGCCTGACCATCACCACGTCGCTCACCTATGCGGCGGTCAGCTTCATCGGCTATCCCATCGGCTCTCTGCTGTCTGTGCCCATCGTGGAGCGCATCGAGCGCAAGTGGATCGTCGTGGGGGCCGCGTTTTGCATGGCCGTATTCGGCATTCTCTTCGGGATGACCGCACAGCCGGCGCTGATCATGCTGTTTGGATTCCTCTACACGTTGTCCAGCAACATCTTCTCGAATGGCTATCACATCTTTCAGGCAGAGATTTACCCGACAGCCGTTCGGGCCACGGCTGTCGGCACGGCTTACAGCCTGAGCCGCCTGATGAGCGGCCTGATGCCGTTCATCCTGCTGCCCGTGCTGCACGCGCACGGGGCAACGGCGATGTTCTCCGTCGTGGCCGGCGCCATGGTACTCTTGATGATCGACGTGGGGGCACTTGGGCCGAAGACGACGGGACGAGCGCTGGAGGATGTCAATGAGCGCGTCATCGTTCAGGAACAGGGACCAAACGTCGGGATGTGAGCCCAAAACGGCTTAAAGTGAATGGACTTTGAAAGCGAAGATGGCAGGGGCACGAATTCGCCCTTGCCATCTTCATCGTGTTGGGACACTTCTTGTCACGCAACGGATTCTTGCGCGGCTTCTTCCAGGGGAAGGGCTCTGGTTTCAGGAAGCAAGACCCATGTGCAGACCGCCGCAATGGCACACAGGGCACCCAACAGGAGAATGGCCGTTCCTTCACCCACCTTGGCAAATAACGGGGGAAAGACGAAGGCCGTGATGGCCGCGCCCACCCGCCCGGACGCGACAGTCCAGCCTTGGACGGTTCCTCGAATTTTGGTCGGCACCAGTTCCACGCCGAGCATGCC
The DNA here is from genome assembly GCF_001570745.1 of Alicyclobacillus mali NBRC 102425. Taxonomy (GTDB): domain Bacteria; phylum Bacillota; class Bacilli; order Alicyclobacillales; family Alicyclobacillaceae; genus Alicyclobacillus; species Alicyclobacillus mali. The sequence continues at coordinate 18,243 of NZ_BCSG01000014.1, forward strand.
AGAGGCGGACACGGAGCCGGGCCCCATCTGCGACATGAGGTTCTGTGCGCCATAAAGCAAAAGGCCAATCCACGGGCCAGCGAAATGCACTCGCAGCAAACTGAGAGCACAAGGCTCACGCCCATGCCCATAAAACCTACAATTTGCATAGGCTTGCGACCAACGCGGTCAATCAGTGCGAGGCCCACCAGTGCCCCGGGCACGGTGAACGCGAGTTCCATGACCACCTGAAACAGGCCAGACGAAACGCCCAAGCTTTTGGCGATTAGGTTGGGGCCAAACAGGATGCTGGAATAGGCGACGAGATCGAACAGGAACCACAGCAGGCACGCCGTCACGATGCGCTTCGCATGCGTCCTGAAGTAGAAGACCGCGGATGTGTCGTCCCGCTTCACGGGCGCAATGGAAGCTGGCTGACCCACGACAAATTCCACCACTCGTTCGTACTCCGCTGCACTCCCTTCCATACGCGCCACGTAGCGTGGTGTCTCTGGCAACCGGCGCCGGAGGTAGATGACCGATGCGGATGGTACGGCCCCGAGACCAAGGACGATACGCCACACCCAATCCGAAGGAACGCCGCAGGCATTCAAGAGCATGGTCACGAGGCAGGCAACCGCCGCGCCGATGCCCCACGTGAGCCCAAACCCGAGCGCCAGGCTCTTGCCGCGATCGCGCGCATTGGCGTTTTCGCCCATGATCACCGGCGACAGCACGTAGTCGGCTCCCACGCCAAACCCGAGGAGAAAGCGAATCGCAATTAGTTGATCGATGTTCTGCACGAACGCCTGAGCCAATGCGGCGATGGTGAGGACCAGCACATCCAACCCGTAGAACCGCTTGCGGCCTCGGTTGGCGAGCGGCCCGAACACAAGCGAACGTCCCCTTTGCAAATCGTAAAGAAAGGAAAAAGGTCAGCGCACGACGCATCTCGCAAGAGGCCCTAAAGGCCCCTTGCGAGCTCAAACATCTGACGGCCCGTTGCGAAGCATCGCGGTTGCGGGCAGCACATTTGCGGTACTCGACGTGCGCAGCCGGCGAACCCATTCCCGAATCTCGATGGGCGACTTGCCCGCCGATAGGTCCTGCCCCTGCGACGGCTCGCCGCTCCATCGCACGAGGACGTCGTGTTCCCGGCCGTCGTCGACGAGATGGATCTCGGCCGCAGCCACGCCATCCACCGTGAGCATTCGCTCGCGCGCCGCCGCGCCTCGTGGCGCTCGCTCCACGCGAATGCGGTACAGCGTGGAACCGTACCGATACGCCACTTCAAACCCCGGCCAATCAGCGGGGATGCACGGTTCTACGATGAGCTTGGTCCCGCGCCGCCGAACGCCTAGGATGGCCGCGAGCGCCGCCTGGTACATCCACGAAGCGGCGCCTGTATACCAGGACCAGCCGCCCTGCCCCACGTTCGGCTGCTCCGTGTAGATGTCCGCCGACATCACATAGGGCTCGTTTCCGTACCTCTCCACTTCTCGCGGCGTGTCGGCGTGGTAAATGGGATTCAGCATGGAGAAGAGTTCATAAGCCTCCTCTCCCCGCCCGAGAAGGGTCCACGCGATGATGCTCCAGATGACCCCGTGCGTGTATTGCCCGCCGTTTTCGCGAATTCCTGGCGGATAGCCCTGGATGTAGCCAGGGCTCGGGCGCAGATCTCGAAACGGCGGCTGCAAAAGGTGCGCCACACCCAGGCGCCGGTTCACGAGTTCCCGGTCGAACGATTCCATGGCGCGCACGGCCCGATCCGCCGGGGCACCGCCCGAGAGGATGGCCCACGACTGAGCAATGGCATCGATCCGACACGCGGGCGACGCGGCCGATCCAAGCCACAACCCTTCGTCCGTCACAGCGCGCCGGTACCACTGTCCATCCCACGCCGAGTCGTTCGCCGCTTCGAGAAGCTTCTCGCGCATCGCAAGCCAGCGCCCGCGGTGCGGAGTGAACGCCGAATGGTCGATCTCGGCCACCCGCCGCAACACATCCGCCAAGAACCACGCCAGCCACACGCTCTCGCCCCGGCCCTTGGCGCCGACTCGACTCAGGCCGTCGTTCCAGTCGCCGATGCCCATGAGTGGAAGGCCGTGATGGCCGAAGTGCAGCGCGCGCTCCACGGCCCGCGCCACGTGCTGCGCGAGGCTGCCTTCCTCCTGGCTCCACACGCTGTCCTCGTATCGTTCCAGTTCCCCGTCGCCAAGCGGAGCGCTCACGAGATACGGAACGCGTTCGTCCAGAATAGCCATGTCGCCCGTCGCCTCGAGGTAGCGCGAGACCGCGTACGGCAGCCAGAGCAAGTCGTCCGAAAAGCGCGTGCGGATGCCCTTGCCGAGCTCCTCGTGCCACCAGTGCTGCACGTCGCCCTCGACGTACTGATGGCGAGCCGCCCGCAGAATTTGATGGCGCAGCACGTCGGGACGGGCGTCGATCAGCGCGAGCGCGTCCTGCAACTGATCGCGAAAGCCAAACGCGCCACCGGCCTGGTAGAAGGCCGTGCGGGCCCAGATCCGACAGGCGAGGGCCTGGTACACGAGCCAGCCGTTCATCAGGATGTCGAAGCTGCGATCCGGCGTGCGCACCTGGACGCGCGTGAGCAGGTCTGACCAGAACTCGGTGACCTCGCGGAGCGCGCGGTCCGCCGCGTCCGGGCGCGCCAGCCGGGCGAGCCTCGCAGCCTCGTGTTCGTCAGGCGCCGCGCCGAGGAGAATGATCACCTCGGCCTCCTCGTCAGGCCCAAGGTCGAGATCGCGCGCGAGGGCCGCACAGGGCGTCGGCGTGGGGCCCTCTTCCCAGCGCCACATGTCCTCGAGCAGCGCGTCGGGCCGCGTATACGATCCGTCGCCGAGGAAGCGGGTCTTGTCGCCAAGCCACCCCGTTGTCCGCCCGGCGCCGCCTACGGCGAGAAACCCTATCGCGCCGCGAAACGCCTCCTGATACCGGTTTTCCGCGGCGATGGCGTCCACGTCTTCCATCTTGCGCGCCACAACGAGGGGCGTGTTCGAGAACGGATCCACGCCGAGCACCCATTCGACGTACGGCACCACACGCATTCTGCGCCGCGACTCGCTTTGGTTGCGAAGCCGGACCCGCATCCACTTCGCGGGCTCGGCAGAATCGACGAACACCTCCAGCGCCACGCGGACGCCCTCCACGTCGCTTTCAAACGTGGTGACGCCCGGACGATGCGTCACGTCGTACGTCCGTGCATCCCCGGCTGGTGAAGGGGTGGCGCTCGCGATGATCCCGCGGTCGAGATCGGCGAGATACACGGCTTCGCCGGGGGGGTCGAAGGCGGCATCGTTGTGCCAGGGCGTGAGCTTGAACTCGCGGCTGTTGCGCCACCAGGTGTAGCCTGTGCCGAGCTCGGTCACGATCGCGCCGAAGTTGGGATTGGCAAGCACGTTCGACCAAGGCCGCGGCGGCCGCTTGGCGCGCGTGACACGCATGCGGTATGCTCGGCCGTCGTCGACGAACGCCCCGTATCCATTCGCAAACTCCCCCTCCACCTGGCCGGCGTCGTGCGGCGCGCGCTTCGATTCCGGCTCCAGGCGGTCCGACGCGAGTCTCGCCGGTTCCTCGTGCCGCGCTCGCCCGCCCGCGAGCTGCGCGCCGACGCTTGGGCCACCGGCCCGCAACATTGCGACCGCCACGGCCTCGACGAGCCTCCGCTCGGCGCTGGAGAGCTGATCCGCCTTCACCACGGCGAGCCCCGAGGTATCGTGAACGCCGCGGCGCGCCATCTCCGCCCGGATGCGATCCCGCATCTCGTCTCGATAGCTCGACATCGTCTCGTCGATCACGACGAGATCGCTCGCGAAGCCCATGTGCGCAAGATACTGCGTCAGCCGCGCGAGCTTCGCGACAAATGGGATTTCCGCCGCGGAGGCGAGCCGGACGGCGACGATGGGCCGATCGCCCGAGATGCCGTGCGCCCAGAGTCCGGATTGGCCGAGCTCGTTCTGCAGGATGGCCGCCCGCCGCTCGGACGAAAACGCGCGCCTGGACAAGAACCGCGACAGAAGTTCCATGGCGTCCTCGACGTCGTCCGGCGAAAGGTGCAGTTGGCGGAGATCGATCTGCGCGCGCATCCATGCGAGCTGCGCCGCGCGCGATCGGGCCGAAGGCTGGCGCATTTCAACCGCCCTCTCCACGACCTCCTCCCGCGCCTCACCGAGCGCGGTGATGACATAGAGCGCGCGCTTCTCCCCGGGCGCGAGGGCCACGGTTGTGCGGAGAATCGCGGCCGGATCGGCCACCGAGCCGGCTTCGCCGCGCAGGCGGTGCCAGAGCCCCTTCGGCGCCGCGAGACGGTCTCCGCGCCCGACGAACCGCGCCCGGTGGGATTCCCACTCGACCGGCGCGGACACTTCCTCGTCCGCGACGAGGTGAAACGCCGCGTACACGTCCGGCTCATCGTCCGACTCGGGCCTGCGCCGGGCCCAGAGCACCTGGCGCGCCTCGTCCCAGCCCGTCTCGACGAACAGACGCTGAAACGACGGATGCGCGATGTCCGCCGCTGGTTTCGCGAGCGCGAGTTCGGCGAAATAGGTGACCTCGAGCCGGCGAACGTCCTCCCCGAGGTTCTGAAGGACCAACTTCCGGATCTCCACGTCTCGGTCCGGCGCGACGAACACCGAGCACTCGCTCTCGATCCCGCCCACCACGCGCTTCAAGCTCGACTTGTCCGGGCGAAACTCCGCCTCCACGTGACCCGCGCCCCCGTGCAACGTGGTGCGAAAGACGCCGCCGCGATCCACATCTCGCACGTACATGACCGGTCCGCGATACGGCAGGTGCCGATCCGGCCGGAAGCGCGTGACCGCGATGCCGCGCCAGATCATCCCGCCCTCGCCGCGCGCGTCGACGAAACTCGTGAGGCTGCCGTTTGAGACCGCGTTCCACGCGTCGTCGTCTCCGCTTCGGCGCCGCGCGTAGACCGGGCGGTCGAAATTCGGCGCGTGCGCAGCGTGAACCGGCTTGAGGAGCAGCGCCGGGCGCTTCGGCATGCGCTCGTACAGCATGTATTCGGCCGCGCGCACGAGCGGCAGACGGTGAAATCGCTCGACCCAAAGATTGTGCTGCAGGTAGTTGGCGATGGCAATGAACGCCATCCCCTGATGGTGGGCCATGAAGCTCTGCACCACCTTGTACCGGTCTCCCGGCGGAAGCCGGTTCGCCGTGAAGTCGACGGCCTCGTAGTAGCCGTAGGGCCCGAGCGCCCCCAACTCGCGCAGTTGCCTGAGCGACTCGGCCACCTGCTCAGGGGCAAAAGAGAGCGCCAGCATGGTGGCGTAGGGCGCCACCACGAGATGTTGCTCCAGGCCGCGGTCCAGGCCGAGCCCTGGCACGCCGAACGCCCGATACTGGTAGTTGAGGTCGCGATCGAACGCGTAGAAGCCGCTCTCCGAGATGCCGAACGGGACGCCACGCTCGCGCGCGTAGGCGATTTGTCTCGACACCACGCCGCGATACGTCTCCTCCCAAAGGGTGCCGGGCAGGTGGCGCATCAAAAGCGCGGGCATGAGATACTCGAACATGGTGCCAGACCAGGATAAGAGCGGCTGGTATCGGCCCGCGCGCGTCATGGTGCGGGACAGCGCGAACCAGTGGGACGCAGGCACCTGACCGCTCGCGATGGCGATGAAGCTCGCCTGGCGCGCCTCAGAGGCGAGGAGATCGTAGACGATCTTCTCGAGCTCGTTTCGATCCGCGTGAAAGCCCAAGGAAAAAAGCCTGAGATCCGGGCGGTACAGCGGTCGGAAATCCACCTCCTGCGCGAAACCCTCCATCGCGTCCGCAAGGCGACGCGCGCGCGGAGCGATGTCCGCGTCGGATTCCGCCCATTCCCGCAAGGCCTGGCCCAAGGCGAGCATCGCGCAGACCAGGTTGCCGGAATCCACGGTCGAGACGTACCTCGGCGGGAGAGGCCTGAGCGTGCGCGTGTCGTACCAGTTGAACAGATGGCCGTGCCAGCGATCCAGGGACGTGATGGTCGCCAGGGTTTGCTCGAGGCGGAAGAGTGCGTCTTGCCTTGAGATGATCTCGAGATCCGCCGCCGCGGCGGCGCACAAGAGGTACAGTCCGATATTGGTGGGCGACGTGCGGTGCGCGATGCGCTCCACAGGCTCAAACTGCACGTTGTCTGGCGGCAGATGATGGTCTTCATCGCCGACGTAACGCTCGTAGAACCGCCACATCGCCGCGGCCGCCTCGCGCAGATGCGCCGACAAGTCGGGATTGGACACGGCGCGCCTTGCTTCCGGGGATTGCGCCAGCAGTCGTGCCACACCGTGCGCGGGCAACCACACCGCAAGCGCGAGGGCGCTCGAGAGCACCTGTTCCCCTACGCCGAAGAGCCCGGGCAGCGAGCACGCCAGTGCGACCGCATAACCCGCGGGCTCGTAAAGCAGGGGCAGGGACGATCCGTCCGCACGGTCCGCGTGGGAGGACGGGATCCACTCGAGCAGCCGCCTCCGGCTGACGAGCATCCGATACAGAGCGCGCAGGCTGGCGTCCGCCTCGACCACCGCCATGAACGGCAGCGTCACGAGCATGACCGAACTCTGGCCCAACGCCGTCGCGGCGGCCCGCCAGGACCATTCGCCGGGCCGGGCGGCGTCAAGCTGGCGCAGAAAAGGCAAAAACACGGTGATCAGGAGGACGGCGCCATACGCGTACGCCGGCCCGGGCAAAAGGCCGGCGCCGCCGAGGCCCATGAGCAGCACAAGCGCCGGATGGACCAGACTGTGTCGGACGTGATCGACGATGTTCCAGCGCGTGAATCCGCACAAGTCCACAGGCTGCGCCTGCCCGCTGCGATCTCGACACACCCGGCGCAGCCAGTACGTCAGCTGCCAGTCCCCGCGCACCCAACGGTGGGCTCGGCGCATGTAGGCGCGCAGCGTCGCAGGCTGACCTTCTACCACCTCGACGTCGGCGACGAGCCCCGCGCGCAAAAACCCGCCTTCGAGAATGTCGTGGCTCAACACTTGGTTGTCCGGGATGCGATCGCAGAGAACGGCGTGGAACGCGTCGACGTCGATGAGTCCCTTGCCGACGAACAGGCCGCGCCCGAACCAATCCTGATACGGATTGGAAATGGCAAACGCGTAGGGGTCCACCCCCGTCTGGCCAGACCAGAGCCGCGCAAAGCGCGACACCTGCGTTGAGCGCGGACTGACGGCGACGGCCGGCTGCAGCACGCCGTAGCCCTGCTCGACGCGCGTGCCGCGGGCGTTGAGCCGGGGCCGGTTGTAACCAAGGTGCATCGTGCCCACGAGGCGCTGCACGGTGCCAATGGGAAGCTCGGTGTCGAGATCGGCGGTGAACACGTAGCGAATGGTCGGCAGGACGTTGAGATCGCCATCTTTCACGCAAAAGGTGGTGTCGCGCTTGCCGCGCATGAGCTCGATGATCTCGACCAGCTTCCCCCGCTTTCGCTCCCAGCCCATGTACACCCCGTCCGCGCGGTTCAGGACGCGGTGGCGGTGAAACCAAAAGAAGCGGGCGGCTCCGTACTTGCGGCGAAGCGCCTCAAGGCGCGCGCGCGCCCGGGCGAACAGAGGCTCATCCTCGGGCAGTTCCGGCGCGTCGGCGTCTTGCAGATCCGACAGCACCGCGAAATACACGTTGTCTCCCCGCTGCGTCAGATAATGAAGTTCGATTTTGTCGAACGCTTCGTCGACATCGGCCTCGCTCGCCCAAATGACGGGGAGCGCGACCATGGTGCGGGCGTCCTCCGGAATCCCCTCGCTGAAGTCGAGGCGCAGGATGGGCACGGGCCGAACAGCGCGGCGAATCCCCTCGTGCACGAGAGCGAGGACCCACTCGCTCACGGGACATGCGAGCAGGATGGCAAGCGCGACCGTTACTCCTAGAGGCGCGCGAAATCCACCCGTGAAACCTCCGAGCACCGCCCACAGGATGGCTGCGAACAAAAGCGCAACCCCGAGCAGGTACGTTCGCAGCGGGCGCCGGCGGAGCGCGATCTGGGGCACGGGCCTCGGATTCGCCCGTTCCTTGAGCGATTGGTGAAGCGCGTGCATGCCGTCGGGATCGCACAGATAATGCGCCACAAACGCCTCCCGCGGCCGGTCGCTTGCTGCCGCGGGCGATCCGGCCTTCTCCCACGCGTCCCGCGCGAGTGAGACGGCGGTCTCCGCAACCATCGCCTCGGGCAGGCGGAAGGCCTCGCTGAGCCAACTGACCTGATGGGCGAGCACGTTCTGGCTCGTCGGATCGAGCCGCAAGTAATCCCCCGTCGGCTCTTCCCGCAGGCAGGCCTCCACCCGGGAAATGCGCGAAGCGATGGGCTGCCAGGACATGCGCTCCAGCGCGTGCAGGCTCTGCACCAGATTGCCGATGAGCACCTGGATTTCGGCGTGCCACTCGGCCTCGTACGTCGTCAATCGCTCAATGCTCTCCGACGAGTTGGCGACGTGCGCCGCCAGCCACTCGCGCAACTCCTGGCTATCCGGCTCCCACTCGGACAGGTGATGCACGAGGTGCACCACTTCCACCGCGCCAAGCCCACGTCCTTTGGAAAAGCGGTCGATGGCCCGGCGCACGGCCACCGGCCCGTCTCCTCGCTCGATCTCGTCGAGCAATCTGCCCACCGCGCGACACGTTTCATACCGATGCTGAATCTCCGCGCTCGCTTCGCCGAGCCGCGCGAGAATTGCGACGCGCAAGCCGTTGGCGAACTGATGGCATTCGAGGGTCGTCAGCACCTGCACGTCCTGGTACGCCTCGACAAAACGGATGATGGTATCAGCTTCTACGTGTCCGCGCGTCGCATCGAGATAGGCCGCGGCGAGGGCCACGACGCGGGGCGTCCCGGTCTCGGCCATCCTCGGCAGTTTCCGCACCACGGCATTCGGCCACAGGCGCTCCGCCAGCATCTCCTGGAGTTCGAGATAGGCGGCGTGATCGATCAGCCACTCGTGCGCGGGCTCGGAGCACGCCGCGGGTTCCCGCTCGAGTTTCGCGGCCAAGCTCCGCACGCGCGCCGTTTGCCTGCGCAGAATGGGCCACAGGTCGGTTCCCCCGCCGCGCGTCGAACTGATGTCTTGCGTCAGCGCAAATGCATGCGCGCGCCTCTCGAGCTCTGTGTCGAACGCCATAGGTCCTCCTCATGCCGCTGTGAGTCTCGTATCTCCCCGTCCAAACGCGAACAGATGAAACGGCAGCATATGTAAACATTCCCGTTTGAAGTCTGGATTATAAATCGGTTCGCGCTGACACGGGCGCCAACAGACGTGGTAAGATGGTGTCAAAACGTTTTGGGAGGAAGGCGTATGGAAGCGTATCCATTGGAGACGCGGCGCGTTGCGCAGATTGGCATCATCGTGCGGGACATTGAAGCGGCGAGCGCCGCCTGGGCGAAGCTCCTCGGCTGCGACGTGCCGAAGTGGCACTGGACCGAGGCGTACGAGCAGGCGCGGACGGAATACCAGGGACAACCGACCCAGGCGCGCGCCAAGCTCGCGTTTTTCCACCTCGAGAACCTCGACATCGAGCTCATCGAACCCGACGAACATCCCAGCACCTGGCGCGCCTGGCTCGACGAACACGGCGAGAGCGTGCATCACATCGCCTTTGAAGTCGACGGCATGGCCGCCCGCACCGAGAGCATGACCCAAGCGGGGCTTCCGCTTCTCCAGCGAGGCGAATACACAGGTGGCCGATACGCGTACTTCGACGGCGCGTCGTCTGCGCGAGCCGTGATTGAACTGCTGGAAAACGACCGCCGTTGAGGCACCTTGGAGGTGAACTGGGATGGGACGGATCGAAAGCGCATTCGATCTCGGCTTCATCCGAGGCATGACCTTTGGCTTCGTCGGCCAGCACGGGACGTGGGGAACCGACGAGGCGCGCGCATCGATGCGTGCGCTTGCCGAACAGCCCTTCAACTGGGTGACGCTCGCCTTCGCGGGCCTCATGGAGCACCCGGCCGATCCCGCCATCGCGTATGGGCCGCCGGTCACCGTGAGCGACGAGGAGATAGCGTCGATGGCGGAGCTTGCCCACGCACTCGGGCTCAAGGTGTGCCTGAAGCCGACCGTGAACTGCCGAGACGGGACGTGGCGAGGCGAGATCCGGTTCGAGAAGGAACACGGCCCGGACCTCGAGTCCTGGGAAGCGTGGTTTGGGTCTTACTCCGACATGATGGCCCACTACGCGCGGCTGGCGAAACGCACGGGTTGCGAGATGTTCTGCGTCGGCTGCGAGATGACGACTGCCGAGCCGCACGAAGCCATGTGGCGCGAGACCATCGCGAGCGTGCGAACCGAGTACGACGGCCTCGTGACGTACAACTGCAACCACGGGCGCGAGGAGCACGTGCGCTTCTGGGACGCGGTCGATCTCATCTCGTCGAGCGCCTACTATCCCATCGACCGGTGGCGAGATCGCGTGCCCGTGCTCCGCGAGGTGGCAGAGGCGCATGAAAAGCCGCTCTTCTTCATGGAGGTGGGCTGCCCGAGCCGCTCCGGCTCTGGCGCCTGCCCGTGGGACTACCGGCACCCGGGCGCCGTCTGTCTCGACGAGCAGGCGCGGTTTTACGAGGCCATGTTCGCCGCCATGCCTGACGAGCCGTGGTTCAAGGGCTACATGTTGTGGGAATGGCCGTGGAAGCTTTACCCGCGCGAAGCGGCGTCCGAGGACGGAAGCTACTGCATCTACGGCAAACCGGCCGAGGCCGTCGTAGCTCGAGCGTTCTCGGCCATTGCAAATGGATGACGGGCACATCCTGCGTCCGCCATCCGGTCGACGGGCTACGCGTCACGCGGTGACGGCCATGGCCGCCCAGCGCGCGGCGCCCTGCGCGGCCTCCTCCGGATGAGGCGCGAGCCGCAAGGGACACCCGAAGACCGCCTCCACCGCGTCGCGCAGGTGCCGGTTCACGCGCAGCGCGTTTCCCGCGCCTGCGAGGGCGCGGGGGCCGTCTGGCGCGGACGGCGGCAGGCGGCAAAATCCCTCGTACAGTTCCTCCGCCACACCTGAGATTACGCCCAAGGCGAACGCCTCCGGCACCATGGCCGCCGCGGTCCATCGCTCGACCCGAGCGCCGTCCTCGTCGCTCAGTCTCGACCCGAAGAACGTCGGGTGCACGCGCGGGAACGGCCCGCCGCCCGATTGGCGCCAGGCCGCGATGGCCTCGTCGAGAACGTCGTAGGTGGAACGCGTCGGCGCGAGCCCGTGCATGCGGACGACGCGATCGAAAAACGCGGCCACGAGGGCGTACGCCGCTCCGCCCGCAAGCGTCGCGGCGACCGCGAGGCGCAGGTTCCCCAGAAACGGCCGCAGTTCCGCGCCAGGCGGCAGATCGGGCCTTCCCCGCACGCAGACCGACACCTGGGCGCCCGTGCCGATGTTCACCAACACGCCGCGCTCTTCCACGCCCACAGCGCCGAGGAAACTCGCCTGGTGATCGCCGAGCGCCACTGCCACGGGAATGCCGCGGTGCTCGCCCAGGATGTGGAGATCCGGCGCCAGCTCGGGCAGGAACGAGAGGTCCATTCCGGCCGCCTGCAAGCCCTCCGCGGCAAACGTCTCCTGCTCCAAATCAAACCCGCCCATGCTGTGCGCCAGCGACGCGTGTGCCCGCGGCCGCGACAGGCCGGCGAGGCGGGCCGCAAACGCGTCCGGCAGCGTGGCGATCCACAGCGCGCCTTGGGGCACGAGGCCGTGATGCGCGAGATAGCCGTGCGTCGCAAGCCCGTAGCCGATGTGCACCGGGCATCTCGTCAGCCGGGACAGCCGTTCGGCGAACGTCTCGCCCCGCGACGCCTCTTGGCCCGCGCGCCGGTCCTGCCATGTGAAGAGCGGACTCACCGGCGCAAGATGCGCGTCCAGATACACCACGCCGTGCATCTGCCCGGTGACGCCGATGGCGGCCACGTCGGGATGCTCCGATAACCCCTTCTCCACCATGCGCTCTGCGAGGGCCAGCATGCACTCGGCGTCCTGCATCGACGCGAGCGGATCGTCCGTCGACAGCTGGGCGCCGTGCGGACGGGACTCACACCACACCACTCGACTCGCCGCGGTGTCGTACACCACCGCGGCGATGGAGGTCGTGCCGAGATCGACGCCGAGCGCCTTCATGACGGATCCCGCTGCCTCTCGCCCCGCAGGTCGAGCGCCAGCGCGGCCTCGTCGTAGCCGATGGGCCAGGGCTCGGGCCTTGCGGTGCGCGAGACAATGTCGACGTGCCGCGCCTCGCGCGCCGAAATGTGGATGGCCTCCATGATCTCGACGACGTGCATGGCGAGATCGCCCGACGCGCGGTGCGGACGGCCGTCGCGGATGGCGAGCGCCATGTCAGCCACCGCGAGACCGCGGCGGTTCTCCGAAAAGCCGAAGAGCGCAGGAGCGGGCGACCACGCGTCCGCACCGCGGCGGCGCACGCGCACCGTGCCGTCAAAGTAGTTGGGATCCGGCACAGCAAGCGTCCCCTCAGTGCCGTAGATCTCGATGCGCGGCAGCTCGGAGTGCCACACGTCGAACGTGGTGACGAGCACGCCCGTGGCCCCGCGCTCGAACTCGAGCAGGGCCTGCACGTGCGTCGGGATCTCCACGGGGATGCGCTCACCGAATCGATTTGGCGAGCCGATCACGCGCGTCGAAAAGGTGGTCTGCGCCGTGCCCGCGACGCGGCGCACGGGCCCCATCAGGTGAACGAGTGCCGTGAGATAGTAGGGGCCCATGTCAAACATGGGGCCACCCCCGGCCTGGTAAAAGAAGTCCGGATTCGGATGCCAGCGCTCCGGCCCATGGCTCATCATGAACGCCGTCGCGCCGATAGGCTCGCCAATCCAGCCGTCGTCCAGGAGCTTGCGCGCCGTCTGGAGGTGACTGCCGAGGAAGGTGTCTGGTGCGGCCCCGATGCGAAGCCCGCAAGAGCGGGCGAGATGGACGAGCGCTTTCGCATCGTCCGCTTGAAGCGCGAGCGGTTTCTCTGTGTGCACGTGTTTGCCCGCCTCCAGCGCCTGACGCGCAATGTCGGCGTGCGCCTTCGGCACGGTGAGATTGAGGACGAGATCCACGTCGGGATGCGCGAGGAGTTCGTCGGGCGTGAGCGCCGGAACCTGAAACTGCTCGGCGCGCGCCGCGGCCCGCTCCGCGTCGAGGTCCGCCACCGCGGCCACGGGAATGCCGAAGGATCGAAGGTTCTTCAGGTACACCTCGCTGATCACGCCACAGCCCATCACACCAACGCGAATCACAGGCCATCACCTTCCCCGATTTGCTTGAGATGAATGAACACGGCCTGCCCATCGCCCATGTGGCGCGGAATGATGAGGCCGTGGCGCATGAGCGCGTCGCCGCGGAAGCTCTCGCCGAGCGCCTCGCAGACGTAGCGCGCCTCGGGCGGCAGGCCGCGCAGGGCGAGGCGCGCCGGCGGATCCATGGGATCCGGGTACGTGCAAAAATAGGCGACGAGCGCCTCGCTGCCGTCCTCGGCGGCGAACATCCAGGCCGCCTCGGGCCCGTCAAACGGCGACAGCAGCCGATAGAAGTCCCCAAACTGCACGAGCTGGCGAAGCGCTTTGTACCGCTCCACCGCTTCACGCGCCTCGCGCCGCTCCGCGTCCGAAAGGCGCCGCGGATCGAGCTCGAAGCCGAAGTTGCCGCACATCGCGACGCCGGCGCGAAGGGCGAACGGCGTCACGCGCCCCATCTGGTGGTTGGGCACGGCCGACACGTGCGCGCCCATCGCCACCGGCGGATAGACGAGGCTCGTGCCGTGCTGAATCTTCAGCCGCGAGACGGCGTCGGTGTTGTCGCTCGTCCACGTCTGCGGCATGTAGTGGAGCATGCCGAGATCGAACCTGCCCCCGCCGGAGGCACAGTTCTCAAACAGCACGTGCGGAAATCGGCTGGTGAGCGTCTGCAGGATCTCGTACAGCCCGAGCACATAGCGGTGTGCGACCTCGCGCTGGCGCTCCGGCGGAAGCGCGGCCGATCCGACCTCGGTCATCGGCCGATTCATGTCCCACTTGATGTAATCGACAGCCCCTTCTTCAATCACGCGCGACACCGCGTCCACCACGAAGGCGCGCACATCCTCGCGCGTGAGATCGAACATCAGCTGATGCCTCCGCTCCGACCTCGGCCGATCTGCCACGTGCAGGCACCAATCCGGATGCTCGCGATACAGCTCGCTCTGCGGCGACACCATCTCCGGCTCCATCCAGACGCCGAAGCGAAGCCCGAGCGCGTGGATGCGATCGGCGAGGTGGCGTAGCCCTTGCGGCAACTTGCCGGGGTGCGGCGACCAGTCGCCGAGCGACGTGGTATCGTCGTCGCGCTGGCCGAACCAGCCGTCGTCGAGGACGAACAGCTCCACGCCGAGATCGCGCGCCTGCTCTGCGATCTCGACGAGATCGTCCTCGTCGAACTGGAAGTACGTCGCTTCCCAGTTGTTGATGAGCACGGGGCGGGCGGCATCGCGATAGATCCCTCGGCACAGCCTCGTTCGAATGGCGCGGTGGAACACACGCGACATCCCGCCCCATCCCTCGTCCGAGTACACGAGCGCCGCCTCGGGCGTGACAAACCGCTCGCCGGGTTCGAGGCGCCACGCGAAGTCGGCGGGATGAATGCCGATCTGCGCGCGCACGTTTTGCCGCATGGGCTCCATCTCGCAGGCGCCGAGGAAGTTGCCGCTGTACACAAGGGCAAACGCGCGCACCTCGCCGCAGTCCTCCGTCGCATGCGGCGCCGCGAGGGCGAAGAACGGACTGTGCTTGTGACCGCTCGCGCCGGAGCGACTCATGATCTCATGCCGCCCAGGCGAAAGCGGCATCCGCTCGATAAACCGCTCGCGGATCCAGGCGCCGGACAGTTGGACGAAGTCCGCCTGCCGCAGGTCGAGATCGACGGACGCGGAGAGTGCCCGGCGCAGGACGAGCGATTCGGTACCCGCGTTCTCGAAGCGCACGTGGCGGCAGACAAGATCGAAGTCGCGGTAGGCGGTGTAGGAGAGGATCACGCGCAGCGAGATGGCCGGATCGACCAGCGAGATCTCGAGCGTGTCAGCTTCGAAATCGGATTCGACGTAAAACGCGGGCAAGCCCGGAAGCGCCAGCTTGCCAGGTCGGATTTGGTGCGATTCGTACACGAGCTGGGACGCGTGGCTGCCGGACGGCTGCAAGACCTCGTAGGCGGGATCGCGGTGGTCGCCCGTCCCATACGAGGGATACTCAAGACGAAGCGAGCCGATGTCGGTGGCGCGCATGTGCTCCGGGCGCGCGTCAAGCCGCTGGCAAGCGCGCGCGATGCGGATCAGATCCGGCGCGTCTTCCAACCTGGCGCCCCAGTAGACGTGCTCCAATGTGCCTTGGTCGCCGACGCGAATCACGTAGCTCGATCTCGGCGTCATTAGGTGAAACAGGCGCTCATCCGAATGAAAGATGATGGGCATCGGAGTTCGTCCCTTCTCATTTGCCACAGGCTCTCCCTGTAGGCGCGCTGCGTGTAGCCCGGCGGGCGCGAAGGCCGCAACTTCTCAGAGCTTCGCGACTTCGTCTCGCCAGTGGTAAATCGGCTGCCAACCGAGCATTTCTTTCGCCCTCCGGTTGGCGAGCAGCGTATCGTAGCCGTTCGGGTCGACGCGGATGTCGGTGACCTCGGGGTAGCACGCCGCGAGAAGCTCGCCGTTCGTCAGATCCATGCTGGTCCAATCCGCGGCGATGTTCAGTTTGACGCACCCCAGGCCGTCCTTCTCCACGGCCAGCCGGTACGCCACCGCAGCGTCCCGCGCGTCGATGTACGACCAGAGGATGTTCTTGCGCACCTCCGGCTTTTTGACGAAGTCAGGAAAGTTTCTGTACATGTCGGGCGCAATGACGTTGCCGAGCCGGAACGACACAATCTGCATGCCGTAGCGCCGATAGAGCGTCTCCGCGGTCAGCTCGTTGACCACCTTCGACAGGCCGTAGGCGTCCTGGGGGAGCTGTGGGTGATCCTCGTCGATCGGCACGTACTTCGGCGCAAACGGATGTTTGGCGAACACGAGTCCATACGAGGACTCGCTCGACGTGATGACGGCCTTGCGTACGCCGAGCGATCCGGCCGCCTCGAGCACGTTGTACGTGGACACGCTGTTGAGCGCGAAGGTGGCCGCGTCCGTGCGGATGCCGACGCGCGGAAGTGCGGCGAGGTGAACCAGGGCGTCGGCGCCCTGCAGAACCTGGTAGCAATCTCCGAGGTACGTGAGATCTGCGAGAAGAGTGGGGCAAAGTTCCTCAGCGAGAGGACGCGTGTCGACGTTCAACACGTCGTAGCCCGCGCTTAGAAACTCGCGAATGACCCACGGGCCCAACAGGCCACTTCCTCCGGTGATGACGACGCGCATCGCAAACATGCCTCCCATTCACAACCGAAGTGCAACCACTCCTGCCAAGCGAATGACAACGCCTTCATTGTACACCAATCGCGGTCGAGCAGGCGCATGAAACGCTGAACGCAGGAGAGGATGTGTTCAAGAGCGTGCGGAAAGGATGCGATGGGATGGACGCATTTCACCATGAGATGACGCGCATCCGCGAGCGTGGAGACGCCATCAACGTCAGGACGCACGTGGTGATGAGCGACACCGAGTGCAAAGAAGAGGCCGTTCGGCTGTTCAACGAGATCGCCAAATCCATTCATGAGGGCGATTCCGCCTTGGAGGCGAAGGTGGTGACCACCGAGTCCGTCGAGCTCGTGGTGGCCTTCGTGAATTCACACTTCTACAGCCCGCGCCTCAAAGTGGTGGCGAAGTACAAGAATGGCGTGTTCGACGTGCGGGCGAAGGACGACTTCTGGACACAGGCTCCGGGCGAAAACGGCCTGTGGGCGGACTGGAGAGACGAGGAGCAGCTCTATCACGGCGAGTTTTCCGAACCCAAGATGCGAACCGCCGTTGAGAATGCCTTTCTCGGCTGGTACAAGCGGATGAAGGAAAACGGAAACGCCGGCCTCGCCCCACTGTGAGGCTGGCCGGCGCATGAGAGATCAGCGGTGAAAGCCTCCGAACGCGCGCTGCGCGCGTGCAGGCGCAAGCGCCTTGCGCAGCGCACCGACACAAGCGCCACACGCCCGCGCGGCGTCGAGATCATCGGCAAAGGCCCGTTCGACGTGCGCCTCGGTGATGAGGTAGGACCAGGTGGACTCTGCACCGCGGTTCAGGTTGGGCCCCTGCGGCGTCAGGCCGTCGCAGCAACTGCCGTCGGCCGGATCGGCCATGGGCACCCGTTTGTCGTTTTCACCGTAGAACCAGCGCTGGCACTCAGCCACCAGCCGGCGATAGGCCGTGTCACCTGTCGTGCGCCAGGCCGCCTCGCATGCGACGGCGAGCTGGGCAATTTCCAGCGGCTGCTGGTCCCACATGGCGGTGAAGCCAGGTGCCGCGAAGCCGCGGTTGCCAATGGGCCGAAGCCAGCCCTCGGGCGCCCGCATGCGAGCGAGAAGCCCGTCGAGCGCGGCTTCCGCGACTTCTCTCCATCGCGCCTCACCGGTGAGGGCATAGGCTTCGAATAGCGCCCACGGCATAACCGCGTTGTCGTACGTCATGCGGTCCTCAAACCAAGGCCAGTCGCTGCGCGCGTGTGCCTCGAAGCGAAGGACGAGATCGCGCGCGCCTCGCTCTACGACGCCCGGCAGGCGCTGGCGGACAAAGGCCCAGAAGTCGGGCACCACGTCTTCCGCAAGCTCGGTCCGCTGCGCGTGGCGCAACAGCTTTGCGGCGGTCGCCACGACGTGGGCAACGCCGCGCGTGTGCGACAGCGCGAAAGCTGCCTCCAGCCCCCGGCGAAGCACTTGCGCGTAGGCCGTCAGCCGAGCCGGATCGCGCTCCTCGCACATGCCCACCGCGAGTGCGTACACGGACCGACCTTGGCAGTCGTCCGACGGGACCTCCAGCTCAAAACGGCGGTCGTACGACACGTTGTTGTGAAACCAGCCGTCTGGCTTCTGGACCCAGGCCATGAACGCGAAATAGATGTCGATGAGCCGCGCGAGATCGGCCGCGTCCGCCTCCAGGCCCCGCTCGCGGGCATGGCGGAGCCACTCGTACGCGAGCCAGAGGGCCCGCGCGTTGTCATCGGTGGAGTACCCTTCCTGGCGACGGGGAATGCGGCCAATTGCGTGCTCGATGAGCCCTGTGTCGTCTGTCATCCGGCGCAGGTGATCCAGCGAAACCGGCAGCCCATCAGTGTGCGATGACCGCAAATCCCTTCACCCCCGATGCGCGGTGGCGAGCTCGCAGGGCGACGTCTTGGAACAACTGCCAATGGCGCTCGCCCACGCGCGGCCATGTCATATCTGCCCCAATCGCCGAAATTCGCTCCGCGTATTTCGCGCGGGCATCGGGGTTGTTCAGGATCTCCACAGCCCGATCCGCCCACCTGCGCTTGTCCCCGTGTGGCACGAGCAGCTCTGGCACGTCCTTCAGCAGGTCTCGCGCATACGCGTACGGTGTCGTCAGCACGATCTGCCCTATGCCCACCGCATAGGCCAGCGTCCCGCTCGTGATCTGCTCCATGTTCGGGTAGGGCGTGACGTAGAGATCTGCCGCCGTGATGAGATTCACGATATCCGATTCGGACATGTACTGGTTCAGCATCACGACGTGATCGTCCAAATGGAGCTCATGGACGCGCTGCATCAGCGTCTCGCGGTACGCCTCGCCCTCGCGCTTGACAATCTCGGGGTGTGTCTGCCCGGCGATCACGTACAGCGCGTTGGGAACCTCTCGCACGATATCGGGCATCGCGTCCAGCATGAACTCAATGCCCTTGCTCGGGCCGAGCAAACCAAAGGTGACAATGACAGCTCGGTCCTGCCAGCCGAACTGCTTGCGCAAATCGGCCCGCGGCGTCACAGGGCGCACCGGCGTCCCGTGCGGGAGATAGTGGATTTTAGTCGGCGAAATACCGAATGCGTCCACGAGGTAATCGATAGCCTGGCGATTCATCACCACGATGCCATCGCTTCGTTCGGCAATCTCGTTCTGCACTTCGCGATACGGCGACATGGGCTTTTGGAACACGGTATGAAAGGTCGTCACAAGCGGTTTGTCGAGCGCGTCGATGAAGTCGAGGATGTATGCCCCTGCTTCGCCGCCAAAGATGCCGAACTCGTGCTGCAGGGAAACCACACCGATTCGGCTTTCGTTCACCCGCCGCGCGATGCGCGCATAATCCCGGCGTTCATCTCGGCGAAGAAACCAATACGAGCGGTTGTAGTCCTTCACGTCCTCATCCGGGGCCAACATGGCGATGACCTGGTCGGCCGCGGATGATCCCGCTGCCCGGCGAACGCTCTGACGCAAATGATGGGTGTATGTGGCAAGTCCGCATTTCCGGGGGACATAGGTGCTGACATATCCGATTTCCAACGTCATGTACGCACCACCTCCTGTGTGCTGTCTGGCTCCGATTCGCGACGGTTTCCAACACGTTACTGCGCGCGAGTACCTGCGGCTCGTTGGCTAGAGGAAGCGCAGGGAGAGCAGATCACGGACACACCGCGGTGGAACGTTATGGTGTGCGAGAGGGCAAGACCCTGTTAGCACTCGTTGAAGTCGGCTGCTAATATTGTAATCCCATAGCGATCTTCTCGCAACGCCGTTCCCACCTCCCGACGCTCTGCGCTCTGGGCCAGCCAACGCACGGCTGACGCGGTCGCACTTTCTGGTTTGCCCACTCCACTCTGTCGGTAGGGCCCAACCGCGCACCGGTTCTCTCCCTACCTCTTCCTCCATCTTATCAGAATCCATAGGAAATATCCACTAGAAACGCGAAGTGGAGAGGTTCGCTGACGCAAGCCTCTCCACTTCGCAGAATGGGTAGAATAGATTGTATTCCAAAACAACCCTGGCGCGCGTCACGGGAGCGCGATGCTCGCGGTCGCCATCCCCGCCCGCGGCGCGCAAAAACGAATCTCGAGGACATCCCCTGGTGCCCCGCGAACGACCCACTCCACGTGCGCCCGCTGATGCGCCGGAAGTCGCCATGTGCCATGGTATCCATATCCATCGAGGTGATCCAGCTCACACGGTGAGCTACCTGCGAGGACCTCCGATGCCCCGCGCAGTTCCACGCGGACGCCCTCCAGGGCGAGTTCTTTCCCCTTCTTCGTGCTCGCCGTCGGCAAAAAGCCCGCGTTCGCCACTTCCGCCATCACGCGGTACACGCCCACCGCAACGGGTTCCACGGACAGGCCCGTCACGACAAGTCGCGCCGTCGTCAGGCCCAGCCGCGTGAGAAACCGGCCGACGCGATCGCATTCTTCTTCTAGCAACGCGGGCGGCGGATTCTGAATCACGAACTTGGGATCCAAGCCGCCAATCTCCACGCGCCCGAAATCGGGATGGTCAAACGGCGTCCAAGGCGTATACGCATCGGGAAACTCGCGAGCCACGTAGTCGACGACCTTGCGCTCATCCTCGAGCCGCTCCTCCACCGTCAGCGACATCATCCTGCGCATGCCGATCTCGCCGTACCCTCGCGCCCCAGCGCGCCGGCGCAAATCCCAGAGTTCCACCGTAAAACTGAGCACGCCCAGGTGATCATACATCCAGTCGTCCGCCGCGCCGGGCATGAGGACGGCCTCGTGGCCCGTCGCAAATTTCTCGTAGTTGGAGCCCGAGAAGTACCCCGTCTCCCGCTCACCCATCCGGGCGACCTCCGTAAAGAGCGCGCGATCGAGCGGAGACAAGACTGTATCGTCGCCGGTCGAGGGCTGACGCAGGATGACGCCGCCCGAGGTGTGCAACGCGGCGTACGCGGCGATGTTCGGATGTGCCTGGACGAAGTCCGCGAGCGCCCGCAACTCCGGCTCAGAAAGCGGAAACGGCCCCGCCCCCGGCTGGCCGCTCTCCCCCGCCCAGCGAATGGGAAAATTCCGGTTGAAGTCCATGCCGTGCAGGCGCGCGTCCCGCGCGGACGAAGCAGCCGGTCGCGCCCCGCCTTGTGACGTCCGCACGACCCGGCCCTCGGGGAAGAGATGGTAGTACACGCCGCCTATCTCACCGGGCTGCCGCGGGCGCATCACGCGCGGGTCGATCTCGTCCACAGCGTAGGCCCCGTCCTCCGCCGGCACGCGCATCCACAGAATGCGCCCGTCGCCGTTGACATCGTCCTCGACAAAACCGTCGGGTGGCGACGTGTGCGGGTACAGGTGCGGACTCGAGCGAAGCCTGGCGGGCGTGGTGAGATACACCTCCGCGCCGTCGACCGCAATGCGCGGGATGGCGTAGACGGTGCGCGTCCGAAGCAACTCGCGCACGGCCGGATCGCGCTCCCGCTCTTCAACCAGGCGCTCGATCCAATACACGACGGCACTCGACGCGCACACCTCGCCCGCGTGAATGTTGCCGTCGACCAGGACGGCCGGCTTGTCGAGGGCCGATCCCGTCACCGCGTCCGTCAGCGCAACGGCAAATAGGTCTCGCCCGAGTCGGCTCTTCCCAATGACCTCGAGACGAACGAGATCCGGCGCCAGGTCGGCGAGTTGGCGCAGGCGTTGGACGAGTTGTGAGTAGGTCATGTAGGCCGCCGTCGGCACGCGTCTCACTCCTTCGAGCGCCTTCGGGACGCGTCCAGTTCAAACGACGTCTTGTGCAGGCGCACATTCGGGTTTTTGTCGAGCAGCCACTGCATGGCGAACTCCGTCTGGAACAAGAGCACCGTGCGCCCGTCGCGATCGCGCACGATGAGCGTCGCGTATCGATCGAACTGGAGTTGTTCGAGGGGTTCGTCGGACTCCAGCCACCGTGCGAACTGATACGGCAATCGGATCATCTCGACGTCGACGCTGTACTCGTGCTTCATGCGGTGGACAAAAACGTCGAACTGAAGCTGGCCGACGGCGCCGAGGATCAGGTCCTCGGTGCGGTTGGCCTGGCGAAACACCTGCACGGCGCCCTCCTCGGTCAACTCGGCAATTCCCTTGTGAAACTGCTTGTATTTCATCGCGTTCGGCACGGACACCCGCGCAAAGTGCTCTGGCGAAAACGAGGGCAGCGGCGGGAATTCCAGACTGCCTCGCTCGACGAGCGTGTCGCCGATGCGGAACAGCCCGGGATCGTGAATGCCGATGATGTCGCCCGCGTACGCCTCGTCGACGGTCTCGCGCTCCTGGCCGAAGAACTGCTGCGGCTGCGTGAGCGCAAGGCGCTTGCCCGTGCGGACGTGCGTCACGCTCATGCCGCGCGCGAACTTGCCCGAGCAGATCCGGACAAACGCGACGCGATCCCGATGAGCGGGATTCATGTTCGCCTGAATTTTGAAGACGAAGCCCGTGAAGACGGGATCGTCCGGGCGGACCAAGCCGACACTGCTCTCCCGCGGGCCGGGTGCGGGCGCGAGCTGAATGAACGATTCAAGGAACGACGCGACGCCGAAGTTGGCGATCGCACTGCCGAAGTACATCGGCGTCAGCTTGCCCTGGCGGACGAGATCCGCATCAAACGAGTCGCCCGCGACATCGAGCAGTTCGATGTCGTCCTTGAGCTTCTGCCAGAGGACTTCGCCGAGCTCGTCGGCTAGGGCTGGATCGTTCAGGTCCGGCACCGGTACGCGCGTCTCGTCCGCTCGGCTCGTGAAGCGCTCGAACCGCCCTTCCATGCGGTGATAGATGCCCTGAAAATCGGGTCCCATGCCGATGGGCCAAGTCACCGGACAGGAGCGGATCCCGAGCACGCGCTCAATTTCCTCCATCAGTTCGAACGGATCCTTGCCGTGGCGGTCCAGCTTATTGACGAAGGTGAAAATGGGAATGCCGCGCATCCGGCAGACCTCGAACAGCTTGATGGTCTGCGGCTCCACGCCCTTCGCCGCGTCAATGAGCATCACCGCGCTGTCCGCCGCCGCGAGTGTCCGGTACGTGTCCTCGCTGAAGTCTTCGTGGCCCGGCGTGTCGAGCAGATTCAGACGACACCCCATGTAATCGAACTGCAGCACGGTCGACGTGACCGAGATGCCGCGCTGCTTCTCAATCTCCATCCAGTCGCTCGTCGCGTGCCTCCGCGCCTTCCGCCCCTTCACTGCGCCCGCCTCGCGGATAGCGCCGCCGAACAACAGCAGCTTCTCGGTCAACGTCGTCTTTCCCGCATCCGGGTGCGAGATGATGGCGAACGTCCGGCGGTTCGCGCAGCGCGAGCCCTCTTCGAGGAGCGCCTCCTTGTTTTCCAGTTCCACGGACATCCTCCACCGCGCTCCTTTTAACCGAACCTGATGAATCTAGCCCATCACTGGTGACCCAGGACCGGATGCGGCACGTAGTTCTCCTCGAGCTCGGCGATCTCGTCCTGCGTCAGCTGAAGCTCGAGCGCCGCCACAGCGTCCTCCAGGTGATGGAGCTTCGTCGCGCCGATGATGGGCGCCGTCACGAACGGCTTCGACAGCACCCAGGCCAGCGCCACCTGCGCCATCGGCACGCCGCGCTGTTCCGCCACGGCCTTGACCCGCTCGACGATGCGCCGATCGCTCTCCTCCGTGAGCGCGTACAGCTTGCGGCCGAATTCGTCCGTCTCCGATCTCGCCGTGCGCGTATCCCAGTCCCGCGTCAGCCGGCCGCGCGCGAGCGGGCTCCACGGAATGACGCCGATGCCATCCTCCTGGCAGAGCGGCATCATCTCCCGCTCCTCCTCGCGGTAAAGGAGATTGTAGTAGTTCTGCATCGATACAAACTTCGTCCATCCGTGCAATTCGGCCGCGTGCTGAAGCTTCATGAACTGCCGCGCGTACATCGACGAGGCACCGATGTAGCGCGCCTTGCCCGCCTTCACGACGTCGTGCACCGCCTCCATCGTCTCCTCGACCGGCGTGTTCGGATCAAACCGATGGATCTGGTACAGATCCACGTAATCCGTGCCGAGGCGGCGCAGGCTGTTATCAATCTCCTCCAGGAGATGCTTGCGCGACAGTCCGCCGCCGTTCGGCCCGGGCCGCATGCGCCCGTGCACCTTCGTGGCGATCACGACCTCTTCCCGCCTGACGAAATCGCGCAGCGCGCGGCCGAGGATCTCCTCACTGGCGCCGAGCGAGTACACGTTTGCCGTATCGAAGAAGTTGATGCCGAGATCGAGCGCCTTGCGAAGGAACGGGCGCGCTTCTTCCTCGCGCAGCACCCAGGAGTGCGTGCCCCGCTCCGGATCCCCATAGCTCATGCATCCGAGGCAAATGCGAGAAACCTCGAGCCCCGTCTTGCCGAGGCGCACATACTGCATCTGCGCTCACTCCTCTCAGACGTGTTGAGAGATGACGCTCATTTTGTTGAACGGATAGACCACAAATTCCGCCTCGCCCACAATCATGGAGCGCGGCACGAACTTGTGTACCCAGAGCCTGCTGTCGTCGGAGATGGGCCGGTTGTCGCCAAGCATGAAGTAGCATCCGGGCGGCACCTTCCAGGTCCCGACGACCGTGCCGTTGTACTTCGAAATATCCGGATTGTTCTCGACCAGCTTCTTGCCGTTGATGTACACGGCATTCGAGGTCACGGTCACCGTGTCGCCAGGCATGCCGATCACGCGCTTCACAAACAGTTCGCTCGGATCATCCGGCCAATGAAACACGACGACCTCCCCGCGGTGAATGGGCCAAAGCTCCGTCGCCAGTTTGTTGACGATCACGTATGCGAAATTGCGGGAGCTCGTCGCAGGGATGGTGGGGTACATCGAAGCAGACGGCACACGCGCGGGGCTTACCACCCACATCCGAAGCGCCATGGCGATGGCCACGCCAATCAGGATGGGCAAAAACAGCCCAGAGAACCAGTTGCGCTTCGGCCTCTCTTCCATCGGTTGTCGCTGTTCCACGTTGCCACTTCCCTGCTCTGTCATGTCCGAAGCTACGCGAAAGGCCGCCTCGGCAGTCGCCCAACATTATACGATATCCATATCAGCTTCACATCGAGAACTTCGCACATGCATCCGCGACCGCAGCTGTGGGCGAGCGTCCCATCATGCAAATGGTTCGATCACGCCAAACTCAATCCATCACGACCCCGTACGTGTTTGCGCGGACAACCAGCACCGCGTCGGCGCTCTGCGAGGCGAGAAAAAACGCGCCCTGCGGCGCAAGGACCACCCGTCCCGAGGCGTCCTCAATGAAGCGCCGGTTCACGATGTAGACGTGGCCGGCGTGATCGATCACCAAGCTCGAGGCGGGCACTGGCGAGGGCAATCGGCACAACGTCGTCCAAGTGCGACCGTCAAACGAGCGGACGGCAACAGCCTCCCCGCCTCCATTCAGCTCGGCACAGTAAACGGTGTTTCCCGCGCCGCGAATCAGCGCCACCCGAGACGCCAACGGGCGAAGCAGCCCGCCGCGATCCGCCCACAGGCGATGCTGCGCGTCGACGAGATACAGCGTGAGAGCCGTTGCGGCATCGTAGGCTTGGCGGATGGAGAGGTTGGCGAGCGATTCCACGTACATGTGCTCATTCGTGTCAAAGTAGTAGACCTCATTGCTCCACGGGCCGGAGAACAGGACGTACAGATCGTTCGTGTAGCCGCTCCAGGCCATGGCTTGCCACGCCATGCCTGCCGGCGGGTGAAGCCACGCAATAGGCCTCATGACGTGATTCCAAACGTCGTACGTCTCGAGTTGCCCGCCGCCCGTGAGGATGAGCATGAGCCGGTCACTGACCCACGCCGCGCTTGCCACGCCTGATGAAATATGAAGGCTGGCCACGCTGTTCCCCGTGCGCAGGCCAAACACCACAAGCTCGCCCTTCGGCTCCACGGCAAACGCCGCGACGCGAGAAGGACTCGGATCCCACGCCCGCGAGCGCGTCAGTTCGGGGCCTCGGGCGTCCAGGTGCGCCCGCAAAATCGGTTCTGGCACCGGCTCTCGAACCACCACCGTGTGCCAATCGACGGGCGCAGGCTGCAGACGCGCGGCTTCCTTCGCTCCCCACAGAAAAGCAGCGGTCCCCGCCAGAATCGTCGCGTAGATGCCAAGCCGCTTCAGCTTCACACGTCTACCTCTTTCGCGCTATTTGACCAGCACGGCCGTACCGATGTATCGCTCGCCCAGGATGTCCGTGGGCTGATTGATCAGGTGTCCATCGTAGACCAGCGTCGCGGACGAACCGCCGTCCAGATTGGCCGCCGTGACGGCCCCGAGCGAAATCATGAGGCGCGCGATGTCACCAAGGCTCGCGCCGATGTCCGCGGGCCCTGTCAGTTCGCGGCCGTCCGTCACCATGAGGATGACCGTCCCATTCGCCGTCTGCCCTATCGCCGTCCGCGGCGCATAGCCCCAGTCGCCTGCGCCCTGGATCTGGTCCACGCCATGGTCCACGAGCGTCGGGCCGAACATCAGGGCCTGCGTCACCCCCATCGCCCGCAATTCGGCGAGCGTGTAAGTGCCTGAGATGAGGCGTCCGTCCGCCGTGAAACCGATGATGCTTTCGGGACCGCTCGCGCGCTGGAGAATCCGCCCGTTGCTGATGACGATGCCCTGCACGAGCCCTCCTGTCCCTTGCCAGTTGGTGTCCGTGAACGACCCGCCGTTTACGCCCGCAACCGCGTGCCAGTCGTTCACGAACTGTTCGACCGTTTCGCCCACGTCGCCCGGATAGCGCGTCTCCACGATTTCGACGCGCCGCGGATCCCGCACCCAAAGCGCGTATGCCGTGAAGTTGGGCTCGCGGATGACAGACAGGCGCATGCCAGATGGCGGTTGGGGCGGTCTGTACAGCGGAGCGCCGAAGATCGGCTCGTCAAGCCGTGGCGACGGAAGCGCCGGACTCGCCAGCCGAACCACGCGATCCCGCCGGATGGGCGCGGGCAGATTCCAGCGGTAGACGAACGCGGCCACCGATGCGACGAGGGCCAGATACAGGGCACAGCCAAGCACTACCAGACGTTTCTCCGCCATCGCGCCACTCACCCTCGCAGCGTCCGCCGCGCTCCATTCTGAGGTACACCCTGCATCCTTTCGCCAGGTCGTCGTCCGATCCCTGCTCCCGGTCTCAGCTCGTGAAAAAGGCAAAGCGCGTGAGGGACGCTCGCGCCCCCCACGCGCCTGCATTCACTTCTTTTTCCCGAGCTTCGTTCGCAACTTCTCGCCCGGAATGCGCTCTTCGCGCTCTTCCGTCGGCAGCGTCTTGTTGGCGTCGTTATGCAGCGGCTTCGATTCGTGTCGGCTGTTCGACACCGTCATCCCCCCTTCGGCGTTAGTATGCTGCTCATTTCGCGATGGCCGCAGGTGAAGAAGGCCCAGATGTCAAAGACATGCATCGTCACGTCCGAAGAGGACTAGCCTTTTCAGAGGAGGAAGCCTATGTCCGCCCCCATCTACACGCTTGATCCCACGCACATCGTCTATTCGTTCGCCTCGTACCATCCCCCCGCCCTGTCCGTCCCCGCTGGCGCGGTGGTGCAAATCGAGACGTGCGACTGTTTCGAGAATCAAATCGAGCGAGAGGACCAGGACTTTGGCACGCTCGACTGGAACCGCATCAATCCAGCCACCGGCCCCATCCACGTGCAGGGAGCCATGCCGGGAGATGTACTGGCCGTGCACGTTCTGGACATCAAGCTCGCGAAGCGCGGCATCATGACCACCGGCCCGGGCCTCGGCGTGATGGGTGGTCACCTCGCCGAGAACGCCATTCGGTTCGTCGAGATCGAACACGGTCAAGTCGTCCTGCCCGGCGGGGTGCGCGCGCCGCTGCGGCCGATGATCGGCGTCATCGGCGTGGCTCCCGCGGATGGCGAGGTCCCGTGTGGCACCCCTGGCGATCACGGCGGCAACATGGATTGCACGCGCATCGCGCCTGGCGCCGTGCTGTTGCTCCCCGTCTCCGTTCAAGGCGCCCTGTTTGCGCTCGGCGATCTCCACGCAGCGATGGGCGACGGCGAGGTCGGCGTGTCCGGCGTCGAGATCGCAGGCCGTGTGACAGTTCGCCTTGAGGTGATACGCGATGCGGCTTGCCCGGCACCCATGGTGATTTCCGCGGATGACGTCAGCGTCATCGCCTCCGCGGACACCCTCGACGCCGCGGCGGAATTGGCAACCGAGCGGGCCGCCACCTGGCTCGCGGCCGCCGCGCACCTTCATCTCGCCGATGCCACGATGCTGCTAAGTGCATCCGGCCGGCTCCGCATCTGCCAAGTCGTCGACCCACTCAAGACGGCGAGGATGGAGATCGACCGCGGGTTGCTTGAACAGCTGCGCGTAGAACTGCCCGTCTGAATCGCGGACGGCGAGCGGACTCCGCTCGCCGTTATGTCACTTTATCTACCATAAAACCTTGATCAGCGCCGAAAATTCACCCCATAATGGAATTGTACATGACATAGACGCAGGAGTTGGTCGCCTTGTGGACGCTGCTTCGACGCCACAGAGATGTGAGCGGCGAACCGCCTGCTCACCTCCCGCTCATCCAGGAGCTCCTGGCGGCCATCTGCGTGACGGCGGACAGGCTGGACGCCACCACGGCCTTCCTGTCGCAGTCGGTTCGTGAACTCGTCGGACTCGCAGAGCGCACAGAATCCACGGAAGTCCGCACATGCCAGCGGGCAACGCTCGCCGTGGACGAACTGGACAGATCCGCCGCGCACGTTCAAGCCGCGTTAAAAACGTTCTCAGGCGCTCAATCTTCCATGGAGCGCATTGCGCGCCGCGCGGAAGAACTGGAGGATCGCGTCCCTGCACTGGTGGAGCGCGTCCGGGAAGCCATGCAAACCGTTCGCAAGCTGTCCGCTGCCATTGAGGAGAACAACGCGCGCGTCGCGGAGATGGTCGCGGGCCTGGACCGCATCCGCGCTGTGCACGAGGCCATCCGCAGCATGAGCGAGCAGACCTCTCTCATCGCACTGAACGCAACGATCGAAGCGGCGCACGCGGGGCATCACGGCCGCGGATTCGCCGTGATCGCGGACGAAGTGCGCCGACTGGCGGATCAGGCGAAGGATGCACTCCGACACAGTTCAAACAACTTCGCGGACATCCGCGCCCAGGTCGACGGACTCGCCGCCATCGGCGCCGAGGCTCAGTCGGCTTCCCATCTCGGGGTGGCCGCTCTGCACGCTATCAATGACTTCTTTGCCGCCACGCGCCAAGAGGTGGCTGAGATGGCATCAGACGCTCAACAGGCGCGCACGGACGCGGAGCGCGCATTTCGCCATCTGGACGACGCCGAGCGCGGCGTCCGGCAGGCGCAGGTGTCGATGCGCAACGCCACGGACGATCTCGTCTCGCTGATGGCGGAGAACGCAGCCACTCGCCAACAGATCGACGCGTTGACACAGGTCTCTTCCCATCTTCGCGAGACGGCTGACGAGCTGGCGGGCGAGATCGCAGAATTTCAGGCGTTTGTGCCCGAAGCGGCGGCGACCGTGGA
Organism: Alicyclobacillus mali NBRC 102425; assembly: GCF_001570745.1. Taxonomy (GTDB): domain Bacteria; phylum Bacillota; class Bacilli; order Alicyclobacillales; family Alicyclobacillaceae; genus Alicyclobacillus; species Alicyclobacillus mali. Next base: position 47,592 of record NZ_BCSG01000014.1, read on the forward strand.
CACCGAGTCCTTGGAAGCGCTGAAAGGCGAACTGAAGGCCGCGTGTTCCCGCCTTCACGCCGCGGACCTGGAGCGAGCATCGGTGAAACAAATGCTTCTCGAGCTGAAGGCAAAGCACAGCCTGGGATCCATCTGGTTGAATCGCGCGGACGGATCGTTCGTGTTCTCGGATCCGCCGGCCGGATTGTTGAACGCCTCTCAGAGACCGTGGTTCACAGCTGCCTTGGCAGGAGAAGCGTACATATCTGCGCCCTACGTCTCCGCGCAGAGCCGCAGACGTTGCATCACAGTGAGCGTACCCATCACGCATGACCAAAGAGTGGTTGGATGTGTGGGGGCAGATGTGTATATTTAGAAGGGAGAGTGATCCAGCGGCAAGGTGGTGCAAAAGCGTTGCTGAATTTGGACAAGCGGCTTGTGCGCGAGCGAAATCTGTGGATTCTGGTCCTTGGGTCGCTGTTTTCCGTGGGCGGCGACAACGCGTACTTCACCATCTTGAGTTGGTACACGTTGACCATCACTGGCTCTCAGCTCGCGCTTGGCACCACCATGACGCTCGCCTCGATTCCCCGCGTGGTGTTCATGTTGATTGGCGGCGCCATTGCAGACAGGTTCAGCCGCAAGTGGATCATGGGCATCTCGCTCGCCGCCCGGGCGGCGGTCCTTGTGGCCTTCGCGGTTCGCATCGCGCTTTTCGGCCCGCGTGCGCCTCTTTGGGCCATCGACCTGATGGCGGTGCTGTTCGGCGTGATCGACTCGTTCTATTATCCCGCGACTTCGTCCATTGTGCAGACCGCCGTCGCAGAGGAGCACGTTGCACAGGCCTCCAGCATCGTCCAGACCGTGCAACAGGCGAGCACCGTGGTCGGGCCGATGCTGGCCGCTGTGCTCTTGGCGCAACGCGACTACCGGCTCATGTTCTTGGTGGTGGCGCTCGTGTTCACGATCGCGGCGGTCACGATGTTCTGGATCCGCCTTCGCGCGCACGGCGGTCTCGAGGAACCTGCGCAGGGCGTGTCGTCCGTTCTCCGCGACGTCGCCGATGGACTCAGGTTCGTCGCGCGAATCCGACTGCTGCTCATCGTCATGTGCCTGAGCTTGGTCGTGAATCTGTTCTGCATCGGCCCTCTGAGCATCGGGGTTCCGGTGATGATCCGGAGCAGAGGATGGACAGGCGCTGTCCTTGGCGAATACCAGTCTGCGCTCGGCGTCGGATCCATTGTCGGCGGCGTGATTGTGGCGCTTCTGCGCGGATTTCAGGGCAAGCTCATTTGGATTGGCATGTGCGGCGCGCTCATGGGCCTGGCCATGGCGACGGTGGGTTATTGGCAGATACGCATCGAGGGCATGGCGGCGCTCGGCCTTGTGGGCATCCTGATGAGCATTGTCAACATTCCGTTCCTCGCCTTTTTGCAGAGCAGTATCCCCGAAGAAAAGCTCGGCCGCGTGATGTCGGTCCTCATGCTCGTCAGCGTCGGGTTCACGCCCATCAGTTACGCGCTGTCCTCGTGGATCCTGCAGCAGGGCGTGGCGCCAGACGTGCTCCTGCTCGCCTGCGGCGTGGGTGTGGCAGTTGCCTTTGCCGCCCTGTATTTGACGCGCGATTACAGGCACATCGAGTCCCATCCGCTTTTGGTAAAGCGCCGTCCATCCGGTATGACTGCATCGCGAAAAATGAAGCAACCGTGAAGCCTTCGCCTCACGGTTGCTGCGCTTCTGCATCTTCAAGCGCCGCGCGGACGCGGTTCAGGTGGTCGTGAAGACCGGCCACGGCCTGGGGATTCGACGATCCGCCCGCTCCTTCGACGGCCCGCTCCGCTTGCATGAACGCTTCTTTGGCGGACATGAGGTTTGTTCGGTTGGTGTGCGAAAGCGCCTGCTTCGCCGCGCGCTCCGCCTGCGCGATGGCGTTCTGGGCTTCCGTGATGGGTGTCTGCTCTTTCGTGGACTGAATATCCTTCTTCACCGCCTGCTCCCCCCTCGCTCGCTTAGCATGCCCAGAACAAGGGCGCATGCGTCACCCCCGAGGTCCAACTCGATAGCCCAGCGGACCATAAACAAAAGATACAGACTTCTTACAAGCGCTTCACAAAAACACAAGCCTCCCTTCAAACCCGCATCTCAAGATGGTCTTGACCCAATATTCGGGCATTCAAGGGGGAGAATTTGCGTGAGACGAAGCTGGGTTTTCGGCACCGCATTCGCCGCGATTTTGGCAGGCGCGGGAACCGGTATCGCGCTGGAGCGCGCGCACGCGCAGACCGCGGTTCGCGTGGCACCTGCGGAAACGGCCAGCACAGACGGCGTGGTTCAGATCACATTTTGGAACGGGCATCCTTCGGGTGCACTGAAGAAGGAGATGCACGCCCTCGTCGACGAGTTTAACGCCACCCATCCCCACATCCACGTCACCGTAGTCGACAAGTACGCTCAGATTCAGCCCGTCACCGCGGCGATGACCGCTGGCGACGCACCGAACGTGATCATGCCGCACCTCGACGCCGCTCAGCAGTTCATGTCGGACGGGTACCTCGTGAACCTGACGCCGTACATCGACGGGCCGAGCGGTTTCACGAAGGCTCAACTCGCCTCGTTCTTCTATCCCTCTGTCTGGAACGGCCGCGCCATCGAGCCGGGCAAACAATACATTCTCCCGTTCGAGGAAAACGGGCATATGGTGATCTTCTATAACGCGGAGTTGTTCAAGAAGGCCGGCATCTCGTCGCCTCCTAAGACGTGGCAGCAGGTCGGGGCGGATGCGCGGAAGATCACAGCGCTCGGCGGAAGCATCCACGGCATTGCATGGACCCCCTCCATGGAGCAATTCCTGACGATGGTCGCAGACAACGGCGGGAAGATTTGGGCGTCCAGCAGCGAGACGCGGTTCGCCCTGAACAACCCGCAGGCCGTCGCCACCCTTTCCTTTTTGCACAATCTCGTCTCGCAAGGAGACATGATCCTCACGCAAAACTACGACTACCAATTGGATTTCGGGACGGGCAACATTGGACTTCTCATCGAATCGTCCGCAGGGTGGACCTATGACGTGCAGTCGGTGGGCGGCAAGTTCACAGTCAAAGCGTCCCCGGCGCCCGCTGGCACCTCGGGCCGCGCGTACAACTACGTCGATGGCGACAGCCTCGCCATTCTGAACACGGGAACCAAAGCCCAGCAGGATGCGGCGTGGACGTTCGTTCGCTGGCTCGTGAGCCCGGCGGCAAACGCGCAGTGGGATCAGGCGGCGAATTACCTTCCCATTGGGCCAGCCGCGGCAGACCAGCTAAAGCCGTACTATGCGTCGCACCCCGACCAGGAGGCCGCTGTCACGAACCCGTCGACCTGGCTGACGGACCCGGCTGCGAACGCCACGCAATACTACGCCGCGCTGACGGCCATGCAGACTGAACTCCTGAAGGCGCTCAACGGGCAGGAGTCACCGCAACAGGCCATTGCGAACATGAACAACGTCGGCAATCAATACCTCAGCGGCGAGCGCAGGAGCTGATGCCCATGTCCGTGACCGACGCGTTCCTTCGCTGGACGGCGCAGACCGTCGCCGAACCTTCCCCAGGCCCATCCCGCCTGCGGGAAGGTCTCCTCGCGGCGTGCCTGCTCGCACCCGTCTTTTTGTTTCTCGTGGCGTTCGTCTATGCGCCGGCAGTGCTCGCCTTTGCGCTGGCGTTTCTCAACTTTCACCCCGGCGGCACGACGGCTTACGCAGGCCTGAGCAACTTCCATGCGGCCTTGTCCGATCCGCTCTTCTGGCGATCCATGGCCAACACAGGCTTGTACGCCCTCATGATGGTGCCCTCCACCCTGGTGCTGTCCGTCGCACTGGCGGCGCTTCTGCAGTCCAACCGGCGGCTCTTCCGCTTCACGCAGTCGTTGGTGGTGCTCCCGTACGTCACGCCGGCCGTCGGCACGGCCATCGGCTGGCTTTGGATGTACAATCCAAACTTCGGCATCTTGAACGCTCTCTTGCGAGACGTCGGCTTGAGGCCCATCGGGTGGTTGAATTCGCCCCACTGGGCAATGCCGGCCGTCGTGCTGTATTCGCTTTGGCACGGTATCGGGTTCGACGTGCTGATCCTGCTCTCGGCCATGTCTCAGTTGCCGGAAGGCGTGTTGGAATCGGCGCGGGTGGACGGCGCGGGTCCTTGGACCCGGTTGTTTCGCATCACGCTGCCGCTCATCTCGCCGACGCTCTTTTTCATCGCCGTCATGACCACCATCGGCTCTCTGCAGGCCTTTGCCCAGGTCTACGCACTGAGTCTTTCGAGCGGCGGACCGGAGAACGCCACGCTGACGGCGCTTTTGTACATCTACCAACAGGCGTTCACGAACGGACAGTTCTCTTACGCTGCCGCCATGGCCGCGATGCTCGTGGTCTGCATCTTTGCAGTCACCGCCCTGACGCGCTGGATCGGTCACCGATTGACGTTTTACCAGTAATTCGTGAGGAGGATGGACATGCGTACCATCGGACACGTGTTGCGCGCCGCCTTGGCCTTGGCCCTCGGACTGGCGTTCCTCTTGCCGATTTACATTTCGTTCGTCACGTCGTTGGATCGGCCGCAGGACGTGTTTGTCTATCCGCCTCACCTCGTGCCGGACTGGAACTTCTCGGTATGGGTGCAGACGTGGCGGGGGAACACGTGGATGCTCGCCATCCTCAACACCGTCGTCATCGCCCTCGCGACCATCGCCATCGCCCTGACGACAACCGTGCTCTGCGCGTACGCGCTCGTCTACATCCCGTTTCGGGGGAAAGCCGTGGTGTGGACCGCGCTCCTGGCTGTGCTCATGATCCCGGAACAGGCCCTGCTCATCCCGAACTTCGTGACGATGGCGAAGCTGCACCTGGTGGACACGCGCATCGCGCAGATCATCCCGTATGGCGCGAGCATCTTCGGTGTATTCCTCTTGCGCCAGCACCTCCTGACGCTGCCGCGGGAGTACCACGACGCCGCAAAGATCGACGGCTGCGGCCATCTGGCGTTCCTGTGGCGCATCGTCCTGCCGCTGTCGAGGCCTATCCTGTTCACCGTCGCGCTCTACATCTTCATCGGCTGCTGGAACTCCCTAATTTGGCCGCTCATGGTCACCTCGAGCCCTCGGGTTCAGCCCATCGAGGTGCTGTTGTCCACCTTTTTGACGCAGGATTCGTCCAACTGGCAAGGTCTGTCCGCCGCCGCGATGTTCGCGACGCTGCCGATGATCGCCCTCTTCGTGCTGTTCCGCAAACCCATCCTGCGCGGTCTCTCCAAATCGAGCGGCATCAACGGTTGAATGGGCGGGGGCCGAGGCGGCGCCCCCGCGACCGTTTATGAGATGACCACCCTGCCGCGCTCGCACCACGCCCGGAAACCTCCGTAGACCGTGATGTCCTCGCGCTTCGGCGCACCCTCCTCGCAGACGAAGCCCGTCACCTCCCGCCCGTCGGAAAGCAGGATCTTTCCAAGCGCCAGGGGATGCCTGACTTTTTGCATGAACGCTGGCCACGCGCGCCGCGGCAGCTTCCAGAGTTCCAGCTCCACCTCCGCGCCGCCGTCCGCGCGCACGAGTCCGGGCTTCACCGGATCCGTGTCCAGCAGGTAGAGGCGATACAAAGGCGCGGTGCGGGAAACACCAGCGAATTCTCCGCCGAGATCGACCAACTCGCCGTTCAGCGGCATGCCTCGCATGTGCAGGCCGCAGACCGCGATGAGTTCCATCTCGTCCTCACGTGTCGCCACATCCTGGTCGGGATCAAGCCACCAGCGCGCCGCGCTCAGAAGCTCGGCCTCCCGTTGTCCAGGGACGTACAACGTGACGCCAAACGGCATTTGTTCATCCGCCTCGCCGCACGGGATCGACAAGCCGGCCAAGTGGAGCAGGTTCGCGTGCTGCGTGTACGCGCCAAGCGCCCGATTGGTGGCAAAGGGATCCGCGCGCGCCTCGTCCCGCGTCCAGGTGCCGCCGACGGTCGGCATGAGGAGCACAGCGCCGCGCAGTTTCTCCTCCACGGAGCGGCGCAGGTCCAAAAGGCGGTGCTGTGCGCGGAAGAGATCGCTCGCCAGGCGATCCCGGCCGGACTCGAGGATGGCTCGGGTCACGGGCAGCACGTCGTCGGGATGAGCCTCGACGAAGGCCCCGAGGCTCGCCCACCGCTCCGCGATCCAGGGGCCCTCGTACAGCATCGCGCTCGCCTCGTCCAGTTCAGGCAGATCCATCTCCACCACGGCGACGCCGGCGTCCTCAAGCTTGGACAGCGCCCTGGCCCACGCGTTGCGATACGCGTCCGCCTTGGCGCCGAACCAGGCGACGAGCGATTTCGGAACCACCGCGCGATCCGGCGCGCCCTGCGCGGCAGGCGCGGGCGCGATGACCGCCTGCACCCACGCCGCGTCCGCGACGGATCGCGTGAACACGCTCACGCAGTCGATCGTGCGACACGCCGGCACCACCCCGTCATTCGGCCAGCCGCCGACGCGGGGCTTGTAGCCGATGACGCCGTTCAAGGCCGCCGGCACGCGCCCGGAACCCGCCGTGTCGGTCCCGAGCGCAAACGGCACCATGCCGAGCGCCACGGCGACGGCCGATCCACTCGACGATCCGCCGCTCACCCACTCCGGATGGCGCGCATTCGCCACCTCGCCATACGGGCTGCGCGTGCCGATGAGCCCCGTCGCGAACTGGTCCAGGTTCGTCTTCCCGACCGGAATGGCCCCCGCGCGGATCAGCCGCTCCACCACCGCCGCGTGCGCCGGCGCCTCGTACGCAAACGCTGGGCAGGCGGCCGTGGTCGGCATGCCGGCGACGTCGATGTTGTCCTTGACCGCAAACGGAATGCCCCAGAGCGGCTTTTGATCCATCTCGTCTGCGCAGAGCGCCTGGAGATACGGCTCGATCCTCTCCCACGAGGGCGGCGTGATCCACACGTTCCACGCGGCGTGCGACTCCGCCGCACGAATGAGTTCGTCGATCACGTCCGCCGGCGTCCGCCGCCCGGTCCGGTATGCGCGCCGAAGCGCCTCCACGGTCGTCATGCTCAAGCCGACACCTCCTCAATGCCCACAATCGGCCCGCCGGGCCGGAGCTCCTGACCCGGGCGCACGTGCACCGTGCGGACGACGCCCGCGCAAGTGGCCTCCACCGGAAACTCCATCTTCATGCTCTCGATCACGGCGATGGTATCGCCCGGCCGAATGGTTTGCCCGGGCTGGACGTGCACCTTCCACACACTTCCCGGCATCTGCGCCCGGAGCACCGTGAGGCCGTCCTCCTCAGGCTCCTCTTCCTCGACCACGCCCTCGCTCGTGTACGCGGCAAGCCCCATGGCCTTCCACCGCTCCAACTCCTCGTGAAACGCCTGCTTTTGCCGCGCCTTGAAACCCGCCGCGTCGTCTCGAATCTGGTCGAGGAACGCAAGATATGCGCCGAGATCGAACTCCGTCTCTCGAATCTCGATGTCGTAGCGGCCGCGCACGAACTTCTTGCGCATCTCCTCGAGCTCCTCCGGCGTGACCGGGTAGAACTCGACCTGATCGAAGAAATGCAACAGCCACGGCTTCCCGTCCCGGAACGATCTGGTCTGCCGGAACGTGTTCCAAATCTGCAGCGTGCGGCCAAACAGCTGATACCCGCCCGGGCTCTCCATGCCGTAGATGCACATGTACGATCCGCCGATGCCGACCGCGTTCTCGGGCGTCCACGTGCGCGCCGGGTTGTACTTCGTCGTGACCAGGCGGTGCCTGGGATCGACCGGCGTGGCGGCAGGCGCGCCCAGGTACACGTCGCCGAGCCCCAGCACCAGGTATTTGGCCTCAAAGACGATCCGCTGCACATCTTCGATCCGCTCGAGCCCGTTCACCCGCCGCATGAATTCGATATTGCTCGGGCACCAAGGCGCGTCGGGGCGGACGTTCTTCTGGTACCGCTCAATCGCGAGCTGCACGGACGGATCGTCGAAGGAAAGGGGCATGCGCACAATGCGCGACGGCACCCTGGCGGTCGACAGATCCGGCACGCGGGCGTCGAGGCGGAGGACGCGGCGCGCCACCTCTTCGCTCGTCATGCGGGAGCGGTCGAAGTGGATCTGCAGAGATCGGATGCCTGGCGTCAGGTCGATCCACGGGATGTCGCCGGCGCTGCGAATGGCCTCCATGAGCAGGTGCACCTGGAACCGATAACGCAAGTCGAGTTCCATGTCGCCGAATTCGACGAGGACGTACTCGTCCCCTGCGGCGCGGACGCAGACGGGAAATGCGTGCCCCTCGGATTCGCGCGCGAGGTACGCGGCTTCGGCCGCCTCCGCGAAGGACGAAAACGGCATCTCAGGAAGTGGAAGTTGATACGCCTTCCCGAATTGGGCGGGTTGTTGGAGGCATCGCGCCTGCATGGCGTCGAGTTCGCGCGCCTGCGCCAGGCTCACGAGGCGGAACCGCACCGTGTCGCCAGGGCGAAGCTGTCCGATTTTCCACATCTCCGCCGCGGGCGCGGTGACGGGACAGACAAAGCCCCCGAGGCTCGGGCCGTCCTGGCCCAAAAGGACGGCGAGATCGCCCGTGAGGTTGAGCGACCCGATGGCGTACGGGTTGTCGTGCAGGTTGGACGGGTGAAGGCCGGCGTCGCCGCCGTCCTCGCGCGCCCACACGGGCGCCGGTCCGCTCAGCCGAATGCCCGTGCGCGAGCTGTTGAAGTGGACGGTCCAGTCGGTGGACGTGAGCATCTCCAGATACGACGGAGGCAAAAACTCGGGCGTGCAGTGCGGCCCGGGCACCACGCCCAGCTCCCAGATGCGCCCGAAGGACGGAGGCTCCACGCCTTCGTCCGCCACCTCGCCCGCCGCGGGCGAGATGCCCACCACGTCTCCGGCGATGAGCGCTCGACCTCCATGCCCGCCAAACCCGCCGAGCGCAAACGTCGAAGCGCTGCCGAGCACAGGGGCCACGTCGAACCCGCCTTGCACACACAGATACGCGCGCAGCCCTTCGGTGGACTCCCCGAAGCGCAGGACCTGTCCCCGGCGAACAAACACTGGGCGATAGCGCGGCACCGGTTGGCCCTCGAGCTCTGCGCGCATGTCCGCGCCGGTCAGGCAGATCCAGACGTCGTCTCGAAACGCGTACGATCCGCCCCGGAGCGTCAACTCGAGCGCAGGCGCGCCTTCCGGGTTGCCGAGCAGGCGGTTGCCGATGCGCATGGACAGCGCGTCCATTGGCCCCGACGGAGGCACGCCGACGTCCCACAGGCCGAGCCGCCCTGGAAGGTCTTGAATCGTCGTCTGCAGGCCGCCGTCCAGTACCTCCAGCGCGCGCTCCGGCGCCTCAAATCCCTCCAGCCACTTGGTATACACGCCGCCCGACGCGAACGCGTCCGAGTCCGCGATGGCGCGCAGGTAGCGGAGGTTGTTCTGCAGACCGTACACCCGCGCCTCGGCGAGCGCGTCGCGCAGCGCCTGCACCGCCGCATCGCGCGAAGCTCCGCGCACGATGATCTTCGCGAGCAGCGGATCGTAATAGGGGCTCACCGTCACGCCCTTGTCGATCCACGTCTCCACGCGCACGCCACCGGGCCACACCACGCCGTCCACCCTGCCGGCGCATGGGCGAAACTCGCGGCCCGGATCCTCCGCGTACACGCGCACCTGGATGCTGTGGCCCGAGGGCGCAGGCAGTCGCGCCCCCAGGTCTGTGAGCTCCCCCGCCGCCTCCCGGATCATCCACTCGACGAGATCGATCCCGTACACCTCTTCCGTGACGCCGTGTTCGACCTGCAGGCGGGTGTTGACCTCGAGAAAGTAGAATGACGCGGACGACGGATCGTACAAAAACTCGACGGTTCCGGCGCTCCGATAGCCCACGGCGCGCGCCACGGACAGCGCCGCCTCGTGCAGGCGCCGGCGCGTCTCATTGGAGAGCACGTGCGCCGGGCACTCCTCCACCACCTTTTGGTTGCGCCGCTGCAGCGTGCAGTCGCGTTCGCCGATGGCCACGAGCTCGCCCTGGCGATTGCCGAAGATCTGGACCTCGATGTGGCGGGCGCGCGGCACGTACTTCTCCACAAACACGCCGTCGTCGCGGAAGTGCTGACCCGCCAGTCGCCGAACGCTCTCGAAGGCGTCCGCGAGCGCGTCTTCGCGCTCCACCACGCGCATGCCGATGCCTCCGCCGCCCGCCGTGCTCTTCAGGATGACGGGATAGCCTATGTCGGTGCACACGCGGCGGAGTTCTTCAAGGTCGCGGACGAGATCGGTCCCCGGCAAGAGCGGAACCCCCGCCCGCCGCGCCACGTCGCGCGCGACGTGTTTGTAGCCGAACTTCTCAATCTGCTCGGGATCCGGCCCGATAAACACCAGCCCGCGCTCCGCGCACTGCCGGGCAAACGCCGCGTTTTCGCTCAGAAAGCCGTAGCCGGGGTGAATGGCGTCCGCGCCCGACCGAACTGCCGCGTCGAGGATCTTCTCTGCGTTGACATACGAGTCGTGCACCGGCCCCTCGCCAATCCAGAGGGCCTCATCGGCGAGATCGACGTGCAGGCTGTCCTCGTCCGCCGTGGTGTACACGGCCACCGATGCAATGCCCATCTTCTTGAGCGTGCGTATGATGCGGACCGCGATGGCGCCGCGGTTGGCGATCAACACTTTGCGAAACATCGGCATCCCCCTAGCTGACCGAATGGACTCCACTCAGACCCCGCGCCGCCAGATGACAATCTCGACCGGCGTGGGGTTGTATGCGTTGCATGGGTTGTTGAGTTGCGGGCAGTTGCTCATGAGCACAATGACCCGGCTCATTGCCTCCATCTCCACGTAGCGGCCCGGGCCCGAGATGCCGTCCGCGAACTCCAGCCCGCCGTCGGGCGTCACTGGGACGTTCATGAAGAAGTTCACGTTCGGGGCAAGATCGCGCTTCGCGAGGCGCGGCTCGTGCATGGCAATCTGCAGCATGAAGGTGTCGCGGCAGTTGTGCATGTGCACCTTGTCGTGGCCGTAGCGCACGGTGTTGCTCTGGGCCGAACACGCGCCGCCCAGCGTGTCGTGCCGGCCGCAGGTGTCTTCGACAATCCGCACGAGCGGCCGTCCGGACTCGGTGAGGAGCACAGACCCAGTGGTGAGGTAGATGTTGCCCTGCGCCGCGATGGTCTTCGCAGCGCTGTAGTGGTCATAGGGGCGGTCCGCGTCAAAAAACAGCGTGTCGACGGCCTGGTTGCCCTCGAGATCCACAATGCGCAGCACGTCGCCCGGCTGGAGCGTGCACATGAACCCTTCTCCACTGGGCAGGACCAGGCGGGTGTCGGCTGCGACCAGGTCGCGATCGCGATCAAACGCAAGAGATGGCATATACATCCTCCTTGTTCAGCGCAAGAGCGCGTATTGCCACACGGTGTTTTCCATCGCTCTGCGCGCCTCGTCCGTCTTGAGGCGCGGATCGCGCGGATCCGTCGGTTCGTCCTGGTAGACCGAGAGGGTGAGCGGCACGGACGGATACGGCCTGCGCGGGTCGAGCGGATGCGGCGTGTTGCTCACAATGGCGATCACGTCCATCTCCATGCGCAGCCCGATTTCGCTTCCCTTCGGGGCAAACTCCGAGACGAAGTGCATACGGCCGGATTCGTCACACCACACCTTGGAGAACAGGTTCACGGGAGGGACGAGATCGCCCGCGTCCAAGCCGTTTCGCACGAGCTCCTTTACGGCGTTTTCGTAGCCGGAGCGGAGCATGGCGTTGCGATGGCGCTGGAAGTTGGTCTCGCCATAGCGCCGGTCGACGTCCGCCCTCGTCTGCACGCCGGAGAGCGGATCGTGCCAGCCGACCGTGTCGTGCACGACGGTCGCCATCGCGCGCCCCTCGTCGCTCATCAGCACGTCGTACAGCGAGATCTTCGCCGTGTGCTGGGCCTTAAGCGTGTCGGGCACGTTCAGGCGCTCCGCGGGATGATCGGCGCGGTAGAGCCACAGGGCGGCGTTCGCGCCGGAGCCTTCGGCGCGCACCACGAGGCGCTTGCCGCGGCCGATGCGCATGGACCAGCGGCCGCCCGTTGGGATGGAGAGCGTGTAGAGGGGCGTGAACGACGAAAGAGCCATGGACATGTCTAGAAGACCTCCTTCGTGAATTGGCTGGACTGTGGGACTCGGACTCGCGTCAGCCGCTGACGGCGTCCTCCTGCCATTCGGCCTCGCCGTCCGCAGCCTGGCGCGATCGCCAAACCCAGCGCGACAGCGCGTAGCACGCGAGGGAAGCCGCCGCGAGCACGGCCTCGCCGAGCAGGTATTGCGCCTCCTGCGTGACGATGGCGAAGGCGGTGAACAAGGTCACCACTACGGGCGCGATGGGCCATGCAGGCATTCGATAGGGACGGGGGTCATGCCGGAACTTCACCCGGCTCCAGATGGCGGCCAGGCCGATGAAGAAGTACACGACGGTCGTGACCGTGCCGGAGAAGATGATGAGCCAGTTCAATTGGCTCATGAATAGGAGCACGGCGGTCGGCAGCCCAAGCAGGAGCACACAGAGCCCTGGCGCCTTGAAGCGGTTCACCTGTCCCACGCGGCGATTGGCCCATCGCCACCACAGGCCGTCGCGCCCGGTGGTGTAAAACACGCGTCCGAAGTACATGAAGTAGACCAGCATGGAGTTGAACAGCGCGATGCACACCCCGATATCCAGAACAATCCGGAAATTCGGGCCGAGGGACGATTCGACCGCGTAGATGACGGGACTCGCGGCGCCGAAGAACGCCTTCAAGTTGGGCGCGGTGACCACGGCCGAGGTGAGCGGGACGACAATGGCAATGGCGGCCGTCGTGGCAGCGGTGATGACGGCGCGCGCAAGTTTTTTCGGCCCGCCCACCAGTTCCTCAGCAAACCCGAGCGTCGCGTCGTAACCGTTGATGATGTTAAAGGCCGGCGCGAGACTCGCCGCCATCATCGCGACGGTCACGGGCCGCAGTGCGCTGCCATCCAGATACACAGGGTGAAACGTCACCGCCCAGAGCGACTGATGCGGGTGGACCCAGGCAGCCACCGTGACCGTCGACAGCACGAGCAGCTCCACGAACACCATCGCCATGGTCACGTACGCGCCGAGTTCCACGCGGACGACGCCAATCGCCACGGCGACCGCCACGGAGACGAGCGCAATCATCGGCTCCGACAGCGGCACATGAGGAAACAGGTCCTTGACGAACTGGCCAATGCCAAGCGCGATGCTCGCCGGCAGGATGACGCCCTGAATCAGGTAATTGAACAGGGTCACGAAGGCGAGGGGCGCCGGGAGAACGAAGCGGACGAGCGAGTACATGCCGCCCGCCACCGGGAACATGGACCCCAGTTCCGCGAGGCACATGGAGATGAGAATGACGACGACGCCCAGAATGACGTCCGCCCCGATGGCAAAGGTGCCGCCGATGGAAAACACGCCGGACGTCAGGAGCAAGACCGCCATCGTCGGCGAAACGTTGGCGATGGCGAGCCCCACCACGTCGCGCAAGCTGAGTTTCCGGCTCAACTGCTGTCGATAGCCCAGATGTTCCAGGCGCGCGGCCTCGACAAAAGCCACGGAATCCTCCACAGGAAGCCCTCCTCGCATATGTGAGTTTTTCTTTCATATCGTCGACTCAAGGGACGAAAAAAGGGACAAAAACCCAAGAAAGCAGGACCTCCCGGGCTTTTATCCCTCCGTGCGGCTCTCGACCCCTCGAGAGCTGGCCTCTCTCGGACCAGACCCGGTCTTGCCGGCGGAACCCTAGAGACCTCGTGTCACTATCTATATCACGATCTCTCGGAAACTTCAACAGATTCGGCGTGACTTTCAGAAATATTGTTAAGTAAACTTACGTAAGCAGATCTGAAATCGCTTTCTTCGATGTGCATGTACCCATACGGGTATTTGACTTTCGCCGGACGACAGGGCAAGCTGGGAGAGAGGTGATGCACGTGCTGTCACGCAATCCAGAGGAGATGACGCCGCTCGAGTGCTACAAGTTCCTCATTGGCACCGTGATACCGCGGCCCATCGCGTTTGTGACGACGCTCTCGCAGGACGGCGTGCTGAACGCGGCTCCGTTCAGCTTTTTCAACGTCGTCACGTCCGATCCGCCCATGATCTCCGTTTCTGTTCAGCGCCAGGGTGGAAAGCCGAAGGATACATCGCGCAATGCCATGGATCGAGGCGCGTTCGTCGTCCACATCGTGAGCGAGCCATACACCGAACCCATCAATCAAACGGCGGCGTCGCTGCCACCGGATCAGAGCGAAGTGGAACTGGCCGGGCTCACGCCCGTCGCAAGCGAGGTCATCGAAGTCCCTGGGGTGCGCGAGGCGCGCGTGCGGATGGAGTGCGTTCTGGAACAGGCACTCCCCCTGGGAGGGCGCGGTGGCGTGCCGGCCTGCGACCTGCTCATCGGCCGCGTCGTCCGCTTTCATATCGATGAATCGCTGTATCACGAAGGGCGCATTGACCCGCATCAACTGGCGCCCGTCGCCCGGCTCGCGGGCAACGACTACAGCCTGCTCGGCCGCGTGTTCACGCTTGAGCGGCCCAAGTGAGCGGTTCGCCCAGATACGAAAAGGCCCGGGCTCCTGAGCAGGAACCCGGGCCTTTTCACGCCCGCATGACGTCCGCGACGATCTCGAAGGACTGCAAGCGAGCGGCGTGATCGTAAATCTGAGAAGTGATGATGACCTCGTCCGCCTGCGTCGCCTCGACGAACGCGCGGAGGCGATTGCGCACCGTGTCCGGCCCGCCGACGATGGCGAGGCGCCCGCGCGTCTGAAGGACCTGCCACTCGTACGGCGAGCACAGATCCTGCACGCGCTCCACAGGCGGCTTGAGGCGCGACGGCTTGCCGCGGATGAGCGAAAGCTGCTGAAGCTGCGAGGAAGTCGCGAGAAAGCGCGCTTCCTCGTCCGTCGGCGCCGCCACCACCGCCGCGCCGACCATCGCGTACGGCTCCTTCAGCCATTGCGAAGGGCGGAAGTTCGCCCGGTACGTCTCGAGGGCAATCATCAGGTAATCTGGCGCGAAGTGGCTCGCGTACGCGAACGGCAGGCCGAGTTCCGCCGCGAACCGCGCGCTGAAGTCGCTTGAGCCCAAGAGCCAGATGGGGATGTCCATCCCTTCGCCGGGCACGGCGTGCACCCGGCGCGCCTCGTCCTCCGGCGGATGGAAATAGCGCATAAGCTCCGCGAGCCGCTCCGGAAAATCGTGCCCGTGGCGGTCCGGATTGCCGCCGAGCGCGCGGATGGTCGGAGCGTCGGTGCCCGGCGCCCGGCCGAGGCCGAGATCGATCCGGCCGGGAAACATCGACGCGAGCGTCCCGAACTGCTCCGCCACCACGAGCGGCGCGTGGTTCGGGAGCATGACCCCGCCCGAGCCGACGCGAATCGTCCGCGTGTGCTGCGCCAGATACGCAATCACGACGGCCGTGGCGGAACTCGCGATGCCCGGCATGCTGTGGTGCTCCGCCACCCAGAATCGCCGGTAGCCGAGCCGCTCCGCGTGCTGTGCCAGTGCCGCGCTCCTTTGAAACGCCTCCGCAGGCGTGCTTCCTTCCGTGATGGGGACGAGATCGAGCACGGACAGCGCCGTCTCGCCCTTGGTCAAACCCCAGTCCATTGAGCAGGCCTCCTCCCGGTTCCAGGCGGGCACAATCGGCCCAACGCCATTATACCCCCGGAGGCAGGCGCCGCCGAAACGGCGTCAGCTGACAGGCTGAGACAAGCTTGCGCGCATGCGCTGTGCCGCGTCCACCATGTTTCGCAGCGCGGCCGCGGTCTCCGGCTCACCGCGCGTCTTCAGACCGCAGTCCGGGTTCACCCACAGCTGCTCGGGGCGAATCACGCTCGCCGCCTTGCGCAACAGTTCCACCATCTCGTCGACCGATGGCACGCGCGGGCTGTGGATGTCGTACACGCCCGGGCCGATGTCGTTCTCGTAGCGGAAGTGTTCGAACGCCTTCAGGAGCTCCATGTGCGATCTCGACGTCTCAATCGAGATGACGTCCGCATCCATGGCCTGAATGGCCGGCATGATGTCGTTGAACTCCGCGTAACACATGTGCGTGTGAATCTGCGTCTCGTCGCGCACGCCAGACGACGCAATGCGGAAGCACTCCACGGCCCAGCCGAGATACGCTTCCCAGTCCGCGCGCCGCAGCGGCAATCCCTCGCGTAGCGCGGGCTCGTCAATCTGGATCATGCCGATGCCCGCCGCCTCCAGATCCAGCACTTCGTCACGAATGGCGAGCGCAATTTGCCGGCACGTCTCCGCGCGCGGAATATCGTCGCGCACGAACGACCACTGCAAAATGGTCACCGGACCCGTGAGCATGCCCTTCACGGGCTTTTCGGTGAGTGACTGCGCGTACGTGCTCCAGCGGACCGTCATCGGCTCGGGCCGCGCCACGTCACCGTAGATGATGGGCGGCTTCACGCAGCGGGAACCGTAGCTCTGCACCCACCCGTGCTTCGTGAACACGAAGCCGTCGAGCATCTCGCCGAAGTACTCGACCATGTCCGTCCGCTCGAACTCCCCGTGCACGAGCACGTCGAGCCCGATGTCCTCCTGAATGTCGATCCACCGCCGGATTTCGCTCCGCAGGTACGCCTCGTACTCGTCGGTCGTCCACTCGCCCTTGCGCCACTTTGCGCGGGCGTCTCGCACCGCCTGCGTCTGTGGGAACGAGCCGATGGTCGTGGTGGGCAGAAGCGGGAGCTTGAACCGCGCCGCCTGCTTTTCCTTTCTCGCCGCGTGCGGGGACTGGCGGTCGAGTTTCCAGGTCTTGACCTCGTCGAGCCGCGCGCGCACGTCCTCGCGATTCAACCGCGCCGACGCGCGCCTGGACGCGAGCAGTTCGCGATTGGCCTCGAGTTGCGCCCCCACGGCCGACCGCCCTTCGTCAAGCGCCTGCTTCAGTAGCGCGATCTCGTCCAACTTCTGCAGCGCGAACGCGAGCCACGACTTGATCTCCGGATCCATGTCCGTCTCGAGTTCCACGTCCCACGGCACATGCAGGAGCGAACAGGAGGGCGCAATCATCACGTGCTCCGCGCCAGCCAGGTGCACGCCCTGCTCCAGGTGCGCGAAGGCCGCGTCGAGATCGGCCCGCCAGACGTTGCGCCCGTCGATCACGCCGAGCGACAGGCGCCGCCCCTTCGGCCAGCCGAGAGCGTGAACCTGCTGTAAGACATCTGCGGCGCGGACGAGATCCAGGTGCAAGCCCTCGACGGGAAGCTCCAGCGCTGTGGACAGATTGTCGCCGGGCGAGCCAAAGTACGTCGCCACGAGGATACTCGGGCGAGCGGCCTTCGCCAGCGCGGCGTATGCGTCCACAAACGCCTGGCGCTCGGCGTCGGTGAGGTCCAGCACGAGCGCGGGCTCGTCCAGCTGCACCCACGCGGCCCCCGCCTCGTGCAGAGACGCGAGCCACGCCTCATACGCCGGGATGAGGTTGGGGAGAAGGGACAGCGGATCGACCTCCCCGCCCACCACCTTGGCGAGCTTGAGGAAAGTGATGGGACCCACGAGCTGAGGCACCGTCTCGATGCCCAGCGCCTTCGCCTCCAGATATTCGTTGAGCGGTTTGTTCACGCCCAGGGCGAATACCTGATCAGGCTCGAGTTCGGGGACCAGGTAGTGATAGTTGGTATCGAACCACTTCGTCATCTCGAGCGCGGTGGCATCCTGCGTACCGCGCGCCATGGCAAAATATTGTTGAAGCGATCCCGACGGCAATGCGCGGAACCGCTCGGGAACGGCCTGAAACAAACACGCTGCATCCAGGACGTGATCGTAGAAGGAAAAGTCGTTCGCGACGATCCACTCGACGCCGCGGTCCTTCTGCACCTGCCAGCGCAGTTTTCGAAGTTCCGCAGCGCGGGACGTGAGCTCGTCCTCCCCAATTTTGCCCTGCCAAAACTGTTCCACCATCCGCTTGAGCTCGCGGCGAGGCCCCATGCGGGGAAATCCGATTGAGGCGGTGATGGTCAAGTTGCTCTCTCCTCCTTCGCAGAATCAAAGTGGCGACGTGGTTGGCAACAGGCCCTGATACACACAAGCGGCGCCCGGATGCTCGTCCGGGCGTCGCCATGTGCCGACGCCATCTCTACGTGGCGCTACTATAGCATCGCTTGCAAACTTTCGCAATTGTATTCCTTGCCTGAAGCGACGCGCCCGTCACGGCTGAGGCGCTTCGCCGCTTGGCGCGAGCGCCTGCAGCAGCTGGACCCCGATGGGGCTGCCGAGCCCGGTGCACGGATCCCACCCGGGCCCCGCCTGATAGATCCTGGCCCGATTGGCGATGTCGTTGTTGCCCTCGGTGATGTCGTGAAACACTTGTTTTTCCGGAAGCTGATACAGCGTCGGGTTGAGATAGCCCACCGACTTGCCGAGCTTCTGGTTGATGCGCGCCAGCAAGGCTGCGAAAAGCGGCGCCACGGCGCTCGTCCCGCCGATGACCGTGGTTTCGCCGTCGATCACGACCTCGTAACCCGTGGTCGGGTCGGCGTTGCCGGCCACATCCGGCACGCCGCGGCCGCTGCCCGCGCCCGGATTCGCCGAAGGGGGAACGTTCGCGTTCTCCTGCCACGAGGGGAGCGGAAAGATGCGGCTCACGCCGCCGCCCGTCGATCCGCCGTCCGGGCCGTCGTTCCAGACGGTCTCTTGCTCGATGCGGTCCCCGCTCGCCACGAGCCGCGTTCCGCCGCAGGCCAGAACGTACGGCGACGCCGCGGGAAAATCGACGTGGTACAGGCCGTCCTGCTCGCCGTCCGTCGATCCACTGTCGCCCGCCGCGGCGAGGACGGTCACGCCGAGCGCGGCCGCGTCCAGGAACGCGCGGTTCATCGCCGCGATGGACGCCGACGCCCAACTGTCCTCAGGGCCACCCCAGCTGATGGACACGATGGACGGCTTGTGCGTCGGATCGTGAACCGCAGTCGTGATGGCGTCGAGGAAGCCGGCGTCCGTGTTCGGCGCGAAGTACACGGCGATCTTGGCGCCCGGCGCGAGCGCACCCGCCACCTCGATGTCGAGCTCGACCTCGCCGTCCGGGCCGTTCGGATCGCCCGTGGGCTGATTGGTAGCGCCGTCCACCGACACGCTCACCACCTGCGGCGCGGGCACGCCAAGCGACGCGAAGTACTGTGCGAGAGATGTCTCGTCGTAGCCGCCGCCGAGCTCTATAAGCGCGATACATTGCCCTGAGCCATCGAGCCCGCCCGGGAACTGATACGCCTTTGCGACGTCGAGCGGCGTGTACGCGGCGGGCGGCGCGGACTGCGATCTCGCCTCAAACTCGCCCTCGGCGCGCCTCCGCAGCCGAAAGTGCGGTCGCGCCACCGGGCGCGTGTCAAGCCCCAGCACGGCTTCCACCAGCGGAGCCACCGACTCGGGCAGCGTCACCTCGCCCGCATAGCTGCGATAAGCGCCATTCGGGTGATCGAACCAACGCAGTTCGACGCCGAATGCTCGGCGAATCGCCTCGGGCGGGCCGATCAACACCGCTGTGCCCGCCGCCTGATGGGTGCGCTCGACCGTGAGGCCGTGATCGTCCGCGAATCGGCGGAGCGCGGCTAGGTCGTCGAGCGAGGCGCCGTGCTTCTCTGCGAATGCCTCGCGCGTTACGTGCGCACGCTCGTGCGGCTTCTGGGAAGCAAGGCGCTCAACATGCGTTTCGAGCTCGCTTGTCCCCGATCGCCGGAGCACCACCGTCACCGAGACGCGCTCGTCCGCGGCGAGCGGCCCCTTGTCGACCGAGCCCGGCAGCGGCGTCCGGGCATGGTGCGCCAGCACAGTGCGCCGCTCCCCCTGCGCCCACGGCTTCTCCATCTCACTCATCGCCTTCCACTCCATTCTCCATGGCGTGATTCGTTTGGCACGAAGGGCTTCAGGCTTCGCTGTCCTCAGTATAGCACGGCTGGAGGAAAAGTTGTGGATTTTACGCAAGATTTAGGCATCTGTGGTCAACCGCGCGGAGCCTTGGTCCCCCAAGCCTCTCGCGTACATGCCACGGGCTGCTCACGGCGTTGACACACGGCCGGGTCGCTCCACCAAGATTCCGTAATGAACATCGTTCGGAAAGATGCGATGAAGGATGTCAAAACCAGCCGAGCGAAGCGCCGCCTCAGACACATCAAGCGCCAGACGCTCCTCGACAGGCGGCCCCATGTCCATTGGGCGTTTGTCCCATTCCAGCAGGAGGAATTTGCCGCCCGGGCGCAGCACGCGATGCACCTCGCGGAGCGCCGCCGCTTGGTCGGGCACTTCGTGGAGGACAAAGGCCATGAGGGCGCGATCGACCGACTCATCGGGCAACGGCAGCTGATCGGCCGTCGCTTCGACGACCTGCACATGGTCCAGTCCCGCCTGGCGCGCTCGCTCGCTCAGCATGGCGAGCATCTCCGGCGACAAATCGACAGCGTACACCGTCCCCTGCGTGCGGCGAGCCATCGGCAGGGCAAAGAAGCCGGGCCCAGCGCCGATGTCGATCACGTCCTCCTGTCCATGCACCTCCATCGCGTCGATGATCCGGTCCGGCGGCAGCAGTCGCTCGCGCTCTTCATTCACAAGGCGCATAGCGTGCTGAGGCCGAAACACATGAGGCATGCGAGTTCCTCCCTCCGCGGCGTCGCGCAATCGAGCCTAGCGTCGTTGTGTACCTTGAGCGTCGCGCACACCGCGTCATTTGTCAAGTTCTACATGCCCTGTTGCCCCGGATGGTATACTGGCAGTAACTCGTGAGGAGGTGCGCTTTCGTGCGGTGGAAGGTGCTTGGAGCGGTCGTATTCGCGGTTCTCATCGTCATCTTCACGCTCGCCAATTCGACGGATGTCTCGGTCAACTTCGTGTTCACCCAGGCGCGCGTCAACCTGGTGCTCGTCATCCTCCTGTCCGTGCTGCTCGGCATGATCCTCATGGCCATCCTCTGGTCCATCCACGCCTGGCGCCTGCGCGGCGAAATCCGCGCACGCGAACGAACAATTGCCGAACTCGAGTCGAACGTGGCACTCCTAGGCACTCCGGACAATGCCAACGGCGGCGCGGAACAGGACAGCGCGGCGTCCAAACCGGAACCACCTCATCCGTGAAGGGGGACACGCGCTGCCCGAAGGTCTCACGACTCGTACGTAAGCTCCTGCCCTGCCCAGAGCGTCACATCGCCGCCCGTCTCTTTGCCGTCCATCACGATCGACAGGTGACCGCTCGCCTCGCCCGCCTGCGCGGACACGGGCAACACCACGTCTCCGCCCTTCGGGCGATACGTGTGACCCTTCCACAAGACTTCCGCGCGCGCGGGGAGGCCGCGCAGAAGGACACCGCCTGCTTGCACCGCGGCGAACCGCCGGTACTGCACCGCGTACGGCGTGTTCTTTTCCTGAACCTCCAGGTACGCGTCGAACGGCGGCGCAATCTGCATGTGGAGCGCGCTTGACGCGAACACCTCCTCACCGTTGATCCAGGCGCGGTATGCCGTGGACCCATCCGTCCAAATCACCAGGTGATACATCCCATTTTCGGGTTGAACCGCGCTCTCCGGGATCTTTTTCAGAATCACGCTGTGCGCGTCTTTCTCGTATCCGTAGGCGTAGCCAATCTCCCACGTTGAACGAAGATGACCGCGGACGCGCGTCGTCACGAGCGACACGAACACGTAATTGATGAGCCCCGTCTGATCCGTCGTCGCCGTCTGAACGGCAAACACCAACTCTCCCACGCCAGACGTCACTGCGGGCGGAGAAACGGCCCACGTGTGCGCGTACCATCCTGCGGGAAACGGATCCCTCGTCGTGAGGAAGTAGCCGCGGAAGTCCGGCGTGGCGGATCGCACACCCACCGTCAGCAACCCGCCGCGCACGCGCACGAAACCGAGTTTCGCGCCCGCACTGCCGTTCGCCTCCCACTGATAATAGGGGGGCAGGAGCCACGAGGTCGAGCTCTGGATCTGGTGCGGCGCCTGCGAGTCCTGATCGAACTCCGTAACCACCGGTGCGGCAATGGGAACGAGCGATCCGGCCGGACCGCGAAGGAGCGGCGCCGTGGTCTGCGGGCGCCGCTCAATCCACGCGCCCCATGCGGCGACCGCGATCGCGATGACCAGCATGATCGCCAAAAAGACGCGCTCCAAGGGGCGATAGTGCAATCGCCCGCTGCGCGAAGTCTCAATAGCTGGCATACAGTTGCAGATCTCCCCTCCGCGCGGTTCGAATGCCCACGATGACCGTCACCGCGGCAAACACACAGATGGCGGTCACCATACCAAAGACGGCGTAGGCGTCGCTGCCATTCACCGTCATGGCCGCCACCAGGCCGCCGCAGAGCGTGCCGGCCCACACCGCGAGTGCAGACGCGAAACGCACGCCCCAGAAGAACAGGAACTGGCTCGCGAACAGCCCGACGGGCAGTACGCCGTACGTGAGGGCCGCGAGATGCAGCGCCCATTGATACGGCGGACCGGCCACCAGAATCGGCGCAATGAGCGTGGCCGGCAGGTGCAAAAGGACCGGCGGCGCCGCGAGCCCCACCGCAATGCCAATGACGGCAAGCAGCGCGACGCGCGTAATGAAGAAGCGAAGCAGCGTGCGATGAAATCCTTCGCTCTCCGTGACACGATAGCGCATCATCCACCCGAGGAACCGATCCGAGAGCTCGGTCATGAAGTAGAACACAAACCCCATCATGGGAAACAGCTCGAGCGTGGCAAGATCTGTCGTCAGTTCGTACGTCGGCGGATAGACGTAATGATGCACGCCCTGCAGCGCGCCATAGTGCACGCCCGCCACAATGCGGTCCACAAACAGCATGCAAAAGTAACCCATCCCGTACAGCGCATACGGCCAGAGTTGACGCCACACCGGCAGAAACCTTGGAATCTGCACGCGGATGGGGGCGCGGCGCACGGCGCGATCGTGCGGGCCATCGCCGATTTCCTCGGGAAGGAGCCTGCGAAGCTGGCGCCGTGATCGCAGCACTGCGTATGAGTACACGCCGATGAGCGCGCCTGCGCCAGCAATCACCAATCCAAGGATCTGCGCCTGTTGAACGGCCTGGCCGAAATACGCGCCGCTGTTCACGCGCTCGATGTTCCAGATGGCGAACCAGGTGATGACGAGCGCGATGGCTGTGGTCACGGCGAGCCCTAGGATGCGCCGCAGGAGATAGAGCGGCGCCAGCGCAATCTGAAACAGGTAGATGGCGAGTGCATATTCGAGAAAGAGATTTCCGTACGCTGGGCCGTATGCCGGCGCAATGGCGAATCGGAAGACGAGCGCAATGACGAGCGCGGACACGGCTGACCCATGCACAATGGCGCGCGTCGCAATCCAGCGGAAGAGGATCCAGTTGTTCTGACCCAGGTAAAACAGCGCGCGCAAAGCGAACACCTGCGAGACGGCGCCAGCGCACACCGTTGCCGTGAAAAACGCGAGGCTGACCGCCGTAGCGACCTCCTGCGAGGCGGAGAGCGACGACCAAAGCGCCACGCGCGTGATGAAGAGCATCAACACGCTCATCATCCACGGCGCCGTGTAGCCGACCCCGCGGAAATACTGTTC
>NZ_BCSG01000015.1 GCF_001570745.1 Alicyclobacillus mali NBRC 102425
GCCGCTTTCCGAAACCAGCCAATGGGGCTCGGCTTCT
This sequence comes from Alicyclobacillus mali NBRC 102425, assembly GCF_001570745.1. Taxonomy (GTDB): domain Bacteria; phylum Bacillota; class Bacilli; order Alicyclobacillales; family Alicyclobacillaceae; genus Alicyclobacillus; species Alicyclobacillus mali. The sequence continues at coordinate 38 of NZ_BCSG01000015.1, forward strand.
CAATCTCCTCGGGCGTCTGGTACAAAGGAATCCGTTCCCAAACCGCTTCAGCGAGATGGAACACATCGCGAAAGCCGAGGGCCCGGGCCGCCTCGTTCCCATAGCCACTGTCCTCGAGGTGAACCGCCACCTCGAGCACGTTGCGCGGATGGGGTTGTCGACTCACCACGAGGTACGCGAGCGAATGTAACTGCTGGATCTCGTCCTCGCCCGACCCTTCAAACGGTCTCTCGATCTCGGCGCTCATGCCCATGCTCCCCTTCACTCGCCCATTCGTTGTACCAAGCCCGATACCTATCAAGAAACCGATCGAGCGTAAATTCCGCGAGCATGCGATCTCGCCCCAGGCGCCCGAGCGCCGCCAGCTGGCCGCGGTCCGCCGCCAATCGCGCGATGGCATCCGCGAGCTCCCGCGGCCGGCGCGGCGGCACGAGGATTCCGTACGGCTCCTGGACAATCTCGCTCATCCCGCCGACGTTGGTGGCCACGATGGGCCGTCCAGCCATGACCGCCTCCACAGCGGCATAGGGAAATCCCTCGGACGAGCTCGACATGACCGCGATATCTCCGCTGTTGAGGGCGCCGTTCACGTCGTCCGTTGGCCCTGCAAAGCGAACGACGTTTTCCAGCCTGTACTCGCGGACGAGATCGCGACACGAAGCCTCGTAAGCAGGGTCCGGCGCGGGCCCGTAGATGGTGAGCGTGGCGCCCACCAGCTCGGGCCGACTCCCGTAGGTCTCGTGAAGACTACGCATGGCGCGGATGGCGGTGTGAATGTCTTTCAGCGGATCGATGCGCGCGATCATCACGAGGCGAAGCGGCTGGTTCCCTGATCCGGGATTGCGCGTGATGTGGAACGCGCGCGGATCGACGCCATTCGGAATGGGATGGATCCGCTCAGGGGGAACGCCAAGCTTCTGTTCCCACAGCGCGTTGAATTTCGCCACCGGCGCGACGCTGTCCGCGGCCTGATACACCAAGCGCACCACCAAGCCGTACAGACTCGAGAGAAAGTAGCGATAGGGCGCGGCCCGCTCCATCCTGCCGATGGACAGCAGCCGCTCGCGATAATACACCCCGTGTTCGGTGACGAGCAGTGGCCGGTGATGCCGCTCCTTCGCCATCACGAGCGGCAGCGCGCAGAAGGCCGCCGCGGACGCGTGGTAGATGCGAGCTTCCGGAACCGGGAAGGCGAGCGGCGCCAGGTATCGGTACAAGAGCTTGCCGATATCGACCGCCTCGAACAAGTTCAGGTGGCGAAACAGAGGATGCTCCGAGAGGCGGGATCGAAGGATGTCCCAGGTCTTCCCATGTCGTAGCGCGTATTTCATGTTCCCGCGCTCGGCGAATGCGGCCATCACGCGAAGCGCCGCCAGCGCCTCGTCCAGCCGCGCCTCGGCTGGCCGCAGGCAGGCCGTCAAAAACGCCTCGTAGGCTGGCAGAAAGTCTCGCTGAAACGATTTGCGCGCTCCGAGATTCCACGACATCTGCGGATTCCACGAGAATTCCTCGTGGCGATCCGTCCCCCAGAGCGGCACCATCAGAAGTCGGTCGACGTTTTCGGGCAGCGCGTAGCGCGGCGTCGCGCCAGGATTTGCGACCACCGCGTAGACGGTGAAGCGCTGATCGGCAAGCCCGCGGATCAGCCGATCCGCCCACGCACTGACACCTCCGAGCGTGTAGGGATACGTGCCCTCGGTGGCCAGCAACACATCCGACACAGGCGCCTTGCGCGACCTCACAGGCGTCCCTCCGCGCTCAGTTCACGCAGCATCCGGTGCAGCCGCCGCTCCAGTTCCAGCATGCGCCGCTCCGCCTCCACCATCTGCGCGTGGATCTCGCCAATTTCGTCCAGCACCTCAGCCGCCCAACTCGCCTCCATGCGGCGCGGCACCTGCGCAGGCTCGTTCCGCGGGGCTTGTTCGCGCGCCCCCAAATTCCGCTCGTTCCATCCGGTCGCAGCAGGGCCAACGTGATCGCCATCCGATCGCTCGAAGGCGGCCCCGGTCAAGCGCGTCTCGACTTCCCGCAGGACGCGCGCGAGATGATCTCGCGCTTCACCTCGCGGCAGTTCATTCTCCTCGGCGCCTGCCGGCGCCTCGGAGAGCGAGCCGATGTCCGCGCCGAGCCTCGCATCGTTCGCCTTGATGGCTCCCTGGTGCAGCGCTTCGTCCACGGGCTCGCCCGCGCCCACCCCAAAACCGGCGCGAGCATCTGGCAGTCCCTCTTGCCCTTCTTCCACAGCCGTGGCGACCGCCTCCGACATGGGCTCCTCCAGGGCCACCTCGACCGTCTTGGCTCGCGTCACGCTTTTGGAGGAAAGGTCCAGGTTTTCAACTGCGAGAAAACATTGGGCCGCCAGAAGCGAGTACTCGCGGATATGCTGGGCAGGCTGATCCGGCAGCTCACTCGCGCGCAAGAATTCGCGCCCCGCCAACCGCATGTAGTGGTCGAAGTCGTCCATTCGCCCGAGGCGTCGCGCGCAGAGCGCCGCCTGACGGTACGCGACCCCCGCCCGCTGCGGCACGTTCCCCTCGAGCGATCTCGCCTCTTCCAAAAACGCGTTCAGCGCCTCACTGTATTCCCCCATCGCATAGAGTTCCA
>NZ_BCSG01000016.1 GCF_001570745.1 Alicyclobacillus mali NBRC 102425
TACCCTGATGGAAACTCAGTGCGGATTGTTCGACCACACACTCACCCCGCGCTTCAAGATAAACATTCACCATCGCGAACGCACCTTGGTGTTGTGGCGACTTCGCGATTCCTTCGCCATTTCTTTGTGCACGAACGAATGCCTCAGTGCCATCATGATACGGTACGCCAGGGGGTAACGCAATGGGCGCTTACCCCCAGACGTGACAACCGAGTGACAAACCGCCACGTGTCCAAGTCACCCCTGGGCATTTCGGAGGACTTCCGTAGCAGACCACCATTTCTTCGATTGCGTATCCCGCACCCAAAGCCGCAGCCAGCCGTTCTGCACCTTTTGCCGAAAGTCGGCATGGTCTCGGAGCAGGAGGGCCGCATGCGCCACAGGCACCTCCATTACCACCGTCAGCCGCAGCGGACGGTGGTACAGGTGGCCATCGTCGGCCGCAATCGACTGCCATGGAAGTCCCGGCAGCAGATCGCTCGCGTTTCCGTTCATCACGCCGACGCCGGCGGTGACCGTCTGCAGGACCTTGTTGCCTCCCCCGTGAACGTGCGGCGCCACCGCCGAGGCGTAATACTGCAAATTAATCCACTGCGCCACGGTCACGGGACCCGACACAATCGCGCGGAGGTAGGCCCCGTCGGGATCGCACCGCCAGTCGTAGTCGTGCGCGAACACCTGGCCGCGGAGGCGCTCATCGAGGTCGGGCAGGCGGCCAACCCAAAAGGCGCGGTTGCGCGCCAGCCCCCACTCCGGCCGGATCTCGCTCCAATCGCAGGCGCGGCGAACGACCTCTCGCTGATCCGGACGCCCCTCTGCGCCGGGAAGTTGCTCGAGGCGCTCGGCGGCCGCGCACGCCCCGGCTCGGCGCAAGTTCGTATCGAGCTGCTGCCACAATCGCTCGGTTTGCGCAGGCATCTTTGGCACCTCGACCCACTCGATCTCGTCCGTCGTGGTGATGTGCACCGCCGCGAGAAACACCGTCTCGTCCGGAATGTGGAGGCCGTGCTGGTCGCGAAGCAAGCGCCTGACGTCGGCTCGATTCAGCGCCATGGCGAGCAGTCGCGCGTTGTGCCGCCCCGATTGTCCGCCACACGCTCCGCATTCGAACGCCGCCCGATGGGGCTGATTCTCCACCCGCGCTTCGTGGCCGCAGACAACGACCATGCGAGCGAACTCTGTCAGACCAATCGAGCGAAACAAGTCGGCGGCCGCGGACGCGAACAGCTGCGCCGTCCCACCAAGCGCCGAATTCCGCGGATCCGCGGACCGATGCGCTTCACCGGCGAGTTCCCACCGCGTCTGCACGAGCGGCAGGGAATCACGCAAGAGGCCGCGAAGACGGGCCGACGCGCGCGGGACCGACTGGACAAGCGCGTGCAGCGCGAGGTATCCGCCCGAGAGCTCCGGCAAAGCGAGGGATGCCACACTCGCCTGTTTCAGCTTCTTGAACGAAAGCCCCACCGCTCGCAGAGCACCTGTGACGCGGAGGCGGCGATCATAGGCGCTCGGCTCCATCGCTCGCTCCCGCATGTCGGCCACAGGCGTCACGATGGCCGGACAACTCGGGTGCGCATACGCGCTGTCCAAGGGTTGCGTCCGCACTGGGAGATTGAAAAAGCCTGCGCAGCCGTAGGTCGCGTACGGGCCGAGCGCCTCGAGATGGCGACGCAGTCGCTCCGAGCGCACGTCGATGCAGAACAGCAACTGGGCGTCGGCTTCCTGCGTGCGGCTGGGCGCGGCGCCGGATCGCACGAGCTGCGCGTCCAGCGTCTGTTCCCAGGCCTCAAGCCACACAGCGTACCGATCGGCGGTCATGTATCGGTGCACGGCGAGGACGAGATCGTCTGCCAGCTCTCCTTCGACGTCCGCGACGTGCGCAGCCGCCTGAGCCAGACCGGTCCAATCGGGATGAGGCGCGAAGACGCCATCAGGCCCTGCAACAGCCCACTCGATGAGGATGCGCAGCGCGAGATACTCCCGCATCAGGCGGCCTTGGCCGCCCTCCTCCCGATCCCGATAACGCAGCGCGCCCACAAAGCCAGGCATGCGCAGGTGGTGCACACGAAAGTAGTCCGCCGCGAAGCGCGGCGCTGCGCGGAACCGGTCGAGCCCAAACGCGAGCACCTCGTCGGGGTCTCGCGGCAGCTCCTCCACGCGCCGCCGCTCGGCCTTGCTGAGGGCTGGATCGCGCATGAGAAGCGCACGGGCGGCCGCGAAAAGGCCCTCATCCCGTCCTGGCATGGCCCACGCCGACTGCCCCCGGTCCAGATACAGACGCAGGTAACGCGACGTGAGCGCATCGACGCGCGTCCTCGCCTCGTCGGACGGCAGCGGAAAGCGAAGCGCATCGTGGGGCAGGTCCACGCGCGCGGCCGTCCGCGCAGCGAGCGCCGCCGCTTCGGCGGAGATAGGAAGCTCGGCCTGCTCCAGCGTCAGGCGGGGCTGGATACGCGCAAATGCCGCGCGCAGCGTCGCTGGCACGTAGTGGTCCAGATATTGATCCATTCGATCCTGGAGCGCGTTTGGATCAATCTCGCCGCGGGACTTTGCGTCCTGCAGCAGGCGCCAGGACGGGTAAAGCCGCACCCCACCGAGCGCCTGCAATCTCCGCATCGCCTCCAGGAAGGACAAGTGTTCCAGTGCCGGCCAGGGATGCCGGGCAATCCACACCGAGAGGGGCCACTGAACGGCGGTCACATCGAGCGCCATCTCGGCGGCGGCTGCGGCGGATGTCGGAGTCCACGGAGCGTAGGGCATGGCCAGGGTGGACGAGATCACGAAAGCATCGCCTCCTTTGCGAGCGTTTCGAGCGCGGCGGGTTGCGCCTCGGCAGCGTGCGGGCTCGGATCGCCCATGTGCGCGAGCCACGCGTATGCGCGCAGGGAGCACGGGTGGCGAGGATGTCTGCGCAGCCATGTGAGGAGCGCAGCGTGAAGCGCGATGAGTCCCGCCGCCACAGCGGCAAGCCACGCATTCCCTGATCCCGGCGTCCCCAGGAGAACCGCCCACGCGCGGATCAGCTCGTCACGGAGTGCCAAGGCAAGCGCGCCCGCGAACAGCGCGATCGCAGCGCCGAGCCACCGCCCAGCGCGTAGGGACGTGGCCGCCGCAAGGGCGACCGCACACCCTGCGCCGAGCAACAAACCAGACAAAAGGCTCAACCCGTCTGCCGGACGAGGGAAGGCATAAACGAGGAAGAACGCCGCTCCGACGAGTTGTGCCCACGGAAAACGAGGTGATAGCACCTGCGCCTTGACCAGAACCTCGTCGGGGCGTGGCACGGCCGAGCCGGATCGCAAGAACAGCGTTGCCTTGAAGACCCCGTGCAGCACCAGATGGACCATGGCGACGGCATATGCCCCCACGGCGCACTCCGTCAGCATGAGCCCCATTTGTGCCATCGTGGACGCGACGAGCTGACGCTTGTAATCCGCGTGAATCATGAGGATCCCTGTGCCGATGGCGATGCTGACCCACGCCGCAGCCATGAGCAGCGCGCGAGGGATGATCCCCCCCGTCGCGAGAACCGGCGCAAATTTGGCGAGCAGCAGGCCACCAGCGTTCACCACGCCTGCGTGCATCAGCGCCGACACCGGCGTCGGCGTAATGGCCGAGTCAAGCAACCAACGCATGAATGGCGCATTACCAGCTTGTGCGAGCGCAACCACCGCAAGGACGAGACTCGCGAGAATCGCCACGTGAGGACGTTGTGCCAGCGCCGCGACGCCCGCGTGGAGCGAGATTCGGCCGGAGGACTTCACGCACAAAAGCGATATCAGGGCGATACCGCCCATGCTTCGCAGAAGCCTCACGAAGACTGTGCGGACGACGCGCCGCACCGCACGGCTGCCTCGCTGCAGCGAGATGAGCCGCACGATCCCGACATCCATCCCTATCCAACAGACGGCGAAGACAATCGCGTTGTCGACCATCCAGCTTGCGCTCGCGCAGAACAGCGTCCAGGTCATCCACGCGAAGTAGCGGCCGTATCGCTCGCTCCCTGCCAGGTGGCGCATCGCAAACGCCTCGACCCCGAGTCCCAGCGCGGCGATGTAGGCAGACACGGCCCAGCCCAACCGTGCGTCGCGATAGGGCTCGCCAGACGTGAAGACGAGACCCGCAAGCGAGATGAACGCGACGAGTGCGAGCCCACCTAGCAGCAGCCCGACGCACCGATCCAGATAGGTTCAATTGCCTGACACGTGCTGTTCGATGAACTGTACGCCGCCATCCACACGGATATGACCGCGAGATGGAGGCATTTCACAAGTCTCGCCCGGCGTCCACGATATCGCGTCCGCCCTCGAACTCACCGGACTCGAGCTTCCGCTCAAGGTCCGAATGCAACCGAAACACCATGATCCGTTCGCCCGTGCGCGTGCTGAGATCCGTGAAGAAGCTTTTCACTTCTTCTCCTGTGATCCGGCGAATGATCACCTTCAGATCCTCAACCCCAGACTCCACCAAGCTGGTGCGAGTCCGCTTCACCGACAGCATGCCCTCATAGGTCTCGCAGAGCGCGTACTCCGCGGACGAGAGAATGCCATGCAGCGAAACGATGATCATATCCCGCAGGATATCCGTCTTAACCGAGACCGAGCCGCGCCCGAGATAGTCCTTTTCCCACTTCGTCAGGGCGTTCGAGATGTCAGCCTCGATGCAGCCTTTCAGCTTGGATGCCGCCATGTCTCTCTCCCTCGATCCGCGATCGCTGCACGGTCTCGCGCTGGACATCAGAGAGTATTGTATCAAGGAAAACCGCATGGCGACAAGAGGAACATGGAAAAGGGGGCCCGGCTGGTGTCGGGCCCGCGCGTAGTATGAAGAATCGTCGGCGAAGGTCAGATGGGATACTGGCGCCGATCCCGCTGAATCGAGATCCATTTCAGCGTCGTAAACTCATCGATGCCCCACTGGCCGTTGTATCGGCCGACGCCTGAAGCTTTTTCACCGCCAAACGCCACAAGTGGCTCATCGTTCACGGTTCCATCATTCACGTGAAACATCCCTGTCTCCACCTGCATTGCGACACGAAGGCCGCGCTCAATGTCACGCGTGATGACCGCGCCCGTCAGCCCATAGTCGCTGTCGTTCGCCACCCGCACGGCTTCTTGCTCATTCGCGACAGGCATCACCGCCACAACGGGGCCAAACATCTCGTCTTTCGCACACGCCATCTCTGGCCGAACGTCGGCCAGTACGACCGGCCCCACAACGTTTCCGTACACAGGTCCCCGATAAGCGACCCGCGCCCCCTGCTCGACGCTCGCATCGACGACGGCCAGCAGCCGCTCGACCTGGCGGCGGTTGATGAGCGGCCCGATGACCGTCTCAGGATCTCGAGGATCGCCCATCTTCAGCTTCGACACCCGTTCGACAAATTTCCCGAGAAATTGTTCATACACATCTTTCACGACGATCACGCGATTGGCACACATGCAGATCTGGCCCTGATGCGTGAAGCGGCTGAATATCGCCGCATCGACAGCAAGGTCGAGATCGGCATCATCAAGCACGATGAGCGCGCTGTTTCCGCCCAACTCCAGCGTCACTCGCTTCAGATGTCGGCCCGCCACCTCGGCGATGTGGCGCCCCACAGCGGTGGAGCCGGTGAACGAGATGATTCGCGGAATTGGGTGTTCCAGAAATGCGTCGCCAATCTCCGCGACATCGGCCACCACCACGTTGACAAGCCCCTTCGGCACGCCGGCTTCTTCGAACACCTGCGCCAGCAGTGTGCCGCCCGTGATGGCGGCCTCCTCGTGCGGCTTCAGCACGACACCGTTGCCGCACGCCACTGCGGGCGCCAGGGCGCGCATCGACAAACACATGGGAAAATTGAAAGGACTTAAGATGCCCACCACCCCGGCGGGCAGGCGGAGCAGGCGATTTTCTTTTCCGGGGATGGTCGCCGGGAGCAACCGCCCCTCCATGCGCAGAGGATACGTCGCCGCCTCGCGCAAGAAGTTCTTCACCAGTTCGAACTCGATGGCCGCCTTGATGAAGGTTCCTCCGATCTCGTCGGCGACAAGCGAGATGACGTCATCCCGATATCCCTCCCAAATTCGGAGAGCTCGCTCCATGACAGCCTGCCGTTCGAACGGATTCACGCGCGCCCATTGCTTCTGCGCAACCTCGGCAGCACGGTACGCCTCGTCGATATCCTCCACCGTGGCCAGTCGGATTTCCGCCACCGTCGAACCGTCGTACGGATTCCGATTGCGGTGAACGCGGGCGCTGCGCCCGTCGCGCCACTCGCCAGCGATGTATTGACGTGATAGCTTCGTGAGATCGAACATGTGGACCTCCGTTTCCCGCCGTTGCAAGCACGGCGATGACTTCAAAGGTCATGCTACAAGCGCTTTCAAAGCAGGGCAAGCAGTCCTTTCCTCCATGCGGAACACCGTCCGCCTGACACGATGCATGGCGCACGAGAGGTTCAATCAAACTGGCCTTCAATCAAATTCGCCGGCCCGCCCCTTGAGGGACGGAACCGGCGAACGGTGTCCTCATATTCCTTTGAACCCATGCATGGTGGAGGCGACGGGAATCGAACCCGCGTCCGAAGACCTCGCTACATGTACATCTACGGGCGTAGACCGTCTACTCAAGTCCCTGCGACCCGCGGACGATCACGCTGGTGCACAGGCTAGTTCGCTATCGTCTCACGGCGTCCCCGCGAACGAGGGAGGCCGCCAGCCTGCTTAGATGACGTTACGCGACGCGCGCAGGCGACGCATCACGCAACGGTCTCGCTGGATTAGGCAGCGAGAGCGAGCTTGTTTTGAGTGGTAAAGCGATTCGCTTTGCCAGTTAAATTTAGACCTGCGTGCATAACGTGGTCGCAGCCCCACGGCCCGCCGTACATGCTCGAACAGTCCCCGTCGAATCCAAAACGCCCCCGCGTTTTGGCGACAGCCGTCCGGCATGTCTTCAGCGAATCGCTTATCGTTCAACAGCACACTTTATTATACTCCACTTTGAATACAGATCAACCCATTTCCACAAACAACCTGACCCGCCCCCTGCCCCGATTTCTCGAGCGATACGAGCGAGGTCACTCCCCGCGCATGCGCGCTCGCAGTGCGCGCTGAATTTCGCGGTTTGCATCGCGCTCCTTGGCAGCTTCGCGCTTGTCATACAGCTTCTTTCCTTTCGCGAGCGCCAACTCCACCTTGGCCCACCCATCTTTGATGTAAACTTTGGTAGGCACGAGGGTGACCCCTCGCTGCCTGACCGCACCATAAAGATGATTGATCTCCTTCTTGTGCAGCAGGCACTTGCGGGGCCGGAGCGGATCATGGTTAAACCGGTTCCCCTGCTCATAGGGCGCGATATGCATGTTGTAGATGTACACTTCCCCTTCGTCCACGCGCGCGTATGCGTCCCGCAGGCTTACGGATCCCTTGCGGATGGACTTGATCTCCGTGCCCGTCAGCACGAGACCTGCCTCGTACGTCTCTTCGATGAAGTAATCGTGGTACGCCTTCCGATTCTGCGCAATCAATCGAGTTCCCTGCGATCTCGCCATCTCACGTCACTCCGATGCTCCATCGGGCGCGCGATACGCCGCCGTGCGCGGGCCCTGCCATCTGCCACACGGCGGCACATTCGCATCACCGTTTCCGCTTGCTGCGCGAACCGCGCCCACCCGATTTGCCTGTCTCCTTTTTTCGCTTCGCGGGAGATCGCTCCCCCGCGCGGGCCTGCCGCGGCTTACCCTCGCTCCCGCCTCGGCCGCTGCGCTCGCCCGCCTCGCGGGCAGGCCATGTTCGATAGCCTCCCCGCCGCGTGGGCGTCGCGCCAGGGCCGCCCCGTATCCCCCGGCCGTCTTCTGCCGGACCTGACTCCGGCGCCGCACGCCGGCCGCGCTTCTGCGGCCCCTTTCGAGAGCGCGGATCTGGATACTCCTCGTCCCAAGCGTCGTATGGCAGATCACCGGTCAGCATGTCGCCTGGCACGGATGATGCTTCGTCTTCGCCGTCATCCCAGTCGGACAGGCGAACGCCCGCGCTCGCGCCCGCACTTCGCTCCCGCCGCACGCGATGGCGCTTGTCGTCCCGCTCGCGGCGGCCACCGGCCCGGGAAGCAGCCTCGCGCCGCCGGCGCTCGGTTACTCGCCGCTCCTTCGGTGTCAGGTCCTCATCATACACGATCGCGCCTGGGCCTTCACCTCCGACGTACGTCGCTTCGCGAAGATGTTCGACGAGCCCAAAGTCGATCCGCAGGTCCTCTTTGGCCGCCCGTATCACCACGACGCGGACGGGATCGCCAATCCGGAAGACGCGCCGCGTGCGCTCGCCGATGAGGGCCATCTGGCGCTCGTGGAGCACGTAGTAATCGTCTGACAGCTCACTGATGTGGATGAGTCCCTCAATGCCATTGTCAAGCTGCACAAACAGGCCGAACGGAACCACACCCGAAATGACGCCGTCAAACTCCTCGTCGATGTGCTCCTGCATATATTCGACCATCTTCAGCTGATCGACTTCGCGCTCGGCGTCCTGGGCGATTCGCTCGCGCTCGCTCGACTGACGGCTTGCATCGGCGACAAACTCGCGCAGTTGCGCCTCACGTTCCGGAGACAGCGATCCGCGCGTCAGCACCTCGCGGATGATGCGATGGATGGCCAAGTCCGGATACCGGCGGATGGGCGATGTGAAGTGCGTGTAGTACTCCGCCGCGAGGCCAAAGTGCCCCGTGCATTCCGGGCGGTATTTCGCCTGCTGCATCGACCGCAACATGACCATCGCGATCATCCGCGCCTCGCGCTTGCCCTCGACCTCGTTCAACACTTCCTGAAGCGCGCGCGGATGAATCTTGCCGCCAGCGGTCCCCTTCACGCGATATCCGAAGTTGTGCAGAAACAGATTCAAATGAATGATCTTGTCCGGATCCGGATCGTCATGTACGCGGTAGATGAACGGCGCGCCGAGCCAGTGAAAGTGCTCGGCCACGGTTTCGTTGGCGGCGAGCATGAACTCCTCGATGATCCGCTCCGCGATGGATCGCGGGCGCGGTTCAATGGACGTGGGCTCGCCGAGATCGTTCACGCGCACCTTGATCTCGGCGAAGTCAAAGTCGATGGCCCCGCGCCTCATCCGCTTCTCTCGTAAAATGAGGGCCAGCTCCCGCATCAACTCGAACATGGACACGAGCGGCGCATACCTCGCTCGCAGCTCCGCGTCTTCGTCCTCCAGGATCTTGCGCACGTCGTTGTACGTCATGCGTTCCGCCGTGCGAATCACACTGGGCACAATTTCATGGGAGACGATGCGCCCCTGCCCGTCGATCTCCATGACGCACGACATCGTGAGGCGATCCACTTGCGGGTTGAGCGAGCAGATGTTGTTCGACAGGCGCTGAGGCAACATGGGGATGACGCGATCTACCAAGTACACGCTTGTCCCGCGCCGGAAGGCCTCTCTGTCGAGCGGGCTGTTCTCCTTGACGTAGTAGCCCACATCCGCAATGTGTACGCCGAGCTCGTAGTGTCCGCTGGGCAGGCGCTTCACATGCACCGCGTCGTCCAGGTCCTTGGCGTCGTCACCGTCGATGGTCACGATGATCTCGCTGCGAAAGTCCTTCCGCCGGGCGATCTCGGCCGGATCGATCTCCAGCGGAATCCGCTCCGCGTTCGCGAGTACGTCCTCTGGAAACACCTCCGGCAGGTTGTACTTTCGCACGATGGCCAGGATGTCCACGCCCGGCTCGTCCGGATAGCCGAGGACCTCCACCACGCGCCCCACGGGGCCGTGTGTGGCTGTCGGATAGGAGGTGATCTCAACCACCACCACCTGTCCGTCGTGCGCATTCCCCACCGCATCCCTTGGCACAAAGACGTCCTCGGGAAACCGCTTGTCGAGCGGCGAAACGAACGCGTGGTGCGTGTACATCGCAATCTGCCCCACGATGCGGTCGTTCCCGCGCTCCAAAATCTTGACGATTTCTCCCTCGCGGTGGGCCTGCGCCCCCTTGCCGCGCTCGTCGCGCAGTCGCACGAGCACTCGGTCTCCGCTCATGGCGCCATTCAAAGCGGACTGGGGAATATAGATGTCGGCCTCGGCCTCGTTTTCGGGAATGACGAAGCCATACCCCCGTGCCTTGAGCTGAAGCCTGCCGGCGATGAAGTTCATCTGCTCCGGCAGCGCGTAACGGTTATTCTTGGTGCGAACGAGATCTCCTGCGTCCTCCAGCTCGTTCAGAAGGCGGACAAATGTACGAAAGTCCGCCGCGCTCTCCACGCCGAGCCGCTCACACAGTTCCTGCACCGTGCTCGGCCTGTAATCCTCGGAGCGCATGTATTCAAGTAATCGCTCTTTCCACAAGAAGGCTTCACTCCATCGTCCATCGGCCAGGTTCAGCGGAATCTGCCGCATGCGTTGGTACTAGTATGAACCCAAACGGACGAGATCGCCACAAAAGGAAGAAGAAATTTGCATCGCGCGGCAGACGAGAGCTGACCTCAGACCTCCTTGTGGGTTGGCCGCTTGTGAAGAAAGAGCGAACACAGCACGAGCCCAGCGGCCAGTGCGACGAGGAGCCAGAACGAGCCCGCAAAGTTCCCGGTCGCGTCCTTGATGGCGCCGGCGAGGATTGGCACGAAGCCGGATATGATGTAGCCGCCGCCCTGCATCATGGCTGTCCAGCGACTCGCATCGTCTCCGCTTTTGGTCTCATCCAGCGGCAGAATGAGCAAGATGGGAAACAGTCCCCCGAGCCCGACGCCGAGCAGCGCGTCGGCCAACCAAGAGCTCCACGCGGGAAGAGGGAGAGCGCAGACGACGAGGCCCACGAGCGTCAAGGACGCCGATGCGACAAGCCAAGGCGCACGGTTCCTCGTGCGGCTCATGGCCATCGGAACGAGAAGGCTCGCAAACATCTGAATGAGCGCAAACACGGTGAGTACCACGCCCGCGCCGCTGGCCGAGTAGCCAGCCTCCTCGGCGCGCGGGGCGAGCCATGTCGTCGTCGAGTAGTAGATGCCCGATTGCAGGCCGAACGCGGCGAGCAACAGCCACGCCCTGCCCGTGCGCCAAGGCGATGGCGATGCAGATTCAAGCTGCCCGCCAGCGTTCAACCCGCTGGCTTCGCGCTCGTCGTCCCCCGGCGCCGCGCGGAGCACCGGCCACCACCCGATGAGCCCGAACACCGCAAGAACGGTCCACATGCCGAGCGACGCCTGCCACGACCCGAGCCCGCGCGCCAGTGGAATGGACAGCGCGGCGCTCGCCAAGGCACCGAGGCCAATGCCGACGGAGTACAGGCCGATCACGGCAGGCGCGCGCCGGCCAAAGTGATGTTTGATAAACCCCGAGAGGAGCGGCCCGCAGATGGCGATTCCCACGCCGGCCGCAAACGCGGATGCCAAGAGAAGCCACGACGCGTGGGCGAAAAAGCGCACGAGCGTTGCCAGGCCGACGAGTCCCACACACGCAAAGACGGCCCGATTCATGCCCATTCTGGCTCCCACTCCGCCCGTGAGCGGCGCGAAGACGCCCATGCAAAACACGGGAATGGACGTGAGCAGGCTGACCTCGGCAGCGTTCATGTGCAGCGAACGCTGGATGGTGAGCACGAGTGGCCCGATGGACGTGATGGGCGGCCTGAGATCGAGTGACACAACGAACACCGCGATGGCCAAGAGCCAGAGCGCCTTCCCCATCCCCATCCCCCTTTTCTCTACGCCAAGCGCAAAAAAGGAGCCCTTCTGCAGGGCAGAAGAGCACCTGATCTTCGCGTCATCGTCGTGTCTCTAGTGCACGTTGTAGTGGTACATCACCGCGATGAGCCCCGTCACCAGGAACAAGAGTATGGCGAGCACCACGGTCACGCGGGCCAGCAGGGAATCCATCCCTTTTGGGCGGCGGTTGGAAAACTGGTTGGCGCCGCCCGTGATGACGCCCGACAGGCCCGCGCTTCTCCCCGACTGGAGCAGGATGACAAGCACGAGCAAGGCACAGAGCGCCACGAGGGCAATCTTGGCCGCCAGCATCATGGTCTTGTCACCTCCGCTCCCCAAATCCCAAACTTAGTCTAGCACGGCTGTCAACCTTGCACAAACGCGCCGCGCCCCGCGTACGCCGCCGCCGCGCCCAGTTCCTCCTCGATGCGCAGCAGTTGGTTGTACTTCGCCACGCGATCCGTCCGGCTCGGCGCGCCGGTCTTGATCTGGCCGGTGTTGAGCGCCACGGCGATATCCGCGATGGTCGTGTCCTCGCTCTCGCCTGAGCGGTGGGAGATGATGGCCGTGTAGCGGTTCTTCTTGGCGAGTTCGACCGCCGCAAACGTCTCCGTCAGCGTGCCGATCTGGTTGACCTTCACGAGGATGGAGTTGCCCACGCCGCGATCGATCCCCATCTTCAACCGCTCCACGTTCGTCACAAACAGGTCGTCCCCAACGAGCTGCACCTTGCCGCCGAGGGCCGCGGTGAGGTTCTTCCACCCATCCCAGTCGTCCTCCGCCAGCCCGTCCTCGATGGACAGGATGGGGTACTTCGAGAGCAGTCCCTCGTAGTAGTGGATGAGCTCGTCGGCCGATCTCGTCACGCCCTCGCCCTCGAAGTGATACTGGCCGTCCTTGTACAGCTCCGTCGAGGCGATGTCGAGCGCGATGGACGCCTGCTCGCCCGGCTTGTATCCGGCCTTTTCGATGGCCTCGACGATGACCTGAATCGCTTCCTCGTTCGTCTTCAGGTTGGGCGCAAACCCGCCTTCGTCCCCGACCGTGGTCGACAGCCCTTTATCCGCGAGCACCTTTTTCAGGCTGTGGAAGATCTCCGCGCCCATGCGCAGCGCCTCGCGGAACGTCGGCGCGCCGTGCGGCACGACCATGAACTCCTGGATGTCGACCGTGTTGTCTGCGTGCTTGCCGCCATTCAGGATGTTCATCATCGGCGTCGGCAGGGTGTGCGCGTACGTCCCACCGAGGTAGCGGTACAGCGGCAGGCCGAGCTCCGCCGCCGCAGCCTTTGCCACCGCAATGGACACGGCGAGGATGGCGTTAGCCCCGAGCTTGCCCTTGTTGGGCGTGCCGTCCAGGGAGATGAGCAGGTTGTCGATGGCAATCTGGTCCAGCGCGTCCTCGCCGATGATCTCCGGCGTGATGATCTCGTTCACGTTTTTCACGGCCTTGAGCACGCCCTTGCCCTGATAGCGACCCTTGTCGCCATCCCGAAGCTCCACGGCCTCGTGGGCACCGGTCGACGCGCCGGACGGCACAATGGCGCGTCCCTTCGCGCCGGACTCGAGCTCTACCTCCACCTCGACCGTGGGATTGCCGCGGGAATCGAGCACCTCGCGCGCATGGACGTCAAAGATCTCGGACATCGCGATCCTCTCCTTTGTTTGACAGGAATTCAGTGTTCAATCAAGGTCGTGCCCGTCATGGCCTGGGGCTTGGGCACGCCGAGCAGATCGAGCAGCGTCGGGGCGAGATCGGCCAGCACGCCGCCCTCGCGCAGCTTCAAGCCGGGGACCGTCACAATGCACGGCACCGGATTGGTCGTGTGCGTCGTGCAAACCTCGCCCGTGTCGGGGTAAATCATCATGTCGGCGTTGCCGTGATCGGCTGTGATGATGGCGACGCCGTCCATGTCGAAGATGGCGTCCATCACGGTCTTCAGGCACTCATCGACCGCCTCGCACGCCTTGATGGCCGCCTCGAGCGAGCCGGTGTGCCCGACCATGTCCGGGTTCGCGAAGTTCAGGATCATGGTGTCGATCTCGCCCGAGCGAATGCGCTTGGCCGCCGCATCCGCCACCTCGTACGCGCTCATCTCCGGCTTCAAATCGTACGTGGCGACCTTGGGCGACGGGATGAGCACGCGTTCCTCGCCGGGGAACGGCTCCTCGCGCCCGCCGGAGAAGAAGAACGTGACGTGCGGGAACTTCTCCGTCTCCGCGATGCGGAGCTGCGTGAGCCCCGCCTTCGACACGACCTCCCCGTATGTCTCGGTCGGAAAGTCCGGCGGATACGCGATCTCGCTTTTCACGTCGTCGCTGTACTTCGTCATCGAGACAAAGTGCACCTTCGGCGGATTGGACCCGCGGTCGAACCCGTCGAACGCAGGATCCGTGAGGGCGAGCGACAGCTGAATGGCGCGATCCGGCCGGAAGTTGAAGAAAATCAGGCTATCGCCGTCCTCGACCGTCGCGAGCGGCTTGCCGTCCCCGTCCACGTGCACGATGGGCTTCACGAACTCGTCGGTGACGTCCACGTCGTAGCTCGCCTTGACCGCCGCGATCACGTCCTCGCAGCGATCACCCTCGCCGTGAACCATCGCGTCGTACGCGCGCTTGACGCGCTCCCAGCGCCGATCGCGATCCATCGCATAGTAACGCCCCATCACCGTCGCGATGAACCCTGTCTGCAGGTCGTCCATGAGGCGCTGGAGTTCGGTCAGATATCCGACGCCCGTCGTCGGCGGGGTGTCCCGGCCGTCGAGGAACGCGTGGACAGCGACACGCGGAACCTTGCGCCCCGCGGCCATGCGCAGCAGCGCAAACAGGTGATCGATGTGACTGTGCACGCCGCCGTCCGACACGAGCCCACAGACGTGCAGGGTCTTCTTGCGCCGCACCGCGAGGTCCATGGCGCGAACCAGGATTTCGTTCTGGAAGAAGTCTCCGTCGCGAATGGCCTTGGTGATCCTGGTGAGATCCTGGTACAGGACGCGCCCCGCCCCAATGTTCGAGTGGCCGACCTCGGAGTTGCCGAACTGCCCGTCCGGCAAGCCGACGGCCTCACCGGACGCCTGCAGCGTCGTGTGGGGGTATGTCTCCCAGTAGCGATCGAAGTTCGGCGTCTTGGCCAGATAGACCGCGTTGCCCTCATGGTGCGGACTCAAGCCGAAGCCGTCGAGGATGATGAGTGCGACAGGGCCCTTGCCGTTCGGCCGCGGTTTACGCACAAACTCGCTCATGCGAGCACCCCCCGGATGGCTTCCGCCATGGCCGCGAACGATGCGGGGTCCAGGCTGGCGCCGCCGACCAATGCGCCGTCGAGATCGGACTCCTGGACGAAAGACGCCACATTCTCAGGCTTCACGCTGCCGCCGTACAGGATGCGAAGACCCTCTGCAGCCTGGTCCGACCAGGTCTCCGCCACGGCCGCGCGAATCGCCCGCGCCACTTCCTGCGCGTCCCCAGGCGTGGCCGTCTTGCCGGACCCGATGGCCCAGACAGGCTCGTACGCGACGATCGCACTCGCCACCTCGTCCGCGCTGAGACCGTCAAGACCCTGAAGCACCTGGCCCGTGACCACTTCTTTGGTCACCCCATCCTCTTTCTGCGACGAGTTCTCTCCGACACACAGGACAGGCGTCATGCCATTGACCACGATGGCCTTCACCTTTTGGTTGATGAACTGATCCGACTCGCCGAACAGCATCCGGCGCTCTGAGTGTCCAGCCAGGACGAATTTCGTCCCGAACTCAGCAAGCATACCCGGGGCAATCTCGCCTGTATATGCACCTTCCTTTTCTGGAAACACATTCTGGGCGCCCAGGTGCACATGCGCCGGCAACATCACGCGCAGGACGTGCAGACACGTGTACGGCGCGCAAATCGCGTACTCGATCCGGCTGTCGAGCTTCTGCGACTGCTGCCCGAGAGCCTCTGCGAAAGCCCGGGCCTCCGCCACCGTCTTGTACATCTTCCAGTTGCCCATGAGAAGGGGCGTCCTCGCCATTCAAAAGACCTCCTCACTTATCTTCAATCGCGGCCACACCGGGCAGCGTCCTGCCCTCAAGAAACTCCAGCGACGCGCCGCCGCCCGTGGAGACGTGGGTCATCTTGTCAGCCACGCCCGCCTGTTCCACGGCAGCCACCGAGTCGCCGCCGCCCACAATGGTAATCGCGTCCGCCTCCGCCATGGCCTGCGCGATGGCAAACGTCCCCTTCGCGAACGCGGGCATCTCAAACACGCCCATGGGCCCATTCCAGATGACCGTCTTCGCGCCGAGGATCTCGTTTCGGAACATCTCCACGCTCGCCGGGCCGATGTCGAGCGCCATTTCGTCCGGCTGGAGCTCGCTCACGAGCCGCACCGTATGCTCCGCGTCCGGCGCAAACGCCTTGGCCGCCACCACGTCCACGGGCAGCAGGAACTTGCGGTTCGACTGGCTGGCGAGATCGAGCAGATGGCGCGCTGTGTCCTTGGCGTCCTCCTCCACGAGCGACTTCGCCATGTCGTGGCCCTGAACCGCGAGGAACGTGTTTGCCATGCCGCCGCCAATGATGAGCGCGTCCACCTTGGGCAGCAGGTTCTCAATCACCTTGATTTTGTCCGACACCTTGGCGCCCCCGATGATCGCGACGAACGGCCGCTCCGGATTCGCGAGCGCCCTGCCCATGATCCCGACTTCCTTCTCCATGAGGAAGCCCGCCACGCAAGGCAGATACTGCGCGATCCCGGCCGTGGACGCGTGCGCGCGATGCGCGGATCCGAACGCGTCGTTCACGAAGACGTCGCCGAGATCGGCCAGTTGTCGGGCCAACTCCGGGTCGTTCTTCTCCTCACCGGGATAGAAGCGGACGTTCTCCAGGAGCAGAATGTCGCCGTCCGCAAGCGCCGACACCGCCTTCGTCGCCTCTGAACCGACGGCCTCCGGGCAAAACGCCACGCGCTTCTGCGGAAGAAGCGAAGCGAGGTGATCCGCCACCGGGCGAAGAGAATACTTCGGATTCGGCTCGCCCTTCGGGCGCCCGAGGTGGCTCATGAGAATCACGCGAGCGCCGCGATCCGACAGATATGTGATGGTCGGCAACGCCGCGCGAATTCGCGTGTCATCCGTGATATGGCGCTCGTCGTCCATCGGCACGTTGAAATCCACGCGCACGAGCGCGCGCTTGCCCTGCCACGCCACATCTTCCACGGTCTTTTTCGGCACAAAAATCCTCCCATCTCCAAGCGTCTTCTGATCTCGGGTGCTGTTCCGCTTGTATTGTACCAGACCCTCCCGCGCGCGTCTAAAGGGGCGCAGAGAGACATATACATGGCAAGAGCGAGATCGCATCGGGGGTGGCCCACCATGACCATCGGCATCATCGGGACCGGACACATGGGCGGCATGCTCGCCGCCTTGCTCGCAGACACCTCGAGCGAGCGCATCCTCGTGTTCAATCGGACGCCGGAAAAAGCCGCCCTCGTGGCTGAACGTCACCCTCACATCGCGGTTGCCAGAGATGTCTGCGACATCGCCGAGGCCTGTGACACGGTCATCATCTGCACGCGCGCGGCGGACGGTGAGCAGGTGATCCGCCACATCGGCCCGCTGCTGTCGCCGACCACCCTCCTGCTGACCACCATTTCGACGGCCCATCTTGCCTCTTGGCAGCAGTTCACCCCCGCCATCCCGGTCAAAATGGTGCCGAGCCTCACGCAGTGGGTGAAGTCGGGCGTCATCCTCGTCATCTATCCAGAAAACGCGGACAGAGGCATCAAGCGGAGAGTCGAAGATCTCCTCGGTCCCATCGGCCAGCCGTTTCCCATCGCTGACGAGCAAGTGCGTGTCGCGTCGGATCTCACGAGTTGCGGACCCGCCTTTTGGGCGCGACTATGTCTCGCGTGGACGAACGCCGCGGCCGCCACGGGAGCACTGAGTCACGAAGAGGCAGCGAAACTCGTCCGCGAGACGGCCATCGGGTTTGCCCGCCTGCTCGAGGCTGGCTGGTCCTTCGACGAGATTTTGGACGCCGTCTGCGTGCCGGGCGGCGTGACGCAAGCAGGACTCGAAGCCTTCACCGGCGTGGAGGCTGTGTTCACCAATCTCCACCGGCTCACCGCTCACTTTGCGCGCGGCCATATGCCGGAGGCGCCGCGTGGCGGCTGAAGTCCCCGGTGCAGAGATCGGCCAGGCCCCTACTAACTCGAATTTTTAGAAGCTTTGTCGAAAGGGCGTGAACTGGAATACATCGTCTTGTGCGCCGCTCGCCCGAGTCGCATAATGGTTACAAGTGTAGAAATTTGTTTGCTATGCCGTCGAAGGTGGTTGTAACATTGGGCTCTGCATACGCACCCATGGCTTCGAACGACAACGAGTTCCGCAGGCCTGATGAGGTCTCGGGCGACACGCATCCGCCCCGCCTCAGGCCGCCGCACCTCCTTGTGCGCCCGAGCGCGCGCGAGCTGTCCTTCTTCGAATTTGTGCGCGATCTCGCCGTCACCCATCCCGACCCCGCCCCCTTTCTCTGCCTCGTGCTGGACACCGAAGGCTGTGTCATGACCAGTGCAGCGCACGGCAAATGGGAGACGGATGAAGTAGCCGCCTGCCTGGATGCCGCTTCGCGCGAAATCTCCGCTGCTGCGGCGCACGAGATACGCAGATCGCCTCGGGCGGAAGGCGGGGCAGCGGCCGTCGCCCTTGTGCGCGTGGATCGTTGGCTCACAGCGTTGACCAGACTGCCCATCGCCGTTGGACGAGCACGCCATCTCGCAGTCGTCCGCAGCGCCGCGGACGAGGACCCTTGCAACCTCGGGCGCCTTGCGCTTCACCTCACCCACGCTGCGACCCAGGCGTGGACAACCTGTGAGCGAACGATTGTACAGAGAAGTCAATCTGTCATTGCACGCGTGCGAAAGAAATTGCAGGAATTCGAGAAAGTGTCCGCATTGGCCCAATTGTGCGCCGGCATCGCGCACGAGATTCGCAATCCGCTCACCACGGCGCGCGGATTCCTGCAGCTCTTTGCCGAGCGCTGCGACGAGAAGGATCGCGCCTACCTCGAACTCACCATCAGCGAGCTGGACCGCATTCGCGAACTGCTGGAGGACTTCATGGGCCTGTGCCGACCGGACCGCGAGGAGGCGGCCGAGATCGACATGGCCGAGATTGCGAGATCCGTCCATCGGTTTCTCCTACCCGAGGCCAGCCTGTTCGATATTGCGCTCGAACTGCAAGTCCCCAATCACCCCATCCTGGCCGCCGTTCGTCCCGCACAGATCAAACAGGTCCTCATTAATCTGGTACAGAATGCGCTTCAGGCGTGTCGAGGCCAGGCACACGCCGCGGTGAGCCTCGCCGTCGCCGACACGGAAGACCGCGTCGTGGTACACGTGGTGGACAACGGCTGCGGGATCGAACACATGGACCGGATCTTTCGGCCGTTTTACACCACGAAGTCCACCGGCACGGGGCTTGGGCTGTTCGTTTGCAAGCACATCGTCGAGTCGCACGGCGGGTCCATCTCCGTCCGATCTCAGGTCGGCGCAGGGACCACGGTCACTGTGGAGATCCCGAAATGCGCGCGGCGCGCGTAGTCAGCGCGCCGCCAGAAGATCGGCCAGTTCCGCCGTCAACCGCTTAAATCGCTCAAGCGCCTGGTGCACCGGCGCCTCACTCGTCATGTCCACCCCAGCCAACCGAAGCAGCTCGATGGACGTGTTGGAGCTGCCCCCCGAAAGAAACTGCAGGTACCGCGCCACCGCATCGCCGCCCTCGCGCCGGATTTTTTCCACCAGGGCGAGCGCCGCCGAAATCCCGGTCGCGTATTTGTACACGTAAAACGCGGAATAGAAGTGTGGTATGCGCATCCAGCCGTGCGCGATGTCGTCGTCCACCGTCACTGCGGGCGCGTAGTAGGCTCGATTCAACTCGTAAAACGTCTCGTCCAGCCAGTCCGCCGTGATGGCGCCACCCGACTCGATGCGCTCGTGCGTGCCCTTCTCGAATTCCGCATAGAGCGTCTGCGCGACGAGCGTGGTTCGAATCGTCTCCACCTGGCGGTTGAGCAGGTACGCGCGCCGGAGCGGGTCCTCTTCTCGCCCGAGCAGGTGATCGTACAAAATCGCCTCGTTGACCGTGGACGCGACCTCGGCCACGAAGATGGTGTAATCGCTGTAGATGTACGGCTGCGTCTTGCGCGAAAAATAACTGTGCATGGAATGGCCAAGCTCGTGCGCCAGCGTGAACATGTCCTGCACGGAATCCGTGTAGTTGAGAAGGATGTACGGATGCGTGCCATACGTGCCCCACGAGTACCCGCCCGAGCGCTTACCGCGCGTCTCGTACACGTCCACCCAGCGCCCGTAAAGCCCCTCGCGCGCGGCGCTCGCGTACGCCTCGCCGAACACCTCGACAGCTCGAAGCACGGTCTCGCGCGCCTCCGCGTAGGGGACCTTCCAGTCGATCTCGCCGACGAGCGGCACGTACAAATCCCACATATGCAGTTCGTCGAGCCCGAGCGCGCGCTTGCGCAGCGCGAGATACGACTGGAGCGCCGGCACGGACTCCCGCACGGCGCCAATCAGGTTTTCGTACACCGAGCGCGGGATGCGATCCCCGTCGAGCGCCGCGTCGAGTGCGGACGGGTACCTCCTCACGCGCGCACTGACTGCATTCCGCTTCACACTTGCCGCGTACAGCGCCGCTATGGTGTTGCGATGCTTTTTGTACGTGTCGTACACCGCGTGGAACGCCCGCTCCCGGACGCCGCGATCGCGCCGCTCCAACAGCTCGTGATACAGCGCGTGCGTCACCTGCACGTCTTCCCCGTTCTCGTCGCGGATGACCGGGAAGACCGTGTCCGCGTTGTTGTACATCTCGAAGATCTCGGACGGGGCGTGCAGCACCTCGCTGAACTGCGCCAAAAGCTCCTCCTGCGCCGGGGTGAGGACGTGATCGCGCTGGCGAAGCGTTTCCTCCAAGAAGAAGCGGTACAGGCCGAGCCCCTCGACTGTTTTGAGCCAGCCTTCCACCTGTTCCTGCGCGAGCTGAACGAGTTCCGGGTAGAAAAACGACGTCGTCGCCTGGATTTCGGCGGCGAGCCGCTGGGCCTCCGCGAAGAGCGCCTGCCGCCAGCTCTCCGTCGCATCCTCGTCGAGCTTCATCTTGGCGTAGACGAAGAGCTTCGCGAGGATCTGGCCAAGTTCATCGTGCGCCTGCAGCGCCTGGAGAAGCGTCTCACCGGAGGTGTTCAACCGCCCGCGAAACTGAACGAACGCTTCCGCCAGCGCGCGAACGCGATGAGCATCCTCGCGCCACGCCTCTTGATCCGGGTAGATGTCTTCAAGGTTCCAGCGAAACTCGGGGTCAATTTCCTGTCTCGTCTTGCCGCGCACGTCGCGCGCCCAGATCACCTGTAATGCCACCTTCACGCCTCCTTGTCTTGCCGCCTGACGTTCGCCATCTGCGCGTCCGTGAACGCGCCCGGGAGAAGCTGGCCGACGGTGGTCTCCACCACATCGCCCCGGAGATTCCCGAGGTAGACCGGTGTGTCGGGTGCACAGAATTCGGCCAACACCTGCCGGCACGCGCCGCAGGGAGAGACCGGCTCCGGGCTGTCTGCGATGACGGCCACCGCGCGAATCTCGGGCTTCGTCCCCGGCACACCTTCGGCGACGGCGCGAAACACCGCGGACCGCTCCGCGCAGTTGGTGAGCCCATACGACGCATTTTCGACATTGGCGCCCGTCGTCATGCGCCCGTCCGCAAGCTCAAGCGCCGCGCCCACGGCGAAGCCGGAGTACGGCACGTACGCGCGATTGCGCGCTTCGCGAGCGGCTTCCATCAGATGGGTGTAGGGCTCGTCCTCGCTCCGGTCGATCCGGGCGAAAATGAGCGGCGGCGCCTCGACGGGATCGTCCGAAATCTCCACGACCGCCTCCAGCTCCCGCATGCAGCGGAGGGCGTCCTCCTCCGTGCGCGCGTGCACGGTGAACATGGGCCGATGGGTCTGGACGCGATCGCCCACCTTGGCGTGCAACACGATCCCGACGGACGGATCGATGGCCGCATCCTTCGTCTCCCGGCCCGCGCCAAGCCGCATCGCCGCAATCCCGAACGCAAGCGCGGGCAGCTTGGCGACAAAACCGGCCTTCTTCGGCAGATAGGGCATTTGGACCGGGGCCTGCGGGAGGCGGCTCGGATCGTCGACCACGGCCGGATCGCCCCCCTGCGCCGCAATCCAGCGCCTGAGCGTCTCGAGCGCCCGGCCCTCGGCGACCGACTGGCGCAACATGCGCCGCGCCTCCTCGCGCGTGGCGGCCACGCCCGCCAGTACCGTCATCTCCTCCGCCAGGGCGAGCGCGATCTCGGCGAGATCGAACGGCCCCTCGCCGGACAAAACGCGGATGGCCTCGGCCACCTCAAGCGCGTTCCCGATGGCGCACCCGAGCGGCTGATCCATGTTGCTGAGGACGGCGACCGTCCGCCTGCCCGCCGCCTCGCCGATCTCGACCATCAGCCGCGCGAGCCTGCGCGCGTCCGAGCGCGACTTCATGAATGCGCCATCGCCCACCTTCACGTCGAGCACGATGGCGTCGGCGCCGCCCGCCAGCTTCTTGCTCATCACGGAACTCGCGATGAGGGGCAACGACTCCACGGTCCCCGTGACGTCCCGAAGCGCATACAGCTTCTTGTCCGCCGGCGCCAGATCCGCTGTCTGTCCGCCCAGCGCGATGCCCACCTGCCTCACCTGCGCCACGAGCTCTGCCACGCTCAAATCCGTGCGGAACCCCGGGATGGACTCCAGCTTGTCGATGGTCCCTCCCGTGTGGCCAAGCCCCCGCCCGGACATCTTGATGACCGGCACGCCGATGGACGCGACGAGGGGCAGCACGACGAGCGTCGCCTTGTCTCCCACGCCTCCGGTGCTGTGCTTGTCGACCTTCACACCCGGAATGCCCGAGAGATCCAGCCGATCCCCTGAATCGGCCAAAAGCCGCGTGAGCACGAGCGTTTCCTCGCGAGTCATGCCTCGCCATACCACCGCCATGAGAAAGGCGCTCATCTGGTAGTCCGGGATGTCCCCCTTCACATATCCCTCGACCAGAAACCGAAGCTCCTCCTCGGTCAACACCTCGCCTCTCCGCTTCTTGTCGATCACGTCCACCGCTCGCATGCAAAGCCACCCTCTCGTCTCGAGCTCTTCGCGTCCATCGTACCACAGCGCCGAAGCGGCTGTGCGACGCCCCTTCACGGATGGGACAGACTCCAGTAAAGTGGTACGTGGCAGATTTGCGCGCGATTCTCGGCTCAGCCGGAAATGGAGACGAACCATCGTGATGGGACGAAAGCTCACGCTGTACAGCTTCGCATACCGGGGACTGTCCTCGTTTCTCACCTTCGCCAACAGCGCCATCGCCGCGCGGTACTTGCCGACGGCGAGCCGCGGCGAGTTTCAACTCTCCACGACCGTGGCCACCCTGGGTCAGTCGTTCTCGGGCGGATACACCAATTATTTTTCCTACGCGCTGCCCCGCAGGCCGCACGACAAGGCGCAGATTGTGCAGATGGGGAACTTTGTGATGTATCTGTTCAGCATCGCCGTCTGGCTGTGCGCCCTCGCCGCCATTTGGATCTGGCACCCGCCCCTGTCTATCGCCTACGCCATGGTCGGCATTCCGTTCACGTTTCTGTTCGGATACGGCTCAAAGCTTCTCAACTCGCTCGGGGAGATCTCGTGGCTGAACCGCGTGAACATCGCGCAGGCCGTGGCTTTTCTCGCCCTGTACCTCGCCTTCATCGCGTCCCACTGGCACATGGCTCCCGAGCCCCGTCTCCTGTGGACGTTTCGCATTTGGCTCATCTCCTGGGCCGTTTGCGTCGCGTTGACCCTCGCCGTCACGTATCAGAAGCTCGGATTCGGAGAGACACTCAAGTGTCGATTCCACCGGACAGAATGGAGGGGGCTCTACCGGTACGGCACCGCTTCTTCGCTCGCCATCGTCACCGGGTACGTCAATTATCGGACGGACTTCTGGATGCTCGCGCTGATGCACAGCGCCACCACGCTCTCCATCTACGGCGTGGCAGTCGCAGCGGCGGAAATCCTCAACACCCTCACGCAAACCATCGCGACGATGGTCTTTCACCGCGTGACGGCGGCGAGCGTGGACGACGCCGGGGCCATCACGGAAAGCGCCTCGCGGCAGACCCTCGTGACATCCACATTCGCCGCCTGCGCCCTGGCGCTGGGAATGCCACTCATCGTGCTCGTGTACAGCTGGCACAAGTACGGCGGAAGCCTCGGGCCGTTCTACGTGCTCCTGCCGGGCCTCGTGCTCAAAGCCACGGCCAACGTCATCGCGCAGTACTTCACCAACGCGCTCGGCCGCCCCACAGCGCTCACCTGGGTCAACCTGGCCGTGATCGCCGCGAACGGCCTCATGTGTCTCGGCCTGATTCCACTCGCTGGCATGTACGGCGCATCCATCGCCTCGACGCTCTCCTACGTGCTGGAACTGGCCCTGTACATCACCTGGTATCGGCGGGCTTCCGGGCGCGACAGCAAGGCGCTCTGGCGCGTGACGCGCGGCGATCTCGCCCCGTACCTCGATCTCGTTCACAAAGTCCGCGCGCGCTTGGCCCGGACGGCATGAAAAAAGCCCGGCAGCCCGGGCCGATGCGCGACATCAAAAGCTGCCGCCGAAGGACAGATAGAGCAGAAGCATGTTCAGCGCGACGATCACGGCCGCACAGAAGCTCGCCACCCAGGTGGTCAGCCGCCGGTTCACCAGACGGCCCATGATGTCCGGACGGCGCGTGAAGTAGATGAGCGCCACGACGGGCATCGGCAGGACGATACTCAGCACCACTTGGCTCAGCACGAGCGTCTCCGTCGGATTGATGCCAAGCGCCACGATGATGACCGTCGGGATCATCGTGATGACGCGGCGAAGCCAAAGCGGAATGGTGAAGCCGACGAACCCCTGCATGATGACCTGCCCTGCCATCGTACCGACGGCAGAACTTGAGAAGCCGGAGGCCAGCAGTGAGATGAGAAACACCGCTGCGCTCGCCGGGCCAAGGAGCGGCGTCAGGGTTTTGTAAGCGGTCGAGATGTCCGCAATCCCCGTGTGACCCGTGTTGTGAAACACCGATGCGGCCATGAACATCATCGACAAATTGACAAGGCCCGCGAGTGACATGGCGATGGCGACCTCTTTCGCGCTGAAACGCGCGATTTTGACCTTATCCTCTTCGTCCCGCGGCTGAATTCGGTTCTGCGTCAAGCTCGAATGCAAGTACACCACGTGCGGCATGACCGTGGCGCCGATGACGCCCACCGCGAGCAGCACCGCCGCCTGGTTGCCGAGCCACGGCACCACGCTGTGATACGCCACCTCGCCCCAGTTCGGCTTGGAAAAGGCCGTTTCAACCACGTAGCACAGCGCGATGATCAGGACGAACGCCGTGATGAATTTCTCGAGCGGCCGGAATCCCAAACGATCCAAGGTAAGAATGAGATACGTCACCACGCCCGTGACGAGCGTGCCCCATAGCATAGGGATGTGAAGCAGCAGGTTCAAGCCCACGGTTGCACCCAAGAATTCCGCGATATCGGTGGCCATGGCCGCAACTTCGGAGAATGCCCACATCACATAGGTCAGCCATTGGGGAAAATGATCTCGGCACATCTCGGGCAAACTCTTGCCAGTGGCGATGCCTAGTTTTGCGGACAGATGCTGAATGAGCATCGCCATGAGATTCGCGAGCACCACCACCCACAGCAGTCGATAGCCAAACTGCGAACCGCTCTGAATGTTTGTGGCGTAATTGCCAGGGTCGATGTACGCGACGCAGGCGACAAACGCCGGGCCAAGGAATGGCAGCAACGCGCGCAGCCCTCTGCGGCGGTGATCCAGCGCGGCTCTGGCCGCCCGCACAGCCTTCGAGTCAGACGTCTGCAAGCTCGTGGTCGTCACACTCACCTCATCGCCCCCCTCTGCCGGGCAGTTCCCTGTCTTTGGACCCCAGGCACGAGTTGTATTCGGGTAAGATTTTTAGCCCAAGGAAACTTTCTGAGCCTATTATACGCCGAACAGCGCAATTTGTGACCTGCACATTTGGCCAAAGAAAAAATTTTTGGTCGCGGGAAAATGGACCATGCGGAGCGCAGGGGTTTCAGTGGAAGTCAGGAAAGCCTCCTACTGAGCGGGCAGGAGGGGGCAACTTGCCCCCGCACAAGACCGTGCGGGAGGCCCCGCACGCGGCTGTCGTGAAACGAGACGATCCGAGCAATCGACATCGTTCATGGATTCCTCCCTGTGCGTAGCGTTCAGCACCGTGCTACCGCAGTCAGCATAGCATACCTGCCGACTGATCCAGTCACTCTCGCAAATCGTCTAGGGCCTGCCCAGTGAGAGAAGGAGTTAACAAAGGGGAACCGACGCCACCTCACACACAAAAGAAAGCCGCCCCGTCACCGCTCGTGCGAACGGATATGGGACAGCCTCCAAAGACCGAAAGACGTAAGTTTCACCTCGTTACACGAACACGGGATCCTTGAGGTCCTCAAGCTTGACCATGGACTCCTCGGCGACTTCCTTGTGCAGGCTGTTTCCATGGGCATCCATCGTAACGATGGCCGGGAAGTTGTCCACCTCGAGATGCCACATGGCCTCAGGGATACCGAACTGCTCGATGAAGTCCACGCCTTTCACCTTCGTCACGCAGCGTGCGTAGAACTGTGCCGCGCCGCCGATGGCATTCAGGTACACGGCGCCTGACTTCTTGAGGCCCTGCAACGTCTTCTCGCCCATACCTCCTTTGCCCATCACGGCGCGTATCCCGAACTTCTCGATGATGTCGGCCTGGTAAGGCTCCTCGCGCGAACTCGTGGTCGGACCCGCGGCCTTCACGTGCCATTCGCCGTTCTCGTCCTTGAGCATGACCGGACCACAGTGATACAGGATACCGCCGCGGAGATCCACCGGCGAGTCGTGATGCATGAGATACTTGTGGAGCTCGTCGCGGCCCGTGTGGATCTCGCCCCGAATGAGCACCACGTCGCCCACCTTCAGCTTGCGAATCTGTTCCTCACTGATGGGCGCCTGGAGGACAATCGCGTTGTCTGTCGAAAAAGCCTGTTGCGGGCGCTCGAGCTGGCCCTCGCCGTCCTTGTACAGCCAGCGCTGGATTTCGCCCGTCTCCGGATCCAGAACGACGCCGAGGCGCCGGAACGCCCAGCAGTTATAGGCCACGGACACAAAGAAGCTCGCGGGAATCCGATTGCGCACGCCAATCTTGCATCCAAGCAGCGTCACCCGACCACCGAATCCCATGGTGCCGATGTCGAGCTGATTCGCCTTCTCCATGATGTACTGCTCGAGCTCCGCGAGCTGCGGATTCGGATTGACATCGTCCAGCGGCCGGAACAACTGCTCCTTCGCCGCCTCGTAGCCGCTCGTCCGGTCGCCGCCGATGCAAACGCCGATGAACCCCGCACTGCAGCCCTGCCCCTGAGCCTGGTAAACCGCGTGCAGGATGCACTTGCGGACGCCGTCGAGATCGCGCCCCGCACGGCCGAGGCCGGGAAGCTCGGTGGGGAGCGCGTACTGGATGTTCTTGTTCTCGCAGCCCCCGCCCTTGAGAATCAGTTTTACCTCGACCTCGTCTTTCTCCCACTGATGGAAATGCACGATGGGCGTGCCCTCGCCGAGATTGTCGCCGGTGTTCTTGCCGGTCAGCGGATCGACCGAGTTCGGCCGCAACTTGCCGAGCCGTGTCGCTTCGGCCACGGCCTTCCGAATCTCTTTCTCGAACTCGATTTGGTTGAAACCGACCGGGCAATGGACGATGAAGGTCGGCATGCCCGTGTCCTGGCAGATGGGCTGCACGTCCTCCTCTGCGGAGACGATGTTGTCGACGATGGTGTTCAGGGCGATGGATGCGCGGCTGCCCAACTCCTCCTGAAGCTGCGCGCGCTTGATGGCCCGTCGCACGTCGGGCGGCAAATTCGTGGAAGTCTCCGTGATGAGTTCCAGTAGACTGTCAAACGCTTTCGTCGCCACTTGCCACTACCCCTTTCACAGCACGTGCCTGGTGGCTCTCTTTCAGTATATCACTTGCCGCCCAAGAAGCCGGAATCGCAGACCGTCACAGCCGCACGCCCACGAAAAAGGGGCCTCCATCCAGGCCCCTCATCGAAGCGGCACATCGAGGCGCGCCACGTCCGCCCACGTCTCTCGCCGTGCCACGAGGCGCGCCTCGCCATCCCGGCAAAACACCACAGCGGGCTTGGGAATGCGATTGTAGTGGCTCGCCATCGCATACGTGTATGCGCCTGTTGCAAGGACGGCGAGGATGTCTCCCGGCTCCGGGTCCGGCAGCGGGAGATCCCAGATGAGCATGTCGCCACTCTCGCAGCACTTCCCCGCCACCGACCACGGGCGATCCGGCCGATCCGCCGCGCGGTTCGCGTAACACGCGTGGTACTTCGCACCATAGAGCGCCAAGCGCGGGTTGTCCGTCATCCCCCCGTCGATGGCGACGTAATTCCGCACACCTGGGATGACCTTTCGGCTGCCCACGCGATACAGCGTCACGCCCGCGGGCCCGACGATACTCCGACCTGGCTCAATCCACAAGACGGGCACGTCCATGCCGCGATCGGCAAAGGCCGCCTTCGCGGCGCGGATCACGCCGCGGACGAGATCGGCCACCGGCGGGGCGTCCTCATCGGTGTACGGGATGCCAAATCCGCCGCCCAGGTTGAGCACGGAAAAGGGCAGGCCGAACCTGCGCAGGCCGTCTTCGTACACGCTCGCCATCCGGTGCGCGAGCAGGCGAAATCCCTCCACATCGAAGATCTGGGATCCGATGTGCGCATGGACGCCGATGACCCGTGCGCGTTCCACCTCTTTGAGCCGCGAAAACGCCTCCGCCACCTGGTGGCTGGCGAGATCGAAGCCGAACTTGGAATCCTGCTGCCCTGTGGAGATGTAGTCGTGCGTATGCGCTTCGACTCCTGGCGCCACCCGCACCAGGACGTCCACCGTGCGCCCGGCCTTTTGAAGGATGTCGGCCAGGAGGTCGATCTCGTCAAAGTTGTCCACGATCACGGCCCCGATGCCGCCCGCCACCGCGTACTGGAGTTCCTCCGGGGTCTTGTTGTTGCCATGCATGTGGAGCTTGCTCGCCGGCACGCCCGCCGCGAGCGCGGTGTACAACTCGCCGCCGGACACCACGTCGATGCCCAGATCCTCCTCGTGCGCGAGTTGGCACATGGCCACGGTGCAGAACGCCTTGCTGGCGTATGAAATCTGATAGGGCACGCCTTCCTCTTGGAAGACGCGATGAAACGCACGGATGGTATCGCGAATCAGCCCCTCGTCATAAGCGATGAGCGGCGTGCCGAACTGTGCAACGAGATCGACGGCGCTCACCCCGCCAATGAGAAGATGACCCGCTTCGTCTCGCGGAAAAGGGGCGTTCACCCTCGGCCTCACGTCCAACAGGTGCTCTGATTTCACTCTGTCCACTCCTATCGTCTCTCTCTTCACGACGTGTGGCAACCCGAACTGTGTACAGGACCTGAATAAAGATTCAGACACAAGTATATACGTGCTCCAGCGAGGTGGGCAACGGCAAATTGCGGCGAGACGGCACGCATAGCGCGCTGCAGGTCAGAACATGCTAGCCGCAGATTCAGTTTGGAGGTGAGACCGTGCGCTGGAATCCTGTGGACTGGATAGCCTGGGCGCTCGTCGTCATTGGCGGCATCAACTGGGGCCTGATTGGATTTGCCAACTACAACCTCGTGGGCGCCATCTTCGGCGCAACCTGGCTCTCGCAGTTCGTGTACGCGCTCGTCGGACTCGGCGCCCTATGGCAACTGGTGGCCGTCCTGGTGAAGAGTCAGGCTGTGAGAACTTGAAGGTGTGCCGCGAAATGAGAAGAAGCCCTGGAACCCGACGAGGAACCAGGGCTTCTCCATTTATCACCAAGGGACTTCCATGAGCTCAGCGTCCGACGCGCAGGCGACGTTCGGACAAGGGAGATGCATTTTCTATTTCGGCGTCCTCTCCGACGCTCGCCGCGTTCAGCGTGAGACCGCGCGTCTCGGGCGCCAGGAAGAGGCAGATCAAGAATCCGCCGAAGGTCACGAGCGCCCCCACCAACATGGTTGGGCCCACACCGTACCGGGCCAAGGCCCATGGCAAAAGGTACGTGCCTGCCACGGCTCCCAACCGGCTGATGCAGGTCGTCACACCAACCGCTGTACCGCGCACCTCGGTGGGAAACAACTCGTTTGGGGCGAGCCATTCCATGATGTTCGGCCCGCCGGAAAACAGCGCGTACAGCAAAAAGCCGAGGCCAATGACCCAGAGCGGCCCTTTCGGGAACAGCCCGAGGAGCAACATGCCGATGGTCATGACAGCGAACGAGCCAATCATCGTCGCCCTGCGCCCGAGGCGATTCAGAAGCCAGAGCGCGGGTACGCAGCCCACGATGAACAGCACGCTGATGATCGCCGAACCGTACCCGGACGATCCGCGGAGCACGTGGTAGTCGTCAAGCAGCGTCGGGCCAAACGTCAACATCGCGAAAAGCGGCGCGACCGCGGCCGTGAAGAAGCCGCCGACGTACAGCGTGCGCTTCCAGTACGTGCGATTGAACAGTGTCAGGTAACTGGTGCGCGTGCGCTTCTCGTCCGGCACCGCGATGTGCTTGAGGCTCGCACCCGGCCCATAGATGTTGCGAAGCACCTTCAGCGCTTCGCGCGCCCGGCCCTGCTGCAGAAGCCAACGCGGAGACTCGGGCGTGCCAAGCCTCAAAATCACGAGCACCACGCCAGGCACCGCGCTCGACGCCAACATGTACCGCCAGGCGTCCGGCCCAATGGGCAGAAGCCACTGTCCCACCAGATATGCGACCGTGGAACCCACGTACCACGCGATGACCGTCACGCCGAGCATCATGCCCCGGTGTTTGCGCGGCGCGAACTCGGTCAAAAGCGACGTTGCGATGGGATAATCCGCGCCGACCGCGATGCCGAGCACGACGCGCAAGGCGAAGAGTTCCCAGGCGCTGTGTACAAAGAACTGCAAAATCGAGGCCACGATGAGCAGCACGAAATCAATGGTGTACATGAGCTGGCGCCCAAATCGATCCGTCACGTACCCAAGCAGTCCGCCGATGAAGATGCCAATGAGTGCCGATGCCCCAATCAGGCCACTCCACATGGCGTCGAGGTGCAATTCAGGCGTCAACTGCGTGAGCGCCACGGCGACGATGCTCAGGATGTACCCGTCGAGAAACGGCCCACCAGACGAATAGATGGTGAGCTTCAGGTGAAAAGGACTCCACTTCGCGTCTTCGACCGGATTGGCCGGCCTTGTCGCTTGCAGTTCCATGGTTTCCCCCCTCAAGGTATGGCGATCTCGACTGCGCGCCTGCGTAATAACGCACACGAAGTCGCGATATCGCACGAGGGGGATCCGCAGATGAGGTAGACCAACGAGGCTCACCGGTGGGAAAAGCGAGGCGAAGAAAGCGGCGATACATGGCATCGTCCCCTTTCCGTGCGCTTACGAGGTTAGCTGACGGGTTAGGGCGGAAAGGCGCCCCACGACCAAAGTCGTTTCACCCCGAGAGTTGGGTCACCCGTTTCCTCCGCAGGAGGAATTCAGCGCTGCCGCTTGTATCGCAATGCGAAACCTGATGTACATGTTACGATACACGAAACTTGAGGTGAACGCAAGATGAAAGTCAATCTTTGGACACCCGCCGCGGGCGGCCGTCGCGAGGCCACCCAGCGCGGCGCCATGCGTCAGGCCGATGTCGGATTCTTGATAGCCGTGAGCACCGCCTCATAAGACGGATCGAGAATTCGAATGTCCGCCGACTTCGCGAGCTGTGCCACGAGTTTCGTCTCGCTCTCGGCATTCTGCTGCTTGATGGCCTGGATGATCTGCGACCGAACGGCCGACAGCGGCTCCACGTGCTGCGGCGTAATGGCCTGGCACTGCACGATTTCGTATCCGCCCTGCACCTTGACCGGCCCGCTCACCGCGCCGGCCTTGAGCGCGAACGCCGTGGACGCGATGGAAGGCTGATCGGCCTTCAGCTCATCCAGGCTGAACGTGCCGAGCAGACCGCCCTTCGCGCGAGTGGCCGCGTCGGTCGACATGGATTTCGCCACAGACGCAAATGGGGTCCCGGACTGGACTGCCGCAAGGGCCTTCTCCGCATCCGCCTGCGTCTTCACCTCGATGACGGCGATCTTGCGCGTTTCCGGTACTGTGAACATCGACTGGTTCTGCTTGTAGTACGACGCAATCTGCTTGTCCGTCACCTGAACCTGCGCCTCGGCGAGCTTGGTCGCGAGAATGTTGTCGCGAATTTGGCTCAGAAACTGCGCCTTGGTCATGTGGTTCTGCGCCAGGAGCGAATTCAACTGCGCGTCGGACGTGATGCCGTTCTGCATCTCGATGGCCGTCAGTTGCTGATTGATCTCCGCATTCGTCGCCGTGATGTGCTGTTTGGCCGCGGTCTGCTCAATGAGGGCATTGGCGATGAGCTCCTCCAGCATCGCCGATCCGGCGTAAGCCTCCGATTGCTGCGCGAGCTCCTGCCTCGTGATGGCGGTCTTGCCCACCATCGCCACCACCGAGCCGCCCCCATGCGCCGCATACGTGCCAAACCAGACGCCGCCCACGATCAGCGCGCCCGCGGCTGCGCCGACGATTCCGGAAATCCACCGTTCCTTCTTCAATTCCATCCTCCTTCAGTCTTTCCGCACCCTGGGCTGCACATCCCAGTTCAAGCAAGCCTATCACGCGGCTCCAGGTTGCGCAACACGTGCTTCTGCACCTTGCCCGTGGCATTGACCGGCAGGGAACCCGCAATGACAATCTGCGACGGCCGTTTGGGCTTGGCGAGGTGGGCCGCGCAGAACGACTCCAGCTCGGCGCGCAGCGCGTCCGCATCGACGCCGTCTGGCTCCTCCGGTACCACCCACGCCACGGCCCGTTCCCCGTAAAGCGGATCCGGAAGTCCCACCACGGCCGATCTCGCCACCGCCTCGTGCGCGTTCAGCACGTCCTCGATCTCCCGCGGGGAAATCTTCTCCCCCGCCCGATTGATCATCTCCTTCGCGCGCCCGGTGATGTACACGTACCCATCCTCATCCATATAGCCGAGATCGCCCGTGTAAATCCATCCCGGGCCATAGCCGTAATCCGGCGCCGGCTCCATGCCCACATAGTGATGGATGACGTTGTCCCCTCGGATGGCAATTTCACCGAGCTCGTACGGCGCGACCGGCTTGCGCTCCGCGTCGACGATGACTAGCGACATCCCCACTGGCTTCCCGACCGATCCCGGCTTGCGCGTGCCCGGAGGCAGCGGGTTGGTGCAGATCTGCCCGGCCGCCTCCGTCATGCCGTACGCCTCGATGACCGGAACCCCAAACGCCGCTTCAATTCGCGCGGCTACCGCCGGTGTGAGCGGCGCGGAGGCGGATCGCAGAAAGCGGAGCGTTCCGAGCGCCTCTTTCGGCGCCTGCCTTTTGGCGACAATGGACAAAATCGTCGGGACGCACGAGACCCATGTCACACCGTGGCAGTGAATATCGTCCCAGAACAAGGAGGCATGGAACTTGTCGCGCATGACGATCCGCCCGCCCGACACGATGGTCGACAGGAGGACAATCACCTGGCCATTGATGTGGAAGAGTGGCAGGATGCAGTAGGCCACATCCGCGGCCGTCAGCGCATGGCTCTGAATGACGTTTTGCACGGCAGCCCACAGGTGTCCATGCGTCAAGAGCACGCCTTTGGGCTCACCCGTGGTGCCGGAGGTGAACATGAGCACGGCTGGCTGCTGTTCAGAGGTACCTTGCCGCGCTTCGAGTGCATATCCGGAGGAGCGTTGCCAGATTTGAACCACCTGGCCTCGCTCGGCGTCCATCTCGACAGACGGCCCGCAATGAAATAGGTGCCCGCGAAGCACCTCGCCCCACCGTTCACCAGCCGAAGGCGCCACGATACCGTGATCCGCCCGGTAGCGCGCCAGGGCTCGCTCAAATTCGCCCGCCGGCATGTCGCTGTTGGCCGGCACGCAAACCGCACCGTGTTCCAGGCACGCGAGATAACTGACGACAAACGCGTACGAATTGGGCAGCGCCACCATCACGCGATGCCCCGGGCGCACGCCAGCGGCGGAGAGCTGTTCGCGAAGCTCCTGAACGTGTGCGCGGACCTCGCCGCACGTGTACCAGCGGCCGTCCCAGACGACGGATCGCGCAGAGTCAGCGAGCGCGCGCGCGAACGCGATTTGCAGACGGGACATGAGAAACACCTCGATTTCGAGATTGGAATTCGCGTGTCCACGGGAGCCCATCTCATCCCGCCGCACTGGACGCAGCTTTGCGCGCCGGGGACTTTGGCAGGCCCGCCTTTTCGCCGACGATGTATCCGACGAACCGAATCTTTCCAATGAAGTACGCGGCGACGCCGGAGGACATGTACGTCAACGCAATCCAGATGGGCAGCATCGCGTACTGGACGGCAAGCGAAGTGTGAATCTGGTCTGCCAACAGTTCGACGAAGCGAAGTGCAATGGGATGAATGAGAAAGATGCCGAAGCTCACGCCGCCAAAGAAGCGGATGACGCGACTCGCGCGCGGCATGCGCCCCTTGGCACGCCGCGCTTGCCAGCCCAGTCCAATGCGCCAGAGCAAGAGCGCCACGGCCAAGCTGTAGGGCACCATGACAGGCTGCAGCGTGTCGACAATCTGTCCTCCTGTGAGATGGAACACATCTCGGTTGAGAAAATAGATGCCAATGAGGACGCACCACATGCCGCACCACGCCCACAACAGCGCGCGCGCATGGGCCATGGCCCAGTTTTTGAGGCGCGGGTAGTAAATGGCGAACAATGCGCCCGCGATGAACCAGAACTCATATGTGAAGATGTCGCGATCCCGATATCGCACGAGGATGCGCAGCCAGGCAGGCAGCTGATACACGTTCACGAACTGCAGCGAAGCCTGATTCCAGATTAGAATGCCAATCTCAAGGAAAAAGGCAACGACTACAATCGCCCGATGATGCCGCTCGGAGCGCTTGAGCCAACGCACCATGAGCGGAAATACGACGTATAGCTGCATGGACACGAGAAGAAAATACAGGAAATATTGATTCGCGGTGGCCAGACTCGTGAGGAAGGTGTGGACGAGATACGGCCAGGTCCACTCGAATCCCTTGAGAAACGTCCCTTGAAACAGAATGTAAATGGCCGTCCACGCGATGTACGGAATGGCGATAAGCAAAAACCGCTTCTTCCAAAAGGACGTGGCTGTAAATGGGCGATCGTAATAGGTGTAAAAGAGAACGAGGCCGGTGATGAACATGAACGCTTCGCGCGTGAAGTGGAACGTCATCATCAGAATGCCAGAGGACACATCCATCCAAGACCCGTCCGGCGTGCGGACGTTGAAACTCGACAGGACGTGTACGCAGATGACACCTAGGATGATGCAGGCCCGCATCAGGTCGACCTCGTAGAGATGTGGCTTCTTCGCCTGGGCCTGGCTCACCTGAACCCCTCCTCACTTGCACTTGAACACGGCATAGCTTACGGGAGCGAGCTTGAAGCTTCGTTGAAAAACATCAAAAGTTTATCAAAGACTCAATGCCACCTTAACACGCTTTCGACATCGTTGCCAAAGGCGGATGTCACCATGGTGCGGCAAGATGGGTGTGAAGTCATCGGGGTCTGGACGAGATCGACGAAAAACTACGATTTTAAGGGCGATTTGAGATGAAAATGACAAGATGAAGGAAAAGACATCCTGGGGGTCGTGGCGATGAAACGGCGCTGGCAAATGGCGTTCTTGACATTTGCTCTTGTCGCAAGCGCGCTGTGGATACCGGCGTCGCTTACGGCGCGGGCAGCGGAAGGCGGAACATCTGGACCATCCGTCCAACCGGGGTACTCCGCATCTGCGGACGCAGGGTCCACATCCATGCACGCCTCGGCGGGATCCGGTGTGGCGCCGAATCCGCTCCACGGGCCGGGAAATCTAACGGGAAGCGAAGAAAGCTCCGGCTCGAACGGAGCGGCCAACGCGCCAAACGCGCCTGCGCAGGAACGCGTGGTGCGCGTGCTCATTATCGGCTCGTCTGTCGCACGCGGCTGGAAAGATCCCAAGGGTGGAGGCTACTTGCACCGGACGTTCTCGGCCCTCTCTACGCTGACGCCCATCACATATGACGTGATCGACAAGGCCGAGCCGGGCAAGGGCGTGCTCAGCATTCGAAATACGTACGTGAAGTGGCTGGAAACGTACCAGCCGCAGATTGTCTGCATCGCGTGGGGCGGCCTGGATGACTTGTATCAGCACACGCCGTTTCGCGTGTACGACGAACAGGTGCGGTGGCAGATTCAAGAGGCGCTTGACCATCGCGCCATGGTCATGCTCGTGACGACGCCGGTGTCCAAGGCGTCGTACACCACATACCGGGTGGCGCAACAGGCGCTCATGGAGAGCGAGATCCAGGTGGCGGACAGCTTCCACAACCCGAACGTGTACGTCTTCAACGTGTTTGACCAGATGAAGGCGTATCTTCAGGCTCACCACGAGAGCATCCAGCCGCTGATGCACGACAGCTGGCATCCCAATGCGAGAGGCCATGCGCTCGCGGCAGAGCTTTTGGTGAAGGACATCCTGGGAAAATTCCCTGTAACGGCACCCGTATTCAAGGCAGAACCGTCCTCGTCGGCCGACCGCGCTAGGCAGGAATCGGCATCGTAACGGGCTTGAAGAACAAGCGCCTGACGCGGGCGCTTTTTTCTTTGGCAGTCATCCCTGCGGCGAATCAACGCTCGGCCTGAATGGATTGACCCTCTCCCTGCGACAGGCCATTCACATCTGCGGCGACAATGCGGAATCCACTCCGGACTGAGGATTGAACGCGACCATTTCCAGTGGCGAAAAACGGTATAATAAAGGACACAACGCCACACGAAATGAGGTTCGCGGCATGGCCAAGAATATGAGAAGGCATCGCTTCGCGGCGTGGCTCGGCACATGCGCCGTGGTCTGTGCGGTCAGCGCCTGCGGGACAAACGCGGCCGACAGCGCGCCCACAGCACCCGAGGGCGCGCAGTCGGCGGCGCGACAGACGAGTCCCTATCCGCTCTTTTCTCACCCGCCCGCGCAGCCGATCGTCGCCATGGGTGTCGGCGGCTCCGTCGCGCACGGATGGGATGACCAGACAGGCGGCGGCTATCTCGTTCGGGCGTTTCAAGCGTTGACGAAAGCGGGTCCTATCTCGTTTCAGTTCATCAACAAGTCCATCGAAGGATACGGCCCCACGCAGATGGCGGCCAAGTATCCCGAATTTCTTCGCGAGGTCCATCCTCAGGTGGTCGTCATCTCGTGGGGCATGTTGGATGACATCGCCAACAAGACGCCCATCTCCGCATTCGAACAGGCCGTTCAGTCTGAAGTTCAACAGGCCCTCGCCGCGCACGCGGACGTGATCGTCGTGACGCCGCCGCCCACAGGCGCATCGTATGGCCACGACCAGACCTCGGAGAGCCAACTCGTGGCCGACGAAATTCGGGTGGCAAAGCAATTCAAAACGCCGGACGTGATTGTCGTGGATCTCTTTAACCAGATGAAGCGCTACCTCGCCGCTCATCACCAGTCGATTCAGATGTACAGCGCGGACGACTGGCATCCGAACACACAGGGCCACGCGCTGGCGGGATGGCTTTTGGCACAGGACCTGCAAGGGACGCTGGTGCCTGCCTCGAGCCCCAAACCGAGCTGAAGTGGTGTGGCGCCCGAATGTGGCCCATCCGCCGCACTCACGCCTCGTCGCACTCCCACACGTCGGGCAGCGGAATCCCGTAGCCATCGGACAACTCGACGAGATCGGCCCACACCTCGTCGGAGATGGGAATGCCCCGGCGGCTGCGCGCAACTCGCTCCCGATGCCGCCGTTCGCCAGGTACAGAAACGGACGGCGCGCCTTTCGCAAGCGGCGCATCATGAATCTCCCCGACGAGTGACGCGATGCGCTGCAGGAACTCCTCCTGGCCCACAAAGAAATCCGGATGTAGCGCCAGATAAAAGAAACCGTTGCCTCGGGGCTTGCCATCGTCGGCGAACATGAAGCCCACGTCCTTGGCCACCTGTGCGCCGGCGAGGACTCCGGCCAGTACTTCCACCATGAGCGCCAGGGCATAGCCCTTGGCGCCGCCTATCGGGAGAAGTGCCCCTGTCAGCGCGCGCTGAGGATCACTCGTCGGCGCGCCGTCTTCGTCGACCGCGACGCCTTCGGGAAGCGGTTCGCCCCGCCGGGCACGTTCGATCACGGCGCCGCGCGAGATGGCGCTCGTCGACAGGTCGATGGACAGCGGATAATCAAGCGGCGTCGGCGCCGCGAATGCGATGGGGTTTGTGCCAA
The DNA here is from genome assembly GCF_001570745.1 of Alicyclobacillus mali NBRC 102425. Classification (GTDB taxonomy): domain Bacteria; phylum Bacillota; class Bacilli; order Alicyclobacillales; family Alicyclobacillaceae; genus Alicyclobacillus; species Alicyclobacillus mali. Next base: position 38,153 of record NZ_BCSG01000016.1, read on the forward strand.
TGACGGGCTTGCGGCCCCCCGGCGGCGCCAGCGCGGGATGCGTATTGGCGCAGCAAACCCCCATCATTCCGTACAACGTCGCCCACTCGGCATACAGGAACAGCGCGCCACAATGGTTGGCCCGGCGCACGGCCACTGCGCCTAAGCCTGTCTCGCGGGCCAATTCCACCGCGTACGCCGCCGCCTCTTTGGCGCTCACGAAGCCAAGCGCGTGGTCCCCGTCCAGCACGGCCGTGACAGGTCCGGTGCGCGTCCACATAAGATGCGGCTTCGCATTGATTTTGCCACTTTTCAACCCATGCAAATACCACGGCAAGCGCATGACGCCGTGGCTCGAAATCCCTCGGAGATCCGATTCGACAAGCGCGGTGGCGGACCAATCCGCGTCGCGCTTCGCCACACCTGCGGCGGCAAAGCAGGCGCGCGCAAAAGCGTGCAGCGACGCGGGCGCGACGAGCCTCTGCAACCTCTTCCCACTCCCCAACGTCTCCGCGTCATTGCTCCACCGCCTGCGCCACCAGCTTGGCGTACACCATCGCACCGGTCGGATTCAGGTGAACACCGTCCGGCCAAAAATATTCCGGATGCCCGGCGCTCGCTTGATACCAGTTGACGAGCACCACATGCGGATAGCTCGCGGCAACCTGAGCAAGCGTCTGATTGACCGCGTTCTGCCACGGGCGCGGCACGCGCGTGTTGACCAGGATAATTTTCTGGACAGGCCCGAGCGATTGGAGCAGGGAGACGAGCTGTTGTTTGCTGAAGGGCCCATTGGTGCCGAGTTCGAGGATGACGATGTGGCCCAATTCTCCTTTCGCCTTCAGGGCCTGAACCACCTGCGGCGCCTGATACATCTGGCGCCCGACCTGCCCGTCGCACACAATGCCGGGCAGGAGCTTCTCCAGATCCGCCTCCACGTCGATCATGACCGAGTCCCCAATCGCCGTCACGCCGACACCTGACGCCTTCTTCGGCTTGGGGTCCGCAATCGTGCGCACAGCCCCGGTCCGTGGCGTGGCGGATGCCTGGGTTGGATGAGGCCCGGTTGGCGAACCGTTCCTAGTCTCTCCACCACCCGGGGCCGCATGCGCGTCACGCGCCGAGGGGGTTTGGCTCGATCCGGCCGCAGTCACCGGTTTCGCGTGCACCTTGCCAAGCGAGGCCACCACAGGATACGCCGTCATGCCTGCGCAGAACAGAATCGCGATCCCGGCCACGACGCCCGTTCCATACATCATGCGGCGCCGCCCGCTGCGAACGCGTCTCGTGCGGTACACATCTCGAACGGCGCTGCTCTCCGCGCGCCGGCGCTTGCCCAGGCGCCGAATGGGCTCTTCGACGATCCGCCAGGAAAGTGCTGCAATCACCACCGCCAGCGCCACCTGCCACGCCGCGCGAATCAGGCTGAAGTCGTTCGCGTCGATGAGCGGCGTCGTCAGGGCGATGATGGGAAAGTGCCAAAGGTAAATGCCATACGATCGCACGCCAATCCAGCGCCACGGCTGGGATCCGAAGGCGCGGCCGAGCAGCGTGCTGGGATGCGCCAGACAGGCTACCAACCCTGCGGTGGCGATCGAGAGAATCACCAGGCCGCCGCGATACAAGAACGGCTCGTACTCGTTCGTCTGCCAGATCATCCAGAGGATCGACAAGAGACTCAAGAGGCCGACGAGATCGAGAAGCAGGCGGCGCCGAGGCGCGAGCGGGCGATTGAACGCGCTCGACGGCCACACGAACGCGAGCATTGCGCCGATGAGCAATCCGAACGCGCGCGTGTCCGTTCCATCGTAGACGCGCGTCGGGTCCATGCCCGGTTGATACAGCACCGCCATCCATACCGCCGAGGCGAGGGCAAGCCCGCCGGTGAAGGCGAGGATCCGCCCGCGCCGCTTCAAAAGCTTGAGCGCGAACAGGAGCAGGAGCGGCCAGATGAGGTAGAACTGCTCCTCCACGGCAAGCGACCAGAGATGCCCGAGCGGCGTCTGTCGCCCAAAACTTTGGAAGTAGGAGACCTTGTGAAAGATGAACCACCAATTGCTCACGTAGAAGAACGACGCCACGGCGTCCTGAAAAAACTGCACAAATTGCGCGCGATCCGCCAGGTATACCCAGATCATGACGGCGACGAGCATCACCACGAGCGCGGGTAAGAGCCGCCTCGCGCGCCGCAGCCAAAACTGCTTGAAATCAATGCGGCCGGTGTCACGCCACTCCGACACGAGGAGATCTGTGATCAGATAGCCGGAGAGCACGAAGAAGACCTGAACGCCGAGCAGTCCTCCGGGAGCTCCGCCCCAATTGACGTGATACGCGATCACGGCGAGCACCGCAAGCGCTCGCAATCCGTCCAGTCCTGGCATGTACCGGCCATGCCCGCCCATCGGCTTTGGCATTGTCTGTAACTCCTCCCGTCGGCGCAATCCGTGTCGAAATTCCCCGTTTCGATTATATCTAGGTGACGATGCAACTGGGCGTTGTGTTTCATGGAAATTTGCCGATGCACTTGCGCCGCACCAAAGAGGCGTGATCGACGGGATTCGACACGGAGCGCGATCATCCCTTGGGCCGGAAGAAGACCGCCGTCAGGAAGGCAAACACGATGGCCGAGGAAATGCCCGCGCTCGTGAGCTCGAAGATGCCCGTGATGACGCCGACAAGCCCGTGCGCCTTGCCCTCGGCGATGGCACCCTGGACGAGCGCGTTACCAAACGAGGTGATGGGCACCGTCGCGCCCGCGCCCGCGAAGCGCACGACGGGATCGTACAGGCCGAGTCCGCCGAGCACGGCGCCAGCCACCACAAGGATGGAGACCACCTGCGCGGGCTGAAGGCGAAAGGCGTCCATCAGCAACTGGCCGAGGAGACAGATGGCGCCGCCGACGAGGAACGCCCACAGGTAGGTCATGGCGTACTCCCCCCTGCTTCACAAGCCGCGCTCGGCCACTCCATGGCGACGGCGTGCGCGATGCACGGAATGGTCTCCTTCTGCTGATACGAGATGGGGGATAAGAGCGCCCCGGTTGCCACTACCAGCACGCGGCGCAGTTCGCCTTGCCGGAGTCTGCGCTGCACGTGGCCGTACGCGACGGACGCCGAGCACCCGCACCCGCTGCCTCCCGCCAGCACCTCCGGCAAGTCGCCGTAGATGAGAACGCCCGCGTCGTGGTACCGATCCTGCGGGATGTTCACGCGGTGCTCCACCATGAGGTCGCGGAGGATGCGGGAGCCGACGCGGCCGAGATCGCCTGTGAGGACGAGATCGTAGTAATCGTGCGGCAAATCGAAGTCCCGGAAGTGGCTGACAAGCGTGTCGAGCGCAGCAGGGGCCATGGCGGCGCCCATGTTGAAGGGGTCCGACAGGCCCATGTCCACGACCCGGCCGACGGTGGCCCGCGTGACGACCGGATGTTCACCCTTCCCGTCGTTCGGCGCGACGATGGCGGCCGCCCCGGCCGTCACCGTCCACTGCGCGGTGGGGGGCTTCTGCGCGCCGTACTCGGTCGGATACCGGTAGTGCTTCTCCGCGGCGGCGTTGTGGCTGACGGTGGCCGCGAGAACGTAGCGGGCGGAGCCGGTGTTCACGAGCAGCGACGCGAGGGCGAGACCCTCCATGGACGTGGAACACGCGCCAAAGATCCCGAGATAGGGCATGGCGAGCGTCCGCGCGGCGAACGAGGACGAGATGATCTGATTCATCAAGTCGCCCGCGATGAAAAACGAGATGGCGTCTTTCGTGAGGCCCGCCTTCTCGATGGCCTTCTGACACGCCTCGTCCAAGAGCGTGCGCTCGGCCTGCTCCCAGCTCTTCTGTTCCATGCGGATGTCCGCGTGCAGCAGATCGAAGTCGTCGGCGAGCGGCCCCTTCGCTTCTGTCGGCCCGCCAATGGCCGCCGTCGACAGGAGCATCGGTCGGTGCTCAAACTCCCAGCTCTGATGTCCCCTGAGCATGCTCTACCTCCCTGGCGCAACGAGCGTGTGAAGCAGTCCGATGAAAAAGGCCGCCACGACGCCCCAGACGATCACGGCCCCGGCCAGCTTGAACATGTTGGCCCCCACGCCGAGCACCCATCCCTCGCTCCTCGATTCGAGGGCAGCCGAGGCCATCGCGTTGGCAAACCCCGTCACCGGGATGGCCGTGCCCGCGCCTGTGAACCGCGCGATTTTGTCGAACACGCCGAGCCCCGTGAGCAGACAGGTGAGCGCGATGAGCACCGCGACGGTCGGATTGCCCGCGTCTTTGCGGCTGAAGCCGCACACGTGTACGAAAAAATCGCTCACCGCTTGGCCCAGCACACAGACCAACCCGCCTGCGACAAACGCGATAGCGAGGTTTCTCGCCATGGGGCGAGCCGGTTCACGCGCCGACGCGAACGCCTGATACGCCTGCATCACGGGCGTCGCCTTCTTCAGCTGTGCCTTCGGCATCCCGCGTCCCTCCCTAATGCCGCAAGTACGGCTCCGTCTGGTTCAGCACGGACTCTATTCGTTTCGCCATGGCGGCATAGTCCCGCTTGGCCCCCTCATCCTCCGTGGCAAGCGCGTACAGTTCCAGATCCGCTTGCGCCTTCTTCAGCAGGATGTGCGTCAGCTCGCGTGCCTTCGGTTCGGGCACCTGAATCCGGTCGTCGTACAGATCCACGTACAATTCTCCGGCCGCGTTCACCTGCGCCAGATACACGTTCTCCACCGCCACGCCGAGCTTGTCCAATTCTCCTTTCAGCCATCTGCGGTTGAAACCGATGGTGGCGAGCCCTTCGTCCATGATCTTCCCGTCCATGATCACGACCTGAGGCTGCGACTCGGCCGGCACCTTGAGCCCGAGGCGCTTCGGCGTCACCGGCTCCGCCTCCGGCTTCAACATGACGTTGACCGAACCGTTCGACTCCATGATGGCGAACTCCACGTCGGCCACCTGGAATACGTTCTTGGCCCGCAGATGCTCCAACAGTTCGTCCGTCGACATGCGTTCCTTGCGCAGGTTGTCCTCGAGGATCTTCCCGTTCTGAATGAGCACCCGCGCCTTGCCCTCGAGGATGTCGCGCGCCTTTTTGCTTTTGAGCGCGATGAAGCTGAGCAAAATCGGCAGCGCCGTGTACACGGCCATGGGCAACAACCCATGATACAGAGGCGCCTGCAACTGATCCGGGATGATGGCCGCCATATCGCCGATGGCGATCCCGACGATGTACTCAAAGAACGTGATCTGCGAAAGCTGTCGCTTGCCGATGAGCTTCGCAAACAGAAACATCGCAGCAAACGCGATGAGCGATCGGATCACGATGGTCAGCCATTCCGCCACCCGCTCACCTCCACCGACGTGAAGCGAGCCAGGGAGCACGCTCCCTGGCGCCAGCGAGGATTAGAACCCCTTGTACTGAGGCTCCTCTTGCTCCATCTCGGCGACCCGAGCCTGCAGTTGCTGCACCACCTGCTGTGTCTGCTGAGCCGCTTGTGTGTACAACTGCTTGGCCTGCTGATTGTCGGTCGCGAGCGCAAACGATTCGAGGTTCGCCTGCGCGCTCTTCAGGTTCGCGAGCGTCGTCTTCACCTGCTGCGCGACGGTCACAGGTCTCACCCCCAATCTGGACCGTAATGTCTCCGATCGATGGCAGCGCATATACATCGATGAAGTTGGAAATCCCGGGAAGACTCCGAAATGTGACTTTCTATTTCTTTTCGTTTATTTATTTCTGTTTATTTTGCTATAATCGACGGTGCGACGAAATTTGCCGCGGCCATCGGTGCGCGCCGCCCCTGTAAGCGTTACACTGAAGACATGAACTTATGCACAGTGACCCATCTCCTCCGGTCGCGGTCATGGAGGTCTGCGCCATGAAAGTCAGCCTGTTTGTCACCTGCATCGTCGACGCCGCTTTCCCGCGCGTCGGCATCGCCACCACGCGCCTCCTCGAGGCGAGCGGCTGCGAGGTCGATTTCCCCATCGGCCAGACCTGCTGCGGCCAGCCTGCCTTCAACAGCGGCTACGCCGACGAGGCCCGCCACGTCGCGCGCACGCTGCTCGAGGCGTTTGCCGACGCCGACGCGGTCGTGAGCCCGTCGGGATCGTGCGTCGGCATGATTCGGCACTACTACCCAAGCCTCTTCGCGGGCGATCCGGCCTTGGCTCAGGCAGCACAACGCCTCGCGGACAAGACCTATGAACTCTCGCAGTTTCTCGTCCGCCGCCTGGAAAAGGTCGACTTCGGCGGCCGCTTCCCGCATCGCGTCACGTTCCATCCCTCGTGTCACGGTTCCCGCCTCCTCGGCGTCCGCGACGAACCCCTCGAACTCCTGCGCCACGTGCGGGATCTGGAGCTCGTCGATCTTCCCTACGCCCGCGACTGCTGCGGCTTCGGCGGCACGTTTTCGGTAAAAATGAGCGAAATTTCAAGCTCCATGGCAGCAGAGAAGGCGGAGAACGTCGTCGCGAGCGGCGCCGAGGTGCTCGTATCCACCGACATGGGCTGCCTCATGAACATCGGCGGCACCCTCTCCCGCCGCGGCGCCCGCGTTCGCGTCATGCATCTCGCCGAGCTTTTGGCGGAAGCCGCAGGTCTGACCGAGGAGGTGACCGCATGAACACCAAGTCATCGGTTCGAGACCGCGCCAAAGTCGCCCTCGGCGACGACTTCCTGCGCGGCGCCGTTCACTTCACGACCGACCGGCTGCGCAACCGCAAGCAGGCCGTGACCGAAGACTTCGGCCACTGGGAAGCCTGGCGGGATCGCGGCGAGGCCATTCGCCGGCACACCATCGAACATCTCGATTTCTACCTCGCGCAATTCGCGGACAACCTCGAGCGGCTCGGCGCCCACGTCCACTTCTGCGCCGACGCGCGCGAGGCGCTGGACGTGGTGACAGATATCGTGCACACCAAGGCCGCGCGCCGCGTGGTCAAGTCGAAGTCGATGGTGACCGAGGAGATTCATCTGAACCATCACCTCGAAGAGCTCGGCGTCGAAGTGGTGGAAACCGATCTCGGCGAATACATCGTGCAGCTCGCGGGCGAAACCCCGTCGCACATCATCATTCCGGCCATTCACAAGACCCGCGAGCAGATCAAGGCGCTGTTCGAGGCCGACGGCGGCGAGAACCTCACCACGGAGACGCGCGATCTCGTCGCGTTCGCCCGCCGCCGCCTGCGCGAGATGTACCTCACGGCCGACATTGGCATCACCGGCTGCAACTTCGCCATCGCCGACACAGGCTCGATTGCCCTGTTCACCAACGAGGGCAACGCCGATCTCGTCGCCAACCTGCCGAAGACGCACATCGTCTTCATGGGCATGGAGCGCATCCTCCCGACACTCGCCGATCTCGAGGTGTTCGCGCACCTCTTGCCGAAGAGCGCGACCGGGCAGAACACCATCACCTACCTATCGCTCATCACCGGCCCGCGCCGCGCGGGCGATGGCGACGGCCCCGAAGAGATGCACGTGGTCATCCTCGACAACGGCCGCTCGCGCCAACTTGGCGATCCCGACTTTCAAGCGGTGCTCCACTGCATCCGCTGCGGGGCTTGCCTGAACGTCTGCCCGGTCTATCGACAGATTGGCGGCCACGCGTACGGATCGGTCTATCCCGGGCCCATTGGCGCCGTGCTCTCCCCGCTGCTCGAAGGCGGAGAGGCATATCAGGACCTGCCGTACGCCTCGAGCCTGTGCGGCGCCTGCTATGAGGCGTGCCCGGTCAAGATCCCCCTTCACGACATGCTCGTCAAGGAGCGCCAGCAGTTCGTCGCCAAGACCGGCGGCAAAACGGGCGAAAAGGCGGCATTCGCGGCGTACCGCGTCACGTTTGCGGATCATCGGCGCTATCTCGGTGCCATCCGCCTTGCGAGGCGCCTGCAGGGTGGTTTCGCGAAGGGCGGCGTCATTCGCGCGAAGATTGGCCCGCTCGCGGGCTGGACGGATCGGCGCGATTTCCCCGCGCTCGGCCAGCAGACGTTTCGCGAGTGGTGGATGGAGAGGAAGCGAGGTACGAGGCGTGGATAAGACGGCGTTTTTGGCGAACATTGCGTCGCGGCTCGGAAGACCCCCCGGGTCGGCACCCGGCCGCCGCGACGCCATTGGCGTGCCGGACTTCTGGGCGCATCGTAGGACGAGCCACGAGGAGCGCGTGGCGACGTTCTGCGCCCGGTTCCAGGCGCTTGCGGGCGAGATCGTGCGGTGCGATAGTGAGGCGGCCCTGCTCGCGGCGCTCGACGAAGCACTCAAAGCGCTCAACCCCCCATCCGTCGGCGCCTGGGGCAAACACGCCCCTTGGCCCGTGAACGTGGAAAAGGTCCTGGAGAAATGGGGGGCGCGGCGCTTTGGCGAGCAGCCGGTGCTGGACATCGACGTTGGCATCACGGGCGCGAGCTTCGGCGTCGCGGATACGGGAACCATCGTGCTGGCATGTGGCGACGCCGCAGGCCGCACCGTGCACCAGGTCCCGCTCGTGCACCTCGTGGTGATGCGGGAGAGCCAGGTAGTGCAGAGCCTCGGCGACGCCATGGCCCGCCTGCGAGAAGTCGCGCCAATCGGGCACCTCCCCGCTTATGTGCACTTCATCAGCGGCCCGAGCCGCTCGTCCGACATCGAGAACGATCAAACCATCGGCGTGCACGGCCCCGCCCGCGTGATATGCTTTTTGCTGCAGGACAGCGCAGACGGCCCGTGATGGGCGTGCCGCACGCCTGGCTCGTCACGCGCGCAAAAAGGGCGTCCCTCGTACCACCCGTACGCGGGACGCCGTTGCCTCAGTCTTTTTCCGCCCTCACGACCTTTACACCCACCGCTTCAAACCGCCGCACGTCCTCGTCCGACGTGTCGACATCCGTGATGAGCACGTCGATCTCGTCCACATCGCCGACCTTGGTGAAGTCGCGCACCTGGATCTTGCTGTGATCGGCGAGCAGAATCAAGGTGTCCGCAATCTCGGCCATTTTTCGCTTGACCCGGGCCTGGAGCGCGTTGGACTCGGTGAATCCGTGATCGACGTGCACCCCTTTGCAGGACAGGAACGCCTTATTCACGTGAAACCGCTCAATGGTTTCTTCCGCCATCGGCCCCACATACGACAACGAGCTCGCACGGAGAATTCCACCCGTGGAAATCACTTCGATTTTGTCCTTCGAGGCGAGTTCCAATGCGATTTTCAATGAATTCGTCAGCACCGTGAGTGGCACGTTGGGCAGCGCATTGGCCACGTGCAGCGCCGTGCTGCTGGCGTCCAGGATAATGCTGTCGCCCGGTTCCACATATGTGAGAGCGATTCTCGCGATGGCCATCTTCTCCGGCACATGCTCCGACTCGCGCACCAGGTACGAAGTCTCTGCAGGCGTGTCGTCGTCAACGCGAACTGCGCCGCCGTGACTGCGGCGCAGTTTGCCCTCCATCTCGAGAATGTGCAGGTCTCGCCGCACGGTCTCCTCGGTCACGGAGAACATGCGGCTGAGCTCTTTGACGCGGATACTACCGCGTTCGTTCAGGTGTTGGAGAATCGCTCGCTGTCTTTCAGCTGGGAGCATTGGCACGGTCACTTCCTCTGCTTATACCTCAATGAGGACTCCCTTTTTGATAATTACGTTGGCATACAAGCCGGTGTCGGCGGTTCGAATAATTGCATAAGCTTTTCCTGATCTTTCATAGAATGCGTCTCGCGGCAGCTCTTCAATTCGCGGCTCACCCTGGTAGTATTCTCCCAATAGAGAGATAATCATCTCACGCACCGGGGTAGGGAGCTGACCATCCCTGTCCTCCTTCCTCATCACTGCACTGTTGATGGGGCTATAATCGTCCAGCGGAAAAATCTTTAGTATATAGCCTAAAAGTTTAGGAACAGATGCGTGTCCCGTATCGATTACCTTGGACCCCCTAGTATGTGCCGGGAAATTGGCGTCACATATCACCAACTCATCCCCGTGCCCCATGCAATGGAGCACATAAACTATTTCTGACGTCAATGCTGCTGGGACACCTTTTAGCACATGTCATACCTCGCTTCAAAACAGTTTTACTGGGCCAATCTTTGGTTCCTATATCTCTCGACTTCCAAATTTCGTACTTCCAAAATTTCTTCCTCAGATAACTCATGCACCTTCGTGTGAGTAGCGAGCGCGGTTAAATAAATTTTACATGCCTGCTCTATGATTTGCGTTCGGTAATACGCCTGTAGTACAGTGCTTCCTGTCACCACTAGACCATGGTTTTGCAGAATCAATGAACAGCCATTGGACTTCACAAGTGCCGATGCAACCGCTTCTCCAAACTGTTCTGTTGTCGGCAACATGTATCGAAGCAGTTCCGTCTTACCCACCAATGCAGCTTGGTCCGGAAACAAAATGGGCAACCGATCACCTACCGTGGACAGAGCGATACAGTACGTAGGGTGTGTGTGTAGAACAACATTTATTTCTGGGTTCGTCCTATAAATCGCTATATGCATTGAGGTTTCGGAACTGGGACGGGACACTGCACTTAGACCGTACTCGCCTGTTTCAAGGTTCACCTTTACGAAATCATCCGGCACCAAGGAGCCGAACGAAGATCCTGATGCGGTTATGGCCATGGTTTCGCGGTCAAGTCGAATACTTGCATTGCCTCCCGGCCCGTGCACAAATCCGCTATTCGCTAGAGCTCTGAGTGCCGTACACAAAGTATCCATATTCTTGTCAGCCATGATACCCCTCGATTCGACGTCTATTTGACTTATATCGAGCGTAAATGTCTTCCCAAATCTGCGTTTCTAGAAGAGATGGCTCGACAACCTCCAATTCTTCAACACTGGATGCGAGCGCCCGAACGTCTGATACATCGAGTAGCCCATTCGCAACCATCTGAACCAGTGCATTTCCCACAACGCTCGCCTCAACCGGGCCCCTGACCACGAGGAATCCGGTCGCATCCGCGATCATCTGTGCTAACAGTCGATTCCTTGCCCCCCCACCCATAAGTCTTATACATTTCGGCGTTACCCCTGTAAGTCCCACCAGCTCATTAATAGTGTCCTTATAGGCCATCACTAGGGATTCTAAAAATGATCTGTACAAAACAGGTAGTTCATCAGGAAGCGCTAGCCCCAGTTCTCTCGCATGCTGCCGCAGTGCAGATATCATGCTACTTGGTGAAAAGAAACAGGGATCTGTAATGTCAAAGAGAAACTTAAATTTATCGGACAGAGCTGCCTTCTGTATGATGCCATCCACCGTTGCGCGGGTTATCGACATCTCTGAAAACAGCCGTTCCATAATCCACATCCCGGGGAGATTTTTCAAGAAATCAGTTCCCCAAAACCCGCTTTCGTTCGACCACTTGGTGTTCATTGCTGCTTCAGAAAGTACAGGCCGACTCAGGGTCGTTCCCACGATCGACCAAGTTCCTGAACAAATGAATAGTTCCTGGCACACAGGCCCCAAACAGAACGTCGCCGCTTGCGTATCATGTTCGAGCCCCGAAATCACTTTAATACCAGTTTGCTGCTCGGGTATAGTTAGTTCACCTAAGACAGAGCCGGGCGTTACGATGTCCGGTAATATCAAATTTCCGATGCCCAACTCGCTCACCAAGGCTTCGTCCCACTCGCCACTATGCTGATTGTAAAGTTGAGTAGTGCTCACAATCGAACGTTCGGCTGCCCAACTTCCGCACAGCTTGTTTGCTACTATACCAGCGATAAAAAGGATTCTGCCCTCAATCTCCTCATCATTATGAAGCATTCTCACAAGTTGCGTCGAAGTATTAATCCCATTAATGGGCACTCCTGTTCTTTTATAGACCACAAACTCTGGCACTTTCCTTCGAATATGCTGTGCGTATTCTTCGTTTTTGGGGTCCCTATAGCAAGAAACCACCCCCGAAAATTCACCGCCAACTGTAAATACGCCAAAGTCGACTCCCCAACTATCGATAGCCACTGATATCACATTTGGTATGTCAAGTGCCTTCCTTAGCCCCAGTAAGGTGGAATCGATAATCCAATTCAAGTTCCACGCCACCGAGCTGCTTGTCACAACTGGTCCATTGGAAAAACGATAAATCTCAGATAGATACAGGTTCCTACCGTTAAAGCTAACCCGATAAACTCTGCCACTCGTGGCCCCCAGATCAACCGCAACCACGTTGTAGTCCATAGTCTTCCATACCCCTTGTTCCGTTCAGGCGGCTTCCTCACGCGTACAGCGGACCAAATGCAGCACAGGCCCGGAAGTCAGCCCCGACGCTGTCGTCATGACCAAACTGTGTCCAAACTCTCGGCCGGAAAATTCTCGAACTCTCGACGTTGTGCATGGGCACTGGAATTCTCAACATCGACGCTAAGGTGATGAGTTCCGGCCCGATATGGCCATAGCAAATCGCGCAATGATTGCTTCCCCAGTTGTCCATAACTGTATATACCGACTCGAATGCACCTCTTCCAGTTAACCTCGGAACAAACCAAGTGCTTGGCCACGTCGGATTGGTTCGTTCGTCTATAACTCGGCTTACCTCCGGCGGGAGATCAATTGTGTAACCCTCTGCTAATTGAAGCACGGGGCCTACTCCACGAACTTTATTGAGCCGTATGATGGTTACCGGCATCCCACCTTTTGTTACATACCTGCAAGAAAATCCACCATTCTTGAAATAGTCATAGGCGGGGCACCACGTCACAGACTCTAGGCAGGATTCGATGTCCTGCACCGTCATCTCCCAAAACGGCTTTATGAACGGGTTACCATCTCGAGTCGCAGCGCCAGTGCCGTCCAGCGCAGCTGGCCCGGAATTAATCAGATGTAAAAATCCATTTTCCGATAAGCCGGTAGGCTTCCATCCCGTTACCCTATGAATACTTTGTGGACTCCAGTATGTTCGAACATCTGCAAATATTTGAGCAGTTCCAGTGAGTAAATGTCCGAACAGCATGGATATCGCATTTAACGAATCATTCTCCGTCGCGACAATGTAAGGACGTCTGGGTCCATTCCAGTCAAAGGACGAACATAGGATACTTTCCATAAAATCACTAATCGGAAAGTGGTCACTCCAAGACCTTTGCCCCTGAAACCCCGCCGCGATAGCCGCATGACCGAACGACTCTTCTGGGTAGCCCAGTTGTTTGAGTTTATCGTTACCTTCTATCAAATCCCTCATGATGAGGGCCATTTTCACAACAAACTCCCAGTCCCTGTCCTTCTGAGCTTTACTACGTCGCTCCGCGGGCGGATTCCGGTCCTCTCCCTCCTTGCAATATTTCTGTACCCACCTTAGTGCTCTCTTGAACTCATCGGGATCGAAAATCCCCCGTTCGATTCGTCTCACAAACTCCGTCATATCCACATACTCGACTCTCATGCCTAAATAATCGCTGAAGAAGGACTCATCGATTAGGCATCCCGCGATACCCATTGATACATATCCGACGGACAGGTATGACCTGTCCTTCATAGCCACCACGGATATTGCGGCCTTAGCAAATTGGATTAGCTTTTTCTGTACGTCGTTCGGTATAGTCACATCATTCACATCTTGCACATCCGATCCGTATATTGCGAAGACCGGAATACCTAGTGTCGACAGTGCAGAAACTGCGGCGGATAAGTAAACAGCTCCAGGGCGCTCTGTACCATTAAAGCCCCATATTGCTTGCGGAACTGTTCTATCTCTAAAAATTGTCTCCAGCGGATAACACCAAGATGGAGTCACCGTGATTACAGCAGCTACACCCTCAGAAGCAAACCACTTGTCGGCGCGTATAGCTTCAGCAGCTCCGCCAATGCAAAATTCAGGAACGAGGCATTCTACGGCGTTACCATCTGGCTTCCGTACATACGTCTGGAGTAGTTCTGCTACACGACGAGCCATTTGCAAAGTAATGGTCTCAAGAGATTCCCTAATACCTCCGAAGCGACCATCGACAACTGGTCGTATACCGATCTTCAAGTTATATTCCATTCTGAACCCTCCCTGTTGTGGGCACAGGACGAATACCTGTGCCCACACGGATGCTCAACCCTTATACCCCGGGATATACTGACTGATTGCCTTAATAGCTGCCGGAGTATTTACATTTTGAGTGGTAACGAGCATATAAGGAGTATCAATCTGCTTGGGAACATGTTGCCCGTGCTTAATTGCTACAAGTTCTTCCACAGCTTCGTATCCCATTTCGTACGGATACTGAAGAATTGCAGCATTGATTAATCCTGATTTAATGTCACCGACTTCCCCCATGTCGGCGTCAAATCCAGCTACGAACACCTTACCTTTCAGCCCCATCGCTTGTACTGCATTCGCAATGCCAAGGACAGACCTATCATTTGCCCCGAACATTAGGTTAATGTTCGGATGAGCGTGTAAAAACGTCTCTGCTTCTGCTTCAGAGGTCGTGATACTGTTGTTGCCCAGCTGCATACCGACATATTTGATCCCGGGGTATTTTTTCATACCCAATTGCCATCCCTCAGGACGCTGTATGCCGGTACTAGACTCTTGATTAAAATCGATAATCGCATACTGTCCTTTGCCATGTACCTTCTGAGCGGCGTACTCAGCAAGTGCTTCTGCTGCAGAAATATTGTTAGTCGCCAGGAAACAGTCAGAAACGTTAGGGCTAACACCAGAGTCTACGGTGACTACTGGTATGCCTTCTTTCTCAGCATGTTCAACCGGCCCGACAAGGGCTGACGGATTTTGAGCTGCCAGAATAACGCCATCGACATGTGCAGTGACCGCGTTGTTGAACATCGACAACTGTGTTGTTAAATCTGTTTCAGTGGCGGGCGCCTCAAAGGTTACCGTGACCCCGTATTTCTTCGCTGCGTCGTCTGCTCCCTGTTTCACAGCCAGCCAGTACGGCGAATCGTTGGATTTCGTAATTAATTCGAAAGTGTAGTGCTTAGTCGAAGCTGCTACAGGGACATTTGGCACATTCGTTGCAGTGTGAGATACATCGGTGCCACAGCCCACCGCTAACATTGCTGCTACACCTACAGCGCCACTCAAGCATCCTTTTTTGTGCAGTGTTGATTTTGTTTTTCTCATCATCTCATCGCCCCTCTTCACAACTCTTTTATTGATCAAGCGGGGTTAGGCGTTCATACCAGCCGACCTCCGCCTGAATCCATCAATGAAGACAGCCAAGACTACAACGATGCCTAGCAGGACGCTCTGCCAATAAGACGAGATGCCCACCAATTGTGATCCATTCGCAAGTACAGCCATCAATAGGGCACCTATCATGCTCCCCCAAACGGTCCCTTCGCCACCAAAAAGGCTAGCTCCCCCAATTACGACAGCAGCAATCGAATTCAATTGATAGTTAGTTCCCATATCCGGCATTGCGGAGTTTACCCATGCTAACATGACGATGCCACCAACCGCGGACAATACACCACTCAAAATGTAAACGAAGATGATATGGCGATTTACTTGCATACCCGAAAGTCTAGCAGCAAGCGGATTACTACCGACAGCGTAGGTACATCTACCGAACTTCGTCTTGCTTAAGACGAAATGAAAAGCGATCGCAAGAACAATCATCAACAGAGCAATGTTCGGCACAATTTTCAAAACCCCACCATTACCAAAGTTGTAAACGGATTGAGGTATGCCAAATACCGGCTGACCATTTGGAATGATTAGGGCAATTCCAGCATCTATACTCATTGTTCCTAATGTAGCGATAAAAGGAGGGATCTTTGCAAGCGTAATCAACAGACCGTTTACGAAACCGGTCGCTGCCCCAATTAATAGACCTGCAACCATCGATATCCATATAGGGTAATGATGTTCAAGAAGCAAGCCGGTCATAATCCCCACCAAATCGATTACAGAGCCTTGCGACATGTCAATGCCGGCTGTGATAATGACAAAAGCTTGGCCTATCGAGAGTATTCCCACAACCGCCACTTGTTGAAGTATTTGAAATATATTAGAAAAAGTGAGGAACGACTTCGATAGAACTGAGAAAACAACTACTAATGCGATTAATCCCCCGAAGACAAGCGAGGCATTTAGCGCGCTCCGCAACGACATCCTGAAGCGTGTAGAGCCCATCTTATTCTCAGTAGTAGATGCAGATACCAAGTGTCCCACGTTTTATCACCTCTATAACTCCGAGATGTACTTACTCATTGCCCTTGGGCCAATAACAACTCCGCTTCGGTAACACCCTTCGCAAATTCTCGTGTAATCTTCCCATGTGCCATGGTAACAATTCGGTCGCATAAACCAATAAGCTCTGGATTATACGACGATACGACAATCACTGCATTACCTTCATCAGCGAGTTTATTAATCGTTCTATAGATCTCGGATTTCGACACAACGTCTATACCCTTGGTTGGCTCGTCAAGAAGAAATATCCTAGCATTCGTAGGTATCCATTTTGCAATGGCTACTTTTTGCTGATTGCCTCCACTCAACGTCCAGACACGCTGATTGATAGATACACACCTTACCTTGGTAACCTCGGACATTTGTTCAGCAACGCTTCGTTCGGCGTTATCATCCACAATTCCGACGAACGAACTCGTACTACCAAGAAGGAGACTCGGAAGATTGAGATTAAATTTTACCGACATTTGGAGGTTCAAGCCATCCACGCGCCTGTCTTCCGTCACAAGAGCCAACCCAAGGCGTATTCCGTCTCTAGGTGAACGAATGCGGACACGCTGCCCGTCGACGTACATCTCTCCGTACTCGCTTTTGTCAGCTCCAAATATCATCCGAAGTAGCTCTGACCTCCCGGACCCAACCAGTCCCGAAATGCCAACAATCTCTCCATAACGGACTTCTAGAGAAATCGGCCCAACACTTCGTCCACCAAAATCGACGAGCTTCAGAGCAACTTCTTTCCTGGGTTTGTTTGATCTTACGGGATAAAACTCCCCAATTGTGTGGCCAACCATGAGTTCTGCAAGACGGCGTTCATCCAGTTCACTCACCAGGCCTGTATATACCACCTTCCCGTCACGAAGAACCGTGCATCGGTCTGCTATCTCAAAAATCTCCTCCATGTGATGGCTGATAAATATGATGGTAAGTCCATCTTCTTTCATTGCCTTAATCACCCGAAACAGAGCCTGGGTTTCTGACAGCGTAAGCGATGCGGTTGGTTCGTCCAAGATAATTATTCTAGGATTCCTATGCATAACCTTAGCAATTTCACAAACTTGCTGTTTACTTACATTTAATCTGTCAACACGTATCCGAGGATTAATCTGTACTCCAAGCCTTTTGAGTTCCGCCTCCGCCTCTTTCACTGTCCGACGGTCATCTAAAAACCCCAACCGAGAACTCGGTTCAACACCAAACAGAATATTTTGGGCGACCGTTAGGTGGGGGAATAGACTCAACTCTTGGTATACAATTCCTATACCAACCCTCTCCGAGTCGCGCGGGTTCAATATTGCAACCTCGCGCCCATCAATGAGTATTAAACCCTCATCAGCCGTGTAAGCTCCGGAAAGAATTTTCATGAGCGTGCTCTTCCCGGCTCCGTTTTGTCCAACCAGAGCGTGTACCTCTCCTGGATAGGCAACAAAGGAGACATCATCGAGCACCTTGGTAGCGGCAAACGCTTTTGATATACCACGTAATTCCAGCAAATCGAACCCCTCACCTCAGTTGAAATCGCTTTCTAGGCCCTATTTTAGTACACGCGGACCGCATTTATCAATTGTTTTTGTTGTTTTTTATCTGTTTATATATGTTTTATTTTTGCTTATGTAGTCGCCTCAGCATGTCTTCACCTCTTCCTGCGCCACGGCGCTCTTGATCCGCTTCAGCACCTTCATCACGTTGTTTTCG
>NZ_BCSG01000017.1 GCF_001570745.1 Alicyclobacillus mali NBRC 102425
AAATTAACTGAAATTCCAACTAAGCTTGTTTTATACCCATACGTCATTATTTCGTAATTTGCACACACGGATTCACCATTGTTCTTTTCATACTCGAACGAAAGTTTCCGGCGTCGTTCTTCGAGATATTCGCGAAACAGCCTCTTAAATACCCTAAAGTTGCTGCTGCCGAATACGACGATAAGTTCCGGCGCTATGTAGGTTATCAAATCCCTGAGGAAGTTCTGCGCCCATTGATTCTGAAACAAATCTCGTTCCGCCAAACCTCTTATCTGGCTATAGTCACTCACTGTGACAAACGGGAACAAATCTAGATGGATGGCTGTATACTGCACATCTGGAATCTCGTAATAGGATCCATTCAGGTTTTGTAGCAACCGCTCTACTAGATATGGATCTTCCTTTTTTCCAAACCACTTTACGTACGGCTGCTTCTTAAAATAGAAGTTATAACTATTCAAGATTTCGGTGGAAAGAGCCTCGTTTTGCAGAATGTCTTGCAAGGATTCATTGTTCTCCAGGACTCTAAAACGGTTTTCGTTTGGCGGTTCTAGGTAGATAAGCTTCGTCTGATCGCCGGTATCCGCCAACAATTTCAGAGCCTGTTTTTTATTCAGCTTGAGAAATTCACTTCGCGACGGATTTGCCCCGATTGTGACTATCTTCGGTTTCCGTGATTGGGTATTTCCAAACCAAATCACAGGAGGGGCTCTGTCCAAAAGTTCGTGTCCCCACTTGCCACGGAGTTCAATTTGCTTTCTTACGGCGCGGTGAAGCATCTCGATTTCGTAGCTGGACAAGGGAAGTGTCTCCTCTCAAAAAGATTCCAGTTCAATGAGTCCGGTCAAAAAATAATTCGCCAAGAACCAGTGTAGTCGCGTCATGCCGTGGAGGTGATACTCGGCTCATAGAGGCGCGGTTAAACTTCTCTCCACATTCAGTCGCTGATGATAGTTGCCCGAATTCAATTCTATGTAGTATATTAAGCATTCATGCTCCTTTGGATACCAAATCGAATGGTTCTTGAACACTCAGTCCAACAACTTACAGACATTTGTTCCGATATATCTAGGAGAGGCAAATGGCCTCTGTCATTCAACTACTGCTTATTTACCAGTTTCTTTGTCCTGCGGCAAGCTGTTATTTCGTGATTTTCGCTATCTTCTCCAGAAGGACCAGCGCGGAAACAAGTAGCGACCGTCGTTCATGCCACGATTCACGAGATAGCGTTTTAACGCGGGTGATATCACCAGCTTTTCATCGGCCTGCCGAAGTTCTTTGCGCAGGCGAAAGATCTCGTCTTGCATGTCACCCTCGTACGCTGAACTCATATCGTCTTGCCACGTGTTCGACCCTTCTAAGGCGTGTTTCACCAATCGTCCTATGAATTTCTTGCCAAGATAGCAAGGAGAACGTGGAACTGCGGCGAATATACATCTAGGATGTCATTCTTATCGCTGTGTGAAATGCAAGCACGCGATGAGTGCTGATACGCATAAGCGTGACTTGTGTTCGTGAAGCCTACCAGCAAGACAGGAGGACGCTTTGCGTGATCCACGTGAGGGACGCATGTAAACCTCGTCAAGAAATTATCCAGGGAAACCTAAATCTCGAGGTATTTACGGCTTCGCTTCGTCCCGTACTCGAGTTTTACCGCACGGGCGAGCGACGGTTGGACGATGTTTACTTAGATGCTCATCGGTTTTTTAGAGAAGCTACCTATCCAACCAAAGGACTCTTAACGGTACTACGCCAAACGATGCAGCGTCTTGCAGGAGACATGGGGGTCCCAGCCATTCAACGCCTGGAAACGGGCTTTGGCGGTGGCAAGACGCACACTCTCATTGCTTGCACACACGTCGCTCATTTGGGCCGTAACATCGCCGACGTCCTCAAGGCGTCACTTCTGCAGAACTTCGGCGAAGAAGATATGGAAGCTTTCCTTCGCGCGCTGCCGGAGCCTGGTGAAGTGACTGTCGTCGGCGTAGCTGGTGACGAAATCCCCGTACACAAGCCGCAGGGCACAGAACTCGTGCCTTACACGCTTTGGGGAGAGATTGCGCGTCAAGTTGGTGGAGACGCGCTCTATCTTGCACTCGGCGATGAGGCCACCTCGTTCGCTGCGCCAGGCGGTACGTATTTCGATCGCGTCTTTGGCGGTCGCAAGGCGCTCATCATGCTGGATGAGTTAGCACAGTATGCGGCGAGGCTCGAAGCCGCGCGGCCAGATGGTGCATCTCAGTTGGCGGCTTTCCTGATGAGTCTTCATGGATACGCCCGTACACATCAGGGTGTCTCCATCTTGCTGACACTAGCGAGTTCTACGGACGCATTCTCTCGTCAGACCGAGATGTTGAAGCGCCAGCTGGGCGATGTCGCTGGACGCGATATAACTGAGGACGAAGTTGTCGCAATCGCAGAGCGCGCTCAGAAGAGCGCAAGCAGTGTTGTTGCACGGGATGCGGTAGCGGTGACTCCTGTGGATCAAACGGAACTCACAGCCGTATTGGCGAAGAGGTTATTCGAAACCATTGATCGGCAGGCCGCTGAGCAAGTCGCTGTCGAGTACATGCAACTTTACAACAAGAATATGCACATGCTTCCCGCCGATAAGGTGCCATCCTTGCGGGAACGAATGGTAAGCACGTATCCATTCCACCCGACGTTCATCGATTTTCTGAATCACAAACTCGCGGAAGCAGAGAATTTCCAAAAGACGCGTGGCGTTCTGCGAGTGCTGTCTTTGGTTGTGCGCAATCTGTGGATGAGTACGTTTGATGCTCCAATGATCCACGTATGTCACGTGGACCTGCGGTCCCGCGACATTGTCGACGAGATTTTAGGTAGAACGAGCAGTGCGGATCTTCAATTCATCCTTCACGCCGATATCGGGAGTTCACAGTCAAGTCGCTTAGAGAGCGGCCTGAGCAATGCCGAGCGGTTAGACCGCGAATGGATGAGCAAAATCCCGGCATGGGATGGTTCCGGCCGCGGACACATTCCTGTGCACGAGTTTACGTGGAAGACCGTTTTTTTGAATAGCCTTGTGGGCCGGCACGAGGGGCTGAACTCAAACGTATTTGGTGTTACCGAGGCCGAGGCTATCCTGCAAACGGCCTATCCTGGGCTCCCGCCCTACAACGTTCGTCAGGCGCTCGAGGCCATTCGGGAGAATGCGTATTATCTACGCTTCGATCAGGGTAAGTACTTTGCGAGCGAAGAGCCTACGATTAACAGCGTGTTGGCCCGAATCCGCCAATCGTTGCCGCTGGGACAAGTTGAAGGGAGGTTAGACGATGTTGTTCAGCGGATGATTCAAGATCGTACGGGTCTGTTCCGTATTGTTCCTAATGTAGACGCGCCAGAGCAGATACCGGATGATCCGGAACATCTCTTGCTTGGAATTGTTTCGCTATGGACAGACGACTTCGATCTTGATCTGGTCTACACATTTGCAGGTGAGAATCGGCCCCGCCAGTTCCAGAACCACTTGTATCTGCTCGTCCCGAACACGGTCAGGCTGAAGGGACGAGAAGTCGAGCTCTTTGCAGACCAGCAGGCGTTAGAAGCGAGAGATCGTCTGCACGATCTTGCTCGTCAGGTGATCGCAATGGACAAGTTAAATCGGGAGCCTGAGAGCTACGGTGTGAACCCGCGCTACCTGCAGTCGCAAGAATTCACACTGCGCAGAAAGGAGCGCGAACAAGCGCTTCAGAGGGCGGTTGTGGCATCTTATCGGCTGCTCGTGCTGCCTACACGGCATGGACCAGAAACGATTCAGCTATCCGCGTCCTCTGGCGCCGAGAGCGGAGGGGCCATCCTCAATCTGGTAAGAGAACAGCTGATTTCTGCTGGGAAATTGGTTCTATCAAACGCGGTGAAGCGCGAAACGGTCGTCGCGCTATCTCAACTGCTCTTTGGTGATGGATCGGACCATATCATGATTGACCAAATTGCCCAACGAGCAAAGACCAATCGAGCCTGGCCCGTGTTCGAGACAAAGCAGCTTCTTGAGCAACTTATTCGCCACGGGGTCGAAATTGGCCATTGGTGCGTGTTCAGACAGGTCGGTGCTGAAGAGGATCCTCGCGTCGAGCTTTATTTCATGCATTACAAAGACTATCCTGACCAACCTCTGCCGCTGAGTGCAGAGATTATGAATGGCGATTATGGCATTGTGACGTTCCAGGGCGCTATTCAACGCGCTTGGTTAAAACCTCGCATTGACTTACAGGGGATTGCGGCGAGAATCATTCAGGAGAATGGTTGCTTGCGATTGGCAGACCTGAAGGAGAAGGTGTCGGCCGAGATCGCCAAGCAGACCGGAGACGCATCGGAGATACGGGAGCAGAGTATTGAGGCAGCCGTGCAGCAGCTTCTCAGGTCTGGCCAGATTTGGGCGTATGAAGGCTCGCCGGAGCAAACAGAGCGGCCGGCAAAGCAGTGGAAGGCCCATGATGTGCTGTACACGCCATGGCCAGAACACGTTCTCATTCTCCCGGATGAGGCCAAGCGCCGAGGTTGGGATGATGTAGAGCAAGCGCGCGGCCCGCGCATCCTACCGGTTCGCGGTCACGACGCACTGGTCAAGCTGTGGCCAGAACTTCCTAAGCTCGAGAGGATGTACATGCGTGGAGGCTGTAGCAAAATTCAGAGGCTCGAGCTGTCCGAACTCTCTGGTCCGGGCGCGTGCCGCGTCACGCTGTCGTTTGAAGACCTCGATCCTGATGCACTAAAGAGTCTAGGAGCCACGTTCCAGCATCTAAGGGAAGTCTTTGAGATAGATGATTCGTCCGAGATTGACATGCGCATAGAACCGCAGGAAGGTTGTCCATTCGTCCAAAGGCTTGTAGATCTAGGTCTTGTGCACGAGGTGAGGTTGTGAAGGGTACTAAATCCCCCAAATTACACCAGAGAGAGATACAAGAACGGTACAGCCGATATGTAGAACCCCTCGTGCGGCAGATGCCATGGGTGTTAAGAATCACGGAGCGCAAAGGAAAGCCAAGCCCAGTGTTCGTCGTCAAAGAGCGAGTTCATGTTCTAGACGAAGGCACGAATCCGGGCTCGCGCAAGGTTTCGTCCGTGCTTAAGGAGCGGGGGACTTTGTACGGCCCCGCACTCTGGCGATGCAGGCCTGTGTTGCGGCTGATTCTCGCCGAAGTGAAAGATGGACTTGGCATTCCACTCGAACTGCAACAGTTTGTCGCTGACCAACGCGTTTCGTTTCGTGGCAATCTTCCTCTGGATGCAGAAGCTGGTGAAAAGCTTGCCTTGCTATTCAAACTGCAGGAGCGAGTCACCGATATGGATCGCGTCGAGCTCATGGCGTGGCGGATCGAACGATGCACAGCGGAAGAGGCTGGATACTGGTGGTCTCGTATCACACAATTCAACGAGGCTGCGAATCGGTGGGCGCAAGCAGGATTGCGGCTCCTGTTGGGTGGTCAGCCGGGCGATCCCGCCGTGATCGAGATGTTGCAAGAAATTCGGAGATGACGAGAACGGAGGATTTGCATGTCAACGGGTGTGACGATTCAGGACAGGCGACTCATCGAGGCAGGATTTCCTTGTCATCAAGTTGGAGCGGAGACGCAGCGGGAGCGGGACACGGGGCAAGCCCCGCCGACTCATCGTTTGCACGTGTGGTGGGCACGGCGCCCGCTTACGCCGAGCCGCGCCGCCATCCTTGGGTCTATCTTGCCGGCCGATACCGATCCAGATTGGTTCCTGAGGCAGCTGGGCATTGAGAAGGCCGTGGCGATTGTAAATGGGCAGGAGTGGACGTTGGATCCTGACCTCTGGGAAAAGATTCAGGCGACGGCCACGGGCGAGGAATATATCGAGGTAGATGCAGCCGTGGTGCGAGCCTATCACAGGGAGTGTAAGAGAAGGAATGAAAATCAAAAACTGCTATCGGACTTAATCGCCAAGGAGCCGCGACTGGCTTCGGATCCCGTGGTGGTGAGATGGATGCGTGAAGACGCTCCATTACCCGCAGAGCCTCCGTTAGTCGGTGCAAGGTTGGTTGTCCACAGAATCGCCGCTGATCCGAGTTGGGCAAAGCAGAGGATAGAGTGGGAAAACGAGCATGGTATCCGGACAGCTGATGACAAGTATGGCTATCCAAGAGCGTTCACCGTAACTAACAAAAAAGTACTACCTACTAATACTAAGCTTACAATTTTAGATCCAACAGCTGGAGGTGGATCTATACCTTTTGAAGCGCTGCGATTGGGCCAGCACGTGATAGCGAATGATCTCAATCCAGTGGCCGCAGTTATACTCCATGCAACATTGGAGTATCCACTGCGCTTTGGTCGGGAACTTGCCGGTGACATTGAAAAGTGGGGGAATATATTGCGCGAGAGACTCGTGGAGGCTATTGGCGACTTGTTTCCCGCAGCTTCCACTGATGGATTAGCAAGTTCATTGCAAAGCGAAACACCGGATGGCTACATCTACTGCCGCCAAGTCACCTGCCCGCACTGCGGGGGAGAGGCTCCGCTTCTCAACACTTGCTGGTTGTCTAAAAACGGAGATAAGTGGGCCGTGCGGATCGTCCCGGACGGCAAGGCGCAGGGCGGAAAGGTCCACTTCGAAACATATCGATTGACTGGAAACAAGGGACCGAATGGCGAAGATCCCGACTTTGCGACCGTAAAGGATGGCGTCGGGCTTTGCGTGCACTGCAAACAAGCCGTTCCCTCCGAAGAGATCCGGGCGCAAGCACGAGGTGAGTCGCCGAGAGGCAAATGGCGCGATCGCCTGTATTGCGTGGTCGCCGTGCGTTATCAACCGAAGCTCGACAAGAACGGGCAGCCCATACGCTACAAGAGCGGCAAAAATGCGGGCGAGATTCGCACGGAGAAAGTAGTGTATTATCGCCCGCCGAACGAAGCCGATCTCGCCGCTCTCGAGGAAGCTGAACGGCGGCTGATGGAGCACTGGGATGAATGGAACGCCAAGGGGCTCATCCCAACAGAGGCGATTCCAGAAGGACATAAGACGAGCGAACCACGCAGGTACGGCATGACGCGGTGGTGTGACATGTTTACGCCGCGGCAGTTGCTTGGACACTTGACGCTGATCGAGGAGCTTAATCGGCTAAAGCCGCAAATCCTGGCCGAGTTAGGGGAAGAGCGGGGCAAAGCGGTCGTAACATATTTACAGTTCGCGATCGACAAGGGGCTGGATTATAACAGTAAGCAGACGAGATGGCATTACGGACGAGGCGTTATCGTAAATACTTTTGGACGGCATGATTTCTCTCTTAAGTGGACCTTCGCAGAGATGGTACTCACCGGCCCCAATTCGGGTATTGCCTGGGGCCTTACGCAGGTGATAGACGCTTACAAGGGTGTGAGCGGTCTTTTACCTCACAAGGTTGACGGAGGTCTCAGGGATACTAGGGCTCGTGTCCTATGTGGTACAGCAGCTTATTTGGGCGGCGAGTCGAGCTCAGTTGACCTAATATGCATGGATCCTCCATATTACAATAATGTACAATATGCTGAATTGTCCGATTACTTCTACGTATGGCAGCGTAGGACATTGAGAGACCTCTATCCCGGATACCTTTCTCGTCCGCTTACAAATAAGGACGATGAGGCTGTCGCCAATCCGGCGCGCGACGGCTCATCGAGGAACGCGAAAATCGAATATGAGAGGTCCATGTTAGAAATTTTTTCTGAATGTCGGCGAGTCCTAAAGAACCAGGGCATCATGTGTATTATGTTTACTCACAAAGCACAAGAAGCCTGGGAGGCTCTCACGAAGTCGCTCATTGAGACGGGATGGACGATCACAGCCTCCGTGCCCGTTGACAGCGAAGCTAGCGAGTCGATTCATCAGAAGGACAATGCCTCGGCCGCCAGCTCCATCTTCCTCACCTGCCGGAAGCGAGACACGGAGAATCAGGCTCCGTCGGTATGGTCCGGATTTGGCGGCACCGGTGTGGCCGCACAGATTCGTGAGGCTGTGCGCGAGGCTTTGAAGGAGTTCGAACCCCTTCGTCTAAATCCGGTGGACGAGATGGTCGCGAGTTACGGGCGCGCCTTGCAGGTTTTGTCGCAGAACTGGCCGGTACTGGACGGAGACGAGATGGTCAGCCCAATACGCGCGATGAATGAGGCCAGTGCGGTGGTGGCGCAGTACCAGATTGCCCGCATGACCAACGGCCGTATTCGCGTCGAAGACTTGAGTTCCGAAGCGGCCATGGCGCTCACCTTGTTTGGCATTTTCGGTACGCAGCAGTTTCCTTATGACGAGGCGTTAAGCCTGTCGAGATCGCTCAACATGAGCCTTGAGACGAAGACGGGTGGATACCGGGTCGAGCCTCGGATGATTGGTATCAATAACGAGTTGTCCGGGCGTCGCCGGGAAACCACTGAGGAGTCAGGCTACTACGCGCCGCTTGTCAAAAAGGGTTCGAAGCTTCGCTTGGCACTGCCGGAAGAGCGGAATCCGAAACGCCTTCAGGCGCCTCAGACAGAATGGGACATGTTGCAGGGACTCATCATGGCGTACCGAGAGGGCGATATCCCGGGAGCACATACCTACTTGCAGCGACATGCGGAAGGTAGGGCGTCGCTCGTCCTTGATCTCTTGGCCGTTTGGGCTTCGCGCGTCGCGGACGACAAGAAACGAAAAGAGGCAGAGACCATCCTGTACAGTCTGCGCGCTGACTCGGGAGTGGCTTCGGCTTGGTGAGAGAGATGCAGGAAAACGCGAAACGAGGCTTTCAATCGCGTCTATGGCAGCATAGGTACCGCACATCGGCCGTGATCGACGGGCGGCCGATGGATATCCTTCATGACTTCTACCTGCCAGCGCTCGAGCTGGCGACTCGATACGATAGGGTGGCGGGGTACTTCCGCTCCTCGTCCTTGGCCGCGGCTTCCCGCGGCTTTTCGAGCATGGTGGGCCGCAAGGGCACCATTCGGATGGTGGTCGGCGCGGATCTTGACCCGGAAGACGTGCGTGCTGTTCTGCGCGGCGATCAGGCTCGTTTGGCGCGCGCGCTAGGTCGGGAACTGGAAGATAGCTCGCTTTGGCCCGCGCCTGTGCAAGACGGGGTGACGCTGCTGGCTTGGATGGTTGCGCAGGGAGTGCTTGAAATACGCGTGGCTCTGCGCCGCCATGCTGAGACCGGGGAACCCCTTCCGTTTGACAGCACGGAGGATGGGTATTTTCACGACAAGTTTTTTATCCTGACGGACGATGAGGACTGTCGAATTTACGGGACGGGATCGCTCAATGAATCGCGCACGGCGCTCGTGCTCAACGCGGAGAGCATCGACATTCACTGCGATTGGTGGAGCGACATTGACAGGATACGTTGCGATGAGGCGCAGGCGGACTTCGAGAGGCTTTGGGACGGAAAGGCGCCTCATTTTGCCGTCTGCCCACTTCCGGACGCGGTTCGTCGTCGACTGATTCGTCTCGCAGAAGGGGTGACGGTGGTTCGCGAAGTCGACGGCACGGAGGTGGAGGTAGCTCCGGAGCAGGCTTCTTCGCCGAGTGCTCCGTCTGCGCTCGAGTGGCTCCGGTTTGCGGTCATTCGCGACGCGCCGCGCATGCCGGGTGGGGAACAAGTCGGGATTGAAACCGCGCCGGTTGCGCCGTGGCCGCACCAGCGGGTGGTGGCGGAGCGCCTGGTCGAGGACTGGCCCTATAACTACATGCTGTGCGATGAGGTTGGATTAGGAAAGACGATTGAAGCAGGTCTGGCTTTTCGGGCGTTGTATTTGTCTGGCTGGATTCGGCGGATCCTTGTGGCTGCGCCGGCCAGCTTGACCGAGCAGTGGCTGCAGCAGATGAAGACGAAGATGCTCTTGCCGTTCGCCCGGCTGCGCATGTCGCCAAGCCCCGAACATCGTTACTTGCTTCCCTACGAGCACAGTGTTCCAGCCCGAATGCCATACGGTGCGGATCTCCTCATCGTGTCGACCGGCCTCTGGCAACGAGAGGGTGCCGCGCGAGATCTCCTCGCTGCTCCACCATATGATCTCGTCCTTGTCGATGAAGCTCACATGGCGCGGCGCCATAATGCATCCGCTGGAATGGATGAGGCGCCAGACTACAGCAACCTTTATCGGCTGCTCGATTCGTCTGTTCGTCCACACAGTCGTAGCCTGTGGCTCGCCACAGCGACCCCCCTCCAACTGGACATGGTGGAAGTCGCCGATCTCGTCCGGCTCGTCGGTCGGGTGAGCGGATTTCAGTACGAACCGGCGCTCTTCCGCACGTATTATGAATCGCTGGCCAAGTTGCTGCACGAGGAACGATTGTCCGACTGGGAGTGGCGTTTTGTTCGGGATGCGCTCCAAGCATTGAAATCCCATGATCCTGCGCTGTGGCATTTCATCACAGAGCACGTCTTGACGAGGATGCAGACGCGGGCGCTGGACGCTTGGTTTGAACAGCCGGAGGCAGGCGAGCCTTCGCGCCGCGCGCGTGATAAGATGCCCATCGTTGCTCGGATGGCAGCGCCTCTTTCTCGGGTCATGCTTCGGCATACGCGCGAGCTGTTGAAGGTGTACAAACAGCATGGTCAGCTCAATGGATCATTGGCAGAGCGCGAAGTTCGTCCCGTGGAGGCGTTGGAATACACGCCGGAAGAGGCTCACGTGTACAAGTTGCTCAATCGGTATTGTGAAGGGCTTCGTGACAGGCTCGGTTCCGACAGCAGCCGAGGAGCTTCCGCGCGTTTCTCGGTCCGATTCCTCGAGAGCCTACTTCGCCTACGATTTGCATCGAGCCTGTACGCATTCGCCAAGACTGTTGAGAGGCGACTCAAGCGCGTCATCGCGACTTTGGAACACGCGGAACGCGAAGAAACTCCGCTCGCTACGGACCTCGAGACGGAGGATGTCTACGAACCTGAGGTGGAGGACACGGAGGTCTTCGAGGTAGAGCTCTTGGCACATCGCGATCCCGAAGTGTTGCGCTGGGAGCGCCGCCAGCTCGAGCAGTTGAAGCAAGTCCTCCAGGCGATCACGACTACACCTACCAAGACCCGAAAACTACTCGACGTGCTCGATCAACGCCGCCTCGGAGACGGACGTCTAAAGCAGACGGTCATTTTCACCCGGTTTTACGACACGCTTGTCCACTTGCGGGAGAAGTTGTTTGAGCGGATGCCAGGCGTGCGGCTCGGAGTCTACTCTGGGCGCGAGGCTGGTTACTTCGACGTTGAGCTTCAGATGTGGATCGAGACGGATCGCGAGGAAGTCAAAGAGCGGTTCTTGGCGGGAGAGATAGACGTACTGCTGTGTACGGACGCCGCGGCTGAGGGGCTAAACCTCCAGACAGCTGACATGCTGATCAACTTCGATCTCGGCTGGAATCCGATGAAAATCGAGCAGCGTATTGGGCGCATCGATCGAATCGGGCAGCGCCACAATCGAATCTACGTCCTCAACTTGTGCTATGCACAGTCGGAGGAAGGTGAGGTGTACGCTCGCCTCTTAAAACGACTGGCAGAGGCCAAACACGTTGTAGGCCCGCAGCAGCTGTCCCTCTTGCCGGTGCGGACGGAAGAATTCGAGCAATTGGCGAAGGGTGAACTCGCGCTCGATGAGTTGCATCAGCGGGTGATGAGTCGCCTGGAAGCCGAAGAGAGACAAGCTCATCTGATGCAGCTCAGCGCAGACGAGATGTACGAAATGTACGAGCGCATGTTAGCTACGTCCTCTGGACGCACCACGCCCCTGCGCCTGCAAGATATCTGGGACACGCTTGCCGGTTCCGCTTACTTGAAAGGCCTAGGTTGCTACACGGAGGAAACGCCATATGGCCCCGTGTTTGTGGTCCAAGGCGTTCCCGGTGTGGAAGACGGTACACGGCTTACCGTTTCTCCAGAGCTCTATGAGCGGGGACTTCCCGGACACCATATCCATTTCGCCTCCTATGGCGATACCGTCTTCGACACCATTGTCGAGCACGTTCTGTCTCATCCGATGCCGTCAGGTGTGAGACGCGTATCTGTGCCAGGAGGCGAGTACGGGCCGATTGAGCGCTGCGGCTACGTTGTCCTGTGTGATAGTCAGGAGGGACATGAGGCACGTTTTACGGTCCATCACGTCACGAGCTTCCAGGACACCTTGCATGTACGCGATGTCGCGACAGACGTCGACTGGAATGTGGTTGCGCCAGCAGCCGAGAACGTGTTGCGCGAGCGGCTCGCTGACGAACTCAGCAGGGCTATCCGAGTACGACAGGAGAAACGAAACGCCCAATCGGTAAATGAGAAACTGGGGTTCTATCACGCTTGGCTGAGTGTTGTGACCGCGGACCGGCTGTTGCGTGAGGTACGTGGGTCTAAAGATGAAGCGCAGATTCGCGCGACGGCTGCCATCCGCGAATATGAAGAGCGATTTTGTGATCGACACGCCATTCGGATCCCGCTCGTGCCAGTACGTATTCTCGCGTCTTGGTTTCCGCATGCCATGGCGGTGGATAGGGAAAATGCCTGGATAGAAGGAGATCTAACGCAGCTTGTGGTGGGTTTTCCGTACATTCAAGCGGGGTTAAGCGTCGCTCGACGAGCAGTGGACGCCTTAAAAAAAGAAGAGGGTTCGGTCACCTTGCAGAAGCTTCAGCATCGGCTCGTCATTGAGGAAGAGTCGTGGATGCGAAAATTAGCTTCCGGCTGATTCTAGCTCTCCTCCCATCTGGGACACTGAGGTATCCGTTCTACGGCGGGGCGCACATCAACGGGTTGCGCCCCTCCCGCGTGGGACCAGGTTGCTTGTCCGAAGATCCTTTGCAACCATTCTATCGAGAGGATGCGATGGTCCATGTTCAAGGCGAACAAATGGCTGGTCATCATGGTCTGGTTGACGGCCCTTGTCGTGTACGGCGTGTTTGAAATCGACAGGGCGATTCGAGCGACTATAGGTGTTCAAAATTTGCAGTTTTCGGATACGCCTGTCCCTGTAACGGTCAATGACCCTGCCCTTGATAATGTTTCGGTAATCCCCATGGGGGGCAACACGGTTTGGATTCTGAACCGAGCCAACATGGAAGTCACCGTCATTACGAGGGATCGGGACGGCCAGTTCCATATGGAGGGCCCCATGAGCATCCTTACTCACTAACGCCCCTCCCACGAGGCAACGTCCCACGAGTCAACGAGGAGCGACGCGCGAACGAAGACCGTCCTCTGTCGCCGCTCCCCGCTCATACTCAATACTCCACCATCGCGCCGCCCCACACCAAACCGCCGCCGAACGCCACCAGCATGAGCAGATCGCCGCGCTGAATGCGCCCGTCGCGGATGGCGGTGTCCACCGCGATGGGAATCGTCGCCGACGAGTTGTTGCCGATGTTCTGGATGGTGCTCACGACCTTCTCGGGCGGGAAATCGAGGCTCTCCGCCACCGCGTCGATGATCCGCTGGTTGGCCTGGTGCGGGATGAGCCAGTCGATCTCGTCCTTCTGCCTTCCGGTCTTCTGCAGCAGTTCCTCGGCGGTGGCTGCCATCACGTTCACGGCGAGCTTGAAGATCTTCCGCCCGTCCATCACAATTTTAGCCTTCGCACCCTCGCCGTACGGCGTCCGGCTGCCTCCTCCGGGGATGTAAAGATTCTCGAAGTAGGTGCCGTCCGTGTGAATGGCAGTCGCGAGCACGCCGCCGGGTTCATCTGGCTCGCCACGCGACACGACGAACGCGCCCGCTCCATCCGCAAACAGGATGCACGTGCTGCGGTCCGTGTAGTCCGTGAAGCGCGACAGCGTGTCGGCGCCGACGATGAGCACGTGCTGGTGCAAGCCCGATTTCACGAACTGCTCCGCCACCTGGAGCGCAGACAGAAAGCCGGCGCACGTGGCATGGAGATCAAACGCGCCGATGTTGCGGCAGCCAAGGCGCGCCTGGACCTGACAGGCGACGGGCGGCAGCAGGTGGTCTGGGGTCTCCGTGGCGACAATCAGAAGATCGATGTCCTTCGCGTCCAGCTTTGCGTCGGCGAGCGCCGCCTGGGCCGCGAAGTAGGCAAAGTCCGAGGTGGCCTCGTCCGGCCGCGCAATTCGCCGCTCGGCAATGCCCGTGCGGGTCTGAATCCACTCGTCAGAGGTCTCCACCATCTGTTCAATTTCGACATTGGTCAGGCGCGTCTCCGGCAGGTAGGAGCCCACGCCGCGAATGACGGCTTTATACAATCCATTCACCTCTCCGCCAGTATAACAGCCAACGACATGGCCCATGTGGGCCAAAGTGCGCCAGAATCGTGACGAAATTGGCGATCTTACGCGGGTCGCTACCCAAACTGGATAGCGGTTACAATGGAGATCAACGCGGAGCTGAGCTCATTTGGGGGTGGCTGGCTGGATGATCGCACTGGAAGACAGGTTGCGCGGCGGCATGTGGGGGTTGCTTGTGGGCGATGCGCTCGGCGAGCCCTATGTCGGACTTCAACCCGAAGAGATGCCGCCTGAGGGCGAGATAGACATGGAGGGGCCGCCTGGGGAATGGGTGGCCGTGGTGCCCCCGGGCACGTGGACCGACGATGGTGCGCAGGCGCTGTGTCTGCTCGACTCGCTTCTCACGTGCGGCCGGTTCGATCCGGCGGACTTCGCCGCGCGGCTCATCGCGTGGCATGACGAAGGACTTTGGACGGTGGACGGACAAGCATTTGGCATTGGGTGGCAGACCAAACTGGCCATTCAGGAGATGAAGCGCGGCGTGGAACCAGAACGCGCGGGGCTGGTGCTTCCGGAGGGGAAGGGCAACGGCGCCCTGATGAGGGTCCTACCGCTCGCGCTATGGCATCGGGGCGATGATGCAGCGCTTGTCGAAGATGCGCACCGGCAGGCGCGCGTGACGCACGGCCATGTCACGAATCAGGTGTGCTGCGCTGTGTACTGCTTGTGGGCGCGGCGCATGTTGGATGGTCAAGCGCCTAGCGAGGCGTACGAGAACGCCATCGCGGCGCTGCGCGGCCTTTACGGGAAGGAATCGCCGTACCGCCGATCCCTCGAAGATGAGGTCCGTCCAGACCATTCGCCTGTCACGAACGGCGATGGCTACGTCGTGCACACGCTTAACGCGGCTCGCCTGGCTCTAAACGAGACGAGCTACGAGCGGGTCGTCAGGCGCGCCATTCAGCTCGGTCGGGACACGGATACCAACGCGGCCGTGGCGGGCGGGCTTGCCGGGATCGCATTCGGCGCGTCGGGCATTCCGGAGAGGTGGCGTCGCCAGCTCAGGGGGAGGGACAAGGCGGAGCCGCTTGTGGAGTCCCTCGTGCGATGGCGCCTCGGCTGACGATCAGCCGTTGACGGTCGGGTAGATGGCTGTCGGATCGCCCTTGAACTTCGTCTCCGTGTAGAGCGCCGGGTTGGTCAGCTCGTATCCGGATTGGCCCTGATACGTCAGACGCAGCGCGGGCTGGAAGTACACGTTTCGGTAGGCGGATGGCTGGCGGAACGTGCAGTAGAGCGCCAATGTGTGGCCGGGCGGGACGGTGATGGGCGAGACCAGCGTCTTGGCCTGCGTCGGAATCGTGATGGGCGCCTGCTTGGGATCCATGACGTACGCGGTGCGCCCCAGCTCCACGCCGCCACCCACAGCAAAACCATCGAATGTAACGGGGTGCGGGAGCGGGTTTGCAACCACCATGGCGAACACGTGGGACGTCGTGAACGTGCCACTCTCGCCGGCAAAGCTGCGCAACTGAAGCAGCCAATTCACGCGCTTCGGCACGAGGGTGACGTCCATTTCGCCGAATGAGAAGGTGTGCGTCCAATTCGGTGTCGCGATGGTGAGCGTGGGTTCGGCGCCGCGCATGGAGCGCGTCGCCATCGACGTGAAATGCAGCTGAAATTCGATGGAGTCGTTGGTGAGCTCAAGCTCCTGCTGAGAGAAGCTGCGCGTGTGCAGGCCAGGCGTCTGGAGCTGCGCGGACGACACAACGCTCTGCGTCGTGGGATTTGCATCGATGAGCAGGCATTGCAGCGCAAGCGGTGCCTGCTTGGTGGTCACGGCGTCGATCATCCAGTGATTCACGAGCATCCACTGCGAGCTCGCGGGGGAGGAGCCGCAGGCGGTGGACACCGCACAGACACCGACGAGGGCCGCGGAGGCGGCGGCGCGAGAGAACCATGCCCGGAGAGCCACGCTATCATCCTTGTCCATGAAAGGTTGGAGAAATTATAGCACGTGAAGCGCGAGGATGCTCGCGAGCATGCGAGCGAGGGCTCGCGCCAGGACAGGCCCTCGCGCTGGGCGAACGGCGCCGGGGCTTCCCATGGACGGATCGACCGCCGTCACACGTCCCAGGACATGGACGACCAGGCCGTGGACTCGGTTTGAACCGCCAGCACGTCGTCCATCAGGCGGGCGAGTTGCTGCGCCTGCGCTCGGCGGCTGTAGGCCGGATTCCACGTGCGCCGCTCGGTGACAGGCTTCTCCATAAGGTGGAGCATGGCCTGCGCGATGGCGTCAGGATGATCCGGCGGCACGACGATGCCCGCCTGCTCCCGGCGGACGAGATCGGCGGCTTCGCCTTCGCGGAGCATGGCGAGGATGGGGCGGCCGGCGTACAGGTACTCGTACAGCTTGCCGGGCACGTAGTCCTTGGCCTGCGCCGACTGATCGCCGATGAGGAGCGTCGCGTCGGCGGCCAGCATGCGGGCGAGTGCCTCGCGGCGCGGGAGGTAGCCGAGCGGCTCGATCACGGCCTCAAGCCCAAGCTCCCGGATGAGGCGCGCATGGTGATGGTGGCCGGGGTAGTCGAGGACGCCCGCGAACTGAATGCGGAGGCGCTGGGGAGTGATGTGCCCGTTTTGCAGCAGTCGATGCACGGCCTGAAACAGGGCGTCCGCTGACCGCCCGGGGTACAGGATGCCGCCGTAGAAGAACGTGAACGGCTCTTCTTCGCCCTTGCGCCTGGCGGGCGCAGGCGGAAAATCCGCCTCGTCCACGCCGTTTCGGATGACGTGAATGTCGAGCGCGCGATGCGGGTACTTCGCCGCAAAGAGGCGCCAGAAGCCGTCGGTGACCGTCACGATGGCCGATGCGCGGGCGAAGACCGTGCGCTCGAGCCGCCGCTCAAGGGCGGCGCGCCAGCCGCGATGGTGGAAGTGCAGGTTGTCCGTCCACGGATCCCGAAAATCCGCAATCCAGGGCGTCCGCGCAAACGCCGAAGCGATGAGACCTGCAAGCTGCGTGCTCTGCGGCCCCGAGGTGGTGTAGATGCAGTCGACGACGCGCTGCCGCACGATGCGCCGGGCCGCGAATCCGGCGAGCATGGCCCACGCCACGGATTCGTCCGGGATGAGCGCGTGCGCTTGGGCCCACTTCCACGCGCTCCAGGCGAGCCGCTTCCACAGCGGGCGCCGCGCCTGGGCGGACGGCTGCTGCGCCGGAGCCGAGCCGTCGCCCACCATGCGCCCCGACCAGCGGGCGAGCTGCTTCGACACAACATCCGTGACGCGCACAATCTGCACGTCCTCGGGGATCTCGTCGAGAAGCGACGGATCGGGCGTGGCGCTGTAGACGTGATCGGCCGTGAGAACGGTCACCTTCCAGCCGAATTCCCCGAGATATTTCGCGAATTTGAGCGGGCGCTGCACAGCGATCCCGCCGACCGGCGGGAAGTCGTGGCAGATGATGAGGGCGTGGCGGCGCTTCATGGCACCATCTCCACCGCGCAGTCCCGTTCGGCGGATGCGTGGGGCGCGGGCATGGCGATGTAGGGCAGGTGGCTGTCGCCGCGGATCTGCCAACCCGCCTCCTTGAGGCTCGGCACGAGGCGGCGCTTGAGATCCAACACGACGAGAGGCTGACGCGCGAGGGCGAGGAGGGCGGGCCAAGGCGCTGCATCAAACGCCGGCTGCCAGGCTGCGACGGCCACGGCATCCGCGTCCGCCAGGCAGTCTTCGAGCGACGCCGCCTGGAAGGGGAAGTACGGATCGACGGTCGGATCGAACGCCATAACGCCGGCCCCGCGCTCGGCGAGGATCTCCGCGAAGTGGACGGCCGGGCTCTGGCGGATGTCGTTCGATCCGTCCTTCATGCCGAGGCCCAGAAGCGCCACGCGCGCACCCGACAGGCGCTTGCCGATCTGGCGCAGCGCGTCGTCGAGTTGGCGGGCGGCGCGATGCGGCGCCGTCAGGTTGATTTGGCGGGCCAGTGAAAAGAGCGGGATATGCTCGTCGGATGTGAGCGAAGCCGCGAGGTACGCGTACGCGTTCGGGATGCAGAAGCCGCCGACGCCGATGTTGGGCTCGAGCAGGTGCACGCGCGGGTGCGTGTTGGCCATGCGGATGAGCTCATAGACATCGACGCCGTGCTGCTCGGCGACCATCTTGAGCTCGTGCGCCAAGGCGATATTGACGTCGCGCTGCGCGTTTTCCACGACTTTGGACAGCTCGGCGACGCGGAGGCTGGTCTTGTGCAGCCGGCCGTCCGTGAGGCGGGCGAGCACGGCCATGGCGCGATGGGCACACGCGTCCGTGAGTCCCGCGACAACGACATCAAGGGTCTGGAACTCTTTCATTGCGCGGCCCTCGGCGACCCGCTCGGGCGCGTACGCCACGTGGAAGTCCCGGCCCGGCACCAGGCCGCTCGCCGACGCGAGGCGGGGGACAATTTCGTCCTCCATCATGCCGGGGACAAGCGTGCTGCGGATGAGGACGAGGTCGCCCCGGGAAAGGGCCTGGCCAAGGTCGTTGACGCAGGCGAGAAGCGGCGCCTTGTCCACGACGTCGCCCGCCACCGGCAGGCCGACGGTGACGATGAAGGTGTCGGCGCGCTCGGCGGCTTCGGCCAGCGCTGTCGTGGCGGTGAAGCGGCCGCTTTCGAGGTGCCGGCGCAGGATGCTTGCGAGGGATTCGCCTCGGTAGGGCTCCATGACGTGCGTCACGCTGGCGCGGAGTTCGTTCACCTTGCGCTCGTCCACATCGACACCGATCACCGTCTCGCCGCGCTCACAGAGCGCGAGGGAGAGCGGCAAGCCAATATAGCCAAGTCCAATGACTGCAATCTGCGTGCGCATGCGGGTTCCTCCCGTAGGTTCGGATCTGGCATGAGAACGTGCGTGAGGCGTTTATGCGCAGTGTAGCAAGCCAGCATGAACCGACTGTGAGGAGTTTGCAAAGATTTGGTGTACAAGTTGCAAGGAAACTGCAGCGAAGAAGCGCGATCTCGGCGGGCTACAGCAAGCGATTGTTTTCAGACTCGTCACAAATTTGTCACATAAACTGTATCAAAACACTATTCACAAGTACGGTATTGTTTTAATACAATTGTGCCAGAACAGAAACACAGGCCGAGGGGAGATGAGAGAGACAGACACACGGTGATGAGCGAACCACCTCGCATCAGCAATATGCACCTCGCGGACTTGTTCTCGGAATCTTGGCTCGACTTGAGACGGATCGACATGAAACAGGAATGAGACAGGCGCATGGCAAACGCGCCGCATATGGAACCTAGGGGGAATGGAAGATGACATACTTCAAGACGGCTGCGGAACTGGAGCAACATTGGAATTCGGATCCGCGCTGGAAAGGCGTCGAGCGCGCCTACACCGCCGAGGATGTGATTCGGATCAGGGGTTCGGTGCATATCGAACACACGCTCGCGCAGATGGGCGCGGAGAAGCTGTGGCGGCGCCTGCATGAAGACGGCTTCATCCGTGCGCTCGGTGCCCTGACGGGCAATCAGGCTGTGCAGCAGGTCAAGGCCGGCCTGAAGGCCATCTACGTCAGTGGCTGGCAGGTGGCGGCGGACGCGAACCTGGCTGAGCACATGTACCCGGACCAGAGCCTGTACCCGTCCAACAGCGTGCCGAGCCTGGTTCGCCGCATCAACAACGCGCTTCTGCGCGCGGATCAGATTCAGACTTCCGAAGGCAAGGGCGACACCGACTGGATGGTGCCGATTGTGGCCGACGCGGAGGCGGGATTCGGCGGTCCGCTCAACGTGTTCGAGCTCATGAAGATGATGATTGAGGCCGGCGCCGCGGGCGTCCACTTCGAGGATCAGCTGTCGTCTGAGAAGAAGTGCGGCCACATGGGCGGCAAGGTGCTCATCCCGACATCGCACGCGGTCCGGAATCTGACGGCTGCGCGCCTCGCCGCAGACGCGCTCGGCGTTCCCACGGTCATCGTGGCGCGCACGGACGCCAACGGCGCTTTCCTCATCACGAGCGATGTGGACGATCGCGACGCGCGGTTCATCACCGGCGAGCGCACACCGGAAGGCTTTTATCGCTTCCGCGGCGGGCTGGAGGCCGCCATTGCCCGCGGACTCGCCTACGCGCCGTACGCCGACATGATCTGGTGCGAGACGTCCGAGCCGAACATCGAGGAGGCGAAGCGCTTCGCCGAGGCCATCAAGGCCGAATTCCCGGATAAGCTTCTCGCCTACAACTGCTCGCCTTCGTTCAACTGGCGGAAGAAGCTCGATCCGAAGACCATCGAGGAGTTCCAGGAGACCATCGCGTCGTTCGGCTACAAGTTCCAGTTTGTGACGCTCGCTGGCTTCCACGCCCTCAATTACAGCATGTTCGAGCTGGCATACGGCTACAACCGGCGCGGCATGGGAGCGTACTCTGACTTGCAGCAGCAGGAATTCGCTGCGGAGGACCGCGGCTACACGGCGACTCGCCATCAGCGGGAGGTGGGCACAGGCTACTTCGATGAAGTGGCGCAGGTGGTGTCTGGCGGACTTTCGTCCACGACAGCGCTCACCGGCTCCACGGAGGAGGAACAGTTTGTGGAGGCGTGACGGCTCAGCCCGACGGGCTGATGAGCCCCGCGATCTCGGCGCTCTGCGAGGATGGTTCCAACTCGGCATGGCACTCACTTTGGGGCCCGGTGTGGCCCCGTTTTTTGTTGCGTGGTTGCAGGGTAGCAGGTGAGAACATAAGGAGCAGGGGAATTCGGACGGCCCCGTTCGCAGACGAGGTCTGGGGCGAAGCGGGGCGTGTGGTGCCATGGATCACCACACTGAGAAGCGGCGGGGTGAGGAGCGCGAACCTGAATCGATGGCGAAAACCCGGGGGGTTCGCGAAATGCGAGAATTCCGCATGGGGGCTGGATTTTTGAGCATAGACAGGGTATGATGATGGCAGTTGGAAGGCGCGTGAAGGACGCGCGTTGCGTAGGTTCGCGATTTTCGCCCGGAAGGCCGCGCCAGGAGCGGGCTCAGGGGCGTAGAGTTGATCCGCCGAGATCGTCGGCGGCCCCATTGAAGCGGATAGAGTCCGTCTGCTGTTGTGGCTCCAGCAAACGTTGATCCGCCGAGATCGTCGGCGGCCCCATTGAAGCTCCATAATCGCCGCCACATGATCACGCCGCAAAGTGTTGATCCGCCGAGATCGTCGGCGGCCCCATTGAAGCTTGCGTTGCAAGATCGTGATCTCCGCTGTGTTATGTTGATCCGCCGAGATCGTCGGCGGCCCCATTGAAGCCCGGTCTTCCAGACGGCATTCGGGATCAGGATGTTGTGTTGATCCGCCGAGATCGTCGGCGGCCCCATTGAAGCAGCGCGTCGTCCCACATGTCGTAAACCGCGCCCTGTTGATCCGCCGAGATCGTCGGCGGCCCCATTGAAGCTACCCGGCGTCGTAGATGGACTTGGCCGTGGCCTCCGTTGATCCGCCGAGATCGTCGGCGGCCCCATTGAAGCATCTTGTGGGAATATACGTCGTTCCCCGCAGGAGGAAGTTGATCCGCCGAGATCGTCGGCGGCCCCATTGAAGCAATCTCTTGCTCAGCCCGCTTTGCTCGATGTCCCACGTTGATCCGCCGAGATCGTCGGCGGCCCCATTGAAGCTTTACAGACCTCCTTCCAGTCCTCATCTCTGCAGAGTTGATCCGCCGAGATCGTCGGCGGCCCCATTGAAGCGTGAGCCGTAACCCATATATGTCTGGGTGCGTTTGGTTGATCCGCCGAGATCGTCGGCGGCCCCATTGAAGCGTGACAACGAACGCATGGACGGAACTGCAATACGAGTTGATCCGCCGAGATCGTCGGCGGCCCCATTGAAGCCGACACCGGTTTCTTATTCTCCACCTATAAATACCGTTGATCCGCCGAGATCGTCGGCGGCCCCATTGAAGCTCGAAGCCGTGTTGACAGGTGGCACCATCTGCATCCGTTGATCCG
Source organism: Alicyclobacillus mali NBRC 102425 (assembly GCF_001570745.1). Taxonomy (GTDB): domain Bacteria; phylum Bacillota; class Bacilli; order Alicyclobacillales; family Alicyclobacillaceae; genus Alicyclobacillus; species Alicyclobacillus mali. The sequence continues at coordinate 22,124 of NZ_BCSG01000017.1, forward strand.
CCGAGATCGTCGGCGGCCCCATTGAAGCTACCTCGCCGTAGTATCAGAAGCCATTGCTGTCCATGTTGATCCGCCGAGATCGTCGGCGGCCCCATTGAAGCAATCGCAGGATGTCTCGTACCGTCAACACCGAGAACGTTGATCCGCCGAGATCGTCGGCGGCCCCAATCACGACAAAGAGGGCGGTAATCACCCGCCCTCTTCGAACATCTTTAATCGTGGCGATGCATTCCGCTTTTAAGCTTCTATCCTCCGAAAGTCATCCCGTGAGCCAAGCCAGCATCCGAGTGCCACAACGGCCATGCCGATCAGGGCGATGGCGTCCGAAGGACTGCACCATCTGTCCAACATGCCACCGAGCCACGAGCCGAGCGGCGGGCCAAGTGCAATCAGTGAGCCCCGTAGGCCCATGATGCGTCCCATGACCTGTGTCGGCACAGAGCGCTGGACGACGGTCCGCGCCAATGGTGGATACCCGCCAAACAGGAGTCCGGCGCAGGCGAGGAACACGTAGATGAGCGTGAAGGCGTGGATCCAGAACACCGGCGCGAACGTCGCGCCCCATCCGATGATCATCATCGCCATGACGACGCCGGTCCTGCGTCTCTTGGAGATCCAGCCACTGAACGCCGCTCCAGCAATGGAGCTGATGGCATAGGTGGACCAAAGGCTGCCTAGGATCCAGGCACTTCGGCCAAACTGTCGGTGGGTCAGGAGAGGCAACTCGATGTCAAGTGCACCGTACGCCACATTGAGCGCCCACGCGCCGACGGTGATCCACCAGACCGGGCGCAGGGCGTACAAAGTCTTCATGGCCTCGAGGGTGTTTTGCACAAACGATCGCGCCACTTCACACATCGTCATCGGCGCATGCCTCGCCTGCGCGGGTACCTTCGCCATTCCAACACATAGCGCCGCGAGCCAAAACGAAATTGCGTCCGCGAACAAGGCCGCGGAGCTACCTACGCGCGCGATGGCGAATCCGCCAAGGGCCGGTCCCAGAATGGTTGCGCCGTTCCACAGGATTTCCATGAGCGCATTGACGGGGCCAAGCTCACCATCCGCTATGATGTTGGGGATGACGACGCTCCAGCCAATGGTCGAAAACGGCGTAAGGCAGCCTGCCGCAATCGCGAACATCAGAAGCGCCCACACAGGAAGCGCGTGCATACGTTGCAGCACGGCGGTGGATGCGAACAAAGCGCCAAGCATGACTTGGGATGTCATGAGCACCCGCTTGTGCGAAGTGTGGTCCAGGACATGCCCAACGGTGGGGCCGAGCGCGACGGCTGGCAGGCCGAAGGCAAGGCCCAGCCATCCCATGATTTGCGCGCTCTTGGTCATGGTCATCGTGGACCACAAAAGCCCCATCCAGCCCGCCTGATCACCCAAAACGGACACGCCATCCGCAATCATGAAAAGTGCCAGACTGCGGCGTTGAAACCACCCGTATGTTCTCATGTTCAGTTGTCACCTCGTCAGGAGCCCCCTGCTGGAAGCTCGCAAATGGTTGCAGACGGGGCTTCCCCCGACGAGATGCATCAAATGGGCCTGTGCATCCGAACGGCTCCTCTCGGCAATCTCCAGAACATTTTAACACGCGCCCACAACAAAAGCGCCGCTCGTGTGGAGCGACGCCTCTGCTTGACTCTCCGCATTATCTCCGCGGTTCGTACGGAATGCCATCCGCCGCTGGCGGCGTGGATCGGCCGATGAGCCCGGTCAGTGCGAGAATGGTCAGCGCGTACGGGATCATCTGCAGAATGTTGGACGACACGCCATGGCCTTGCAGCACAATGCCGAGCGCGGTGGAAAAACCGAAGATGAGCGCCGCGCCGAACGATCCGAGCGGCGTCCACTTGCCGAAAATCATGGCGGCGAGCGCGATGTACCCGCGGCCACTCGTCATGTTGGACGTGAACCCGTTCAGGATCCCGATGGACAAATACGCTCCGCCGATCGCGGAAAACACGCCACTCAGCACCACGCCGAAATACCGCAGCCGCCACACCGGGATGCCGAGCGTGTCCGCGGCGAGCGGATTCTCGCCGACGGATCGCATCCGCAGGCCAATCCGGGTGGAGAACAGGAACCAGTGAGCGAGAAAGACCAGCACAATGCCGATGTACATCAGCACGCTTTGATTGCGGAAGATGATGCCGATGTACGGAATGGCGTCGAGGCCCGGGATGCTGAACGACGGCAGCTTCGGGGTGTTCACAGGCGTGCCGCTGTAGCCAAACAGGGTGTTGAGCAAAAACGTGGTGAGGCCCGCCGCAAACACGTTGATGCCCATGCCGAGCACGGTCTGGTCCGCCGAGACGTGGATGGCGCCCCACGCGAGTGCCAGGGCCGTGAGGGCGCCGCAGATGATGGCGGCCAGAAGCCCAATCCATGCGCTCCCCGTCCAGTATGAGAACGCGACGCCAAAAAAGGCGCCGATGAGCATGATGCCTTCCATCGCGATGTTGACGACGCCAGTGCGTTCGGAAAACGTCCCCCCGACCGCCGGCAGCGCGAGCGGAATGGCCATGGACAAGGTGAGCGCCCAAATCTCCGGATTGGAGAAGATCATGCATCCATCCTCCTTCGCTTCGCGGCTCTGGGTGCCTCTGCTTCAGCTCGCTGGCGTCTGGGCGCGCAGAGATCGGCGGCGCCGATACCAGCCGATGACCTGCGGAATAATGCGCTCACATCCAACGAAGAAGATGATAAGGCCCGTCAAAACGTCGGTGAGCGACGCAGGGACGTTTGATGCAATCTGCATGTTCTGGCCACCCGTGGTGAGCGCGCCAAAGAACAGGCCGGCAATGACGACGCCAATGGGGTTGTTGCGGGCCAGGAGCGCCACGACGATGGCTGTATAGCCGTAGTTCGATGAAAAGCCGTCCAGTAGCTGATGATCCACGCCCAGCATCTGCACAGATCCGGCCAGGCCGGCGAACAGGCCCGAGAGCCCGAGGGCCGTGACGATGGAGGACTTCACGCCGATCCCGGCGTAGCGCGCGGCACGCGCGTTCAGGCCCACGGAGCGAAGCGAAAATCCAAGCGTCGTCTTGTACAACAAAAACCACGCTGCCGCGACGGCAATCACCGTGATGACGATGGAAATGGGCGAGAGCTGCGCCTGCTGAAATCCCTGCGCGAAGTACGGAAACTGGGTGTTCGGCGCGATGGGCGGCGACTGCGGGATATAACCCTTCTGCTGCATCGGGCCGCCTTCAATCAGGTAGCGCGCGAACAAAATGGCGATATAGCTCATCATCATGGTGGTGATGACCTCGTGCGCGCCGACGAAGGCCTTGGTCAATCCAGGGATCACGGCCGCCCACAGCGCCCCAGCGATCATGCCGGCCACCAGGCACAGGATCATGTGCACCACGCCCGGGAGCGATGTGAAGTGGTAACCGACCCAAGCGGCGGCTGTCGCGCCCATCCAATATTGGCCGTCCGCACCGATGTTGAAAAGCCCGCTTTGGAATGAGATGGCGATCCCGAGCCCGATGATGATGAGCGGCAGGCTCGCTGTCAGGGTGTTGCCGATATTGACCGGGCTTCCGAACGCGCCGGATACGAGCGATGCGTACACCGACAACGGGTGGTAGCCCAGCGCCGCCACCAAGATTGCGCCGATGACAATCGCCACAAGGCTCGCTGCCACCGGCAGGAGAATGGATCGAAGCGCCTTCACGCGGTTCCCTCCTTTCTCCGCTGGCCCGTCATCATCAGGCCGAGCATCTCGCGCGTCGCTTCTTCGCCGCGCACAATCCCGACAATGTCGCCGTCGTGCATGACGGCAATCCGATCGGACAGACTCAGGATCTCGTCCAATTCCAGCGAGATGAGCAGCACCGCTCGACCCTCGTTTCTCAGGCGCACCAACTGCCGATGCACACCCTCGATGGCGCCGACGTCCAGACCGCGGGTGGGCTGGGCTGCAATGAGCAGGACGGGATCGCGCGAGACTTCGCGAGCCAGAATGACCTTCTGCTGATTGCCGCCGGACAGCTCGGACGCCCTGCGCCGGAAGTCGGGCGGGCGCACATCGAACGTTTGAATCAACTGTTCCGCCTGCGACTCGGCGGCCCGCCGATTGAGAATGCCGCGCCGCGAAAACGGCGGCCTGCGGAAGTCGCGGAGAATCAGGTTGTCGGCGAGATCGAAGGACAGCACGAGCCCGTCCAACTGCCGATCCTGTGGCACGTATGCGATGCCGAGCTCCGTCCGACGCGCCGGGGACAGGTGTGTGATGTCGCGCCCTTCAAGCCGGATCTCGCCGGATTCGGCCCGCAACAGCCCCGCGATGGCGTCGGCAAACTCGAACTGACCATTGCCGTCGATCCCAGCAATGCCGAGGATCTCCCCGCGTCGGACCTCCAGGTTGACACCCTTGACGCGCTCATGGCGATCCGCCGAGCGCACACGCAGGTCGCGAACCTGCAGGACGGGTTCGCCCGCCTGAAGCGGCGGCTTCTCCACGCGCAGCACCACCTCGCGCCCCACCATGAGGTTGGCGAGCATCTGCGGCGTTGCGCCTTTGGTCTCGAGGGTCTCCACAGTCTTGCCCTGGCGCATCACCGTGACGCGATCGCTCACCTCGAGCACCTCGTCCAGCTTGTGGCTGATGAAGATGACGGGCACGCCGTCTTCCTTCAGCGCGCGGATGATACGAAACAGCTCGCGCGTCTCCTGGGGCGTGAGGAGCGCCGTGGGCTCGTCCAGGATGAGGACGCGCGCTTTCCGGTAGAAGGCCTTGAGGATCTCGACGCGCTGCTGGAGGCCGACCGTCAGGTCGCCGACTTTCGCGTCGGGATCGACGGCGAGGCCATAGCGTTCGGACAGCTGGCGAACGAGCCTGGACGCCTCGCGACGGCGGAAGCGAACGCCGCCGGGTTCGTCGCCGAGGACGACGTTTTCTGCGACGGTGAACGCCGGGATGAGCATGAAGTGTTGGTGAACCATGCCGATTCCGGCCCGAATGGCGTCGCGGGGGCTGCGGAAGTGGACCGGCTCGCCAAACAGCCGAATCTCGCCAGCCGTCGGCTCGAGCAGGCCGTAGATGACCTTCATGAGTGTGGATTTGCCGGCGCCGTTTTCGCCGAGGATGGCGTGCACCTCGCCGGATCGCACCGAGAGGTTGACGCCGTCATTGGCCTTGACGCCCGGGAACCACTTCTTGAGGTCGATGACCTCGAGCACGTTCTCCAAGGTCGGGATCGCCTCCTGTCGCAATGGAAAGGGGGAGCGCAGCGTCGGCCGCGCTCCGCGGAATCACTTCTGCACGGTGGTGGACACCTGGATCTTGCCGCTCAGGATCTCCTGCTTCGCCTGGTTCACAGCGTCCGTCACCGACTTCGGCAGGCCCGAGATGATCGGTGCGATACCGACGCCGTTGTTCGAGAGGTCGAAGTTGTTCACGCCGCTCTTGAAGGTGCCATCCTGCACGGCCTTGATGGTATCAAACACGGAGGTATCGACGCGCTTGATGGCGCTCGTGATGACGGTGCCGGGCGCGAGGTACGACTGGTCCGTGTCCACACCGACGGCGTAGACCTTGGCGCTCTGCGCGGCTTTGATGGAGCCGATGCCGGTGCCGCCCGCCACCGGGAAGATGATGTCGGCGCCCTGCGAAATCTCGTTCTGCGCGTACTGGCTGCCCGCCGCCTCGTCGTTAAACGAGTTGGTGTATTCGACGATGACCTTGCCTGTCGGATCCACGCTGTGGAAGCCCTGCTGGAAGCCGGCAATGTACGTGTCCACGGGCGGGATCTCCTGACCACCGACCACGCCGACGGTGTTGTGGCTGTTGATGTTCTTCAAAAGATGATTTCTCTGCACCATGCCGGCCACGACGCCCGCGAGATAACCGGCTTGCTGCGACTGGAAGATGGCGCTCGCGACGTTCGGGATGCCGGTGATGCTGTCGTCGATGATGAGGAAGTGCGTCTTGGGATACTCTTTCGCCACCTGTTGGACGGCGTCCGCCATGAGGTAGCCCACGGCAATGACGAGATTATATCCGTCCTGCGCGAAGTGGCTGAGGTTCGGGACGTAATCCGACTCGGACTGCGACTGCACGACGCTCGTCTGGATGTTGGGCAGATCTTTCTGCGCCTCCTGCATGCCGACGTACGCCAGATGGTTGAAGCTGTTGTCGTTGAGTCCGCCGGTGTCGGTGACGAGGCCGACCTTGATGGTCTTGCCGCTCGTCGAGGTGGTGTTGCCAGTGCCGCCGCTGTTCGAGGTGTTGGTGGTGCCGGACGACGAGTTGTTGGTGCCGCACCCCGCGACAAGGGCCGCCGCGGCCAGGATGGAGAGGCCGCTCTGCCAAATTCGCTTCTGCATGTGTCTAACCCCCTTGAGAATGGATCCGATCAACGCAAGCATTTGCTGCCGAGCACGTTTCCATGCTCGGAACCATTCGACGCAGATTCGACACCCGTCGACAGATCTCCTGTGTCAATTTGCTGGATCTCACTTTGGATTCGAGTCCATGTTGCACAAAGGAATTGAAGACGAAAGAGTGTGAAAGGACAGGGAGTTTCGAGGGGGATGATGGCCACGCGAGGGGCGGCGCCGCGCAGCGGTTCCGTGCTTGGTGCCACCCCTCGGGCAAGGCAAACCTGAGGAAATCGCCGGAGTCGCACCTCGGCCAGAGGACAGCGCGGGGTCGCCTGACTGCCCGGGATGCGAACTGGCGCAGCGGCTGGGACGACGGGTGGCGTGGTTACGTGTCCAATTCGCCTGAGGCCACGTCCAGGCTGGCACCCTTGCCGGTTTCGTATCCGCCAATCCACCACGCGACGGCTCCGGCGAGCCCGATGGCCCAGACGAGTGCGTTGAACATGGTGTACGCCGTGATCCCGAAGTTTTGCGTGATGTAGATGGTGGCGATGTACAGGCCGATGCTGATAAACCGAACCAGCGCTGTGTATGTGCCACGCCGCTGCGTCGGCCACACCTCGCCTTTCAAGGTATCCTCGGTCAGATACCCAATGTTCACGAACACGTTCAGCACAATGAGCAACAACCAGAAGAGCGCCAGGCTCTTTGACCAAGCTGGGATGGTGGCCCAGATGACAAGCGTCATGACGAATGAACCCAGATATCCTATCAGGAGAAGCGACTTGCGGCTCCATCGGTCAGCCCAAAGGCCGAAGAAGCCAGAGACGAAGCCTGTGCCGGTCGCCACCAGAATGATGGCGGCGTTCAATTTCGGGAAGAAGTGGGGGCCGAGCACATAGGTCATAAGGCCGAAGCCGGCCGATCCCGCAAACGAGATGGTGAGCGTCGTGAACAGTTTCAGACCCAGACCCACGCGCTTGGCGCGCGAAGCGTCCGACGCTTGCGCTGCCTGCGTGGCCCGCCGAGCCGCCTCTTGCCGCGCCTGATACTCCTCGAAGCCATAGAACCTTTCGATCTCGGCACGGGCGCGATCGTGCTGGCCTGTTCTTTCGAGCCAGCGGATGGACTCGGGGGTGTTGCGGCGAGCGAAGAACAGGATGACGAGCACCGCGAGCAGCGTCACGGCAATCATCGCGCGCTGGAAGGCGACATGTTGATATGCAGTTGAAAGCGCCACGACGCCGAGAATGACGCCACCCAGGTTGATGAAGTTGAGTTCGAGCATCATGGTCTTGCCCCTGTGTCTGTGCGGCATCATCTCGTGTGATACGGCCATGATGGTGTTCATTTCACCGCCTGCGGCGAACAGGAGCATGGCGAGAAACAAAAGGATGAGGGCGTACTGGTTGCTGAAGACAAGTCCGATGGCGCCAAGGCCATAGAGCGCCATGGTGGTGTAGAAGGTGTTCTTCCGCCCGACGCGATCGGCCAACGGCCCGGCGACTGCAATGCCGATGATGAGCCATATGGGCGACCACGCCAGGAGAAGCGACTGAAGCGACTTCGGCATCGGCACCCACTGCGTGGCGACGCTCGAGAGGCTGAAGATGTAGTTCTCGAGCAGCATGCCGAGCCCGAACGACCAGAACAGCCAGCTGTCGGTTCGCGTCCAGTGTTCGTCGCGAACCGTTTGCGGTGCGCTTGACATCGTTTCATCTCCCTTCGATGAGGACAGCTCCATTGTACCCCTTTCCACAGGCGTGCAAGTGGCAATTTGGGTCGGCGCCCTGTTTGGGCGTATGATGGCCTTGATGAGGTCGGGGCTCGCGGGCGAAGCGGCCGGTCGTGATAGCATGAAAGGAGAAGGAACATGGCATTGGATGTGAAACACACGGCGCTTTTGGTGATGGACGTCCAGAACGGCATCGTGTCGCGATACCTGCAGGGTGAGGAAACGCTTCGACCCTTTCAGCAAGCCGTGTCGGCTGCGCGCAAGGCGGGCATCCAGGTCATCTTTGTGCGCGTGGCGTTCAGCGAAGGTTTCCCTGAGGCGAGCCCGCGCAACAAGATGTTTGCGCACCTCGCGCAGGCCGGCAACATGACGGTGAGCGCCGACACCACCCAAATTCACGAGTCGGTGCGGCCAGAGCCGGGAGAGCCGGTGGTCACGAAGTACCGCGTCAGCGCATTTGCCGGCAGCAACCTGGAGGTCATCCTGCGCGCGAAGGACATCACGAACCTCGTGCTCTGTGGCATCGCCACCTCGGGCGTGGTGCTCTCCACGCTGCGCGCGGCCGCGGACAAGGACTACGCGCTGACCGTGCTGAAAGACGCCTGCCTGGACGCCGATCCCGAGGTGCACCGGGTGCTCGTGGAGAAGGTGTTCCCGCGGCAGGCCGACGTCATGACCGTCGACGAGTGGGCGAAGACGCTCGCCTGATGTGGGGAGGCGTGAGGCGTGGAAATCGCGCCGAAGATTCACCTGTTGGAGTGCACCAAGGGAAGCTACAGCTATCTTGTGCTGGGTGACGAGCCCGTGCTGGTCGATACCAGCATGCCCGGGCGTGCGGACGCGATGGTCAAGGCGCTTGCGTCCCTCGGTCTGAAGCCGGGCCACCTCGCCCACATCGTCCTGACGCACCTGGACGTGGATCACATCGGCAATGCCAAGCGGCTAAAGGAGCTCTCCGGCGCGACACTCTGGGCGCCCGCGCCGGACATTCCGTACATTGAGGGTAACGCGAAGCCGAAGGGCGTGCGCCGCGCGATTGCCGGGCTGATGCGCGTCGAACGGCCGAAGGTGGACCGCGCGCTCGAGCCGGGCGCACACGTGGGCGGCCTGGAGGTGGTATCCGCGCCCGGTCATACGCCCGGCCACGTCTGCCTCATCGCGCGCGACACGCTTCTGGCGGGCGATCTCGTCACCACTCGCGGGGGCCGGCTGAAGAAGTCGCCGTCCTTCCTCACCTGGGACAAGGCGGCGCTCAGGCAGTCGCTCGCGGACGTGGGCAGGTTGTCGTTTGACTGGGTCTGCCCCGCGCATGGCGATCCCGTCCGGCGCGGATCCCTGTGGGAGGCGCTGCTGGAGTAGTCGGGGGTTCTGGGCTCGTGAAGGCGAGGCGCGGGTGACGCGCCTCGTTCCGCTCACACGCCGACGTTCGATTCCTCGCGCTCGCGGACGTAGGGCAGGAGCTTTTCGCGCGCCCAGTCCGGCAGCGGGGCGGATTTGCGCTTCTCGAAGTCGTAGTGGACGACCACCGCAGTGCCTTCGCACATCACCTCGCCGCGGACGCTTACGATTTGACAGAAGAATTCGAAGCTTGATCTCCCGAGCCGCGTGAGCCAGGTGCGCGCCACCACGTCGGTGTGCTCGGGATAGCGCGTCTCCTGGCGGAAGTCGATGTGCAGCGAGGCGATGACGAGCGGCAGACGCTGGCCGGGGAACACCTCCTGCAGAAAGGAGATGCGGGACTCCTCCATATAGGTGGCGTAGACCGCGTTGTTCACGTGGCCGTTCAAGTCGGTGTCGCTGTAACGGATATGAATCGGCGTTTCATGGATCAAACTGCATTCCCCCTGTCGGTTTTGTCGCATTTCTCTGCAGTCCATTGTAACCGAAGTCCGCAGGCAAGGAGGAATCCCTGTGCGCCGAATTCACCGGCTCCGCATGGCAGTTGTCATTGTCGCCTCCGGTCTCGCTCGTGTTTGTTCCCGTTGCTTCCTAAACGAGGGGTAGGCTGAATGTTCCCGCCTGCCCACCACGCGTGACCCGGGGAGATGCGCATGGCAGTTGTGACCGACATCCTTTCAGGGCTGTTGATGGCGTGGTTTAGTCTCTTATTCATAGGAATCAACCGGTTCTGCGGGAGAGTCAAGTGGAAGGATCGCGACGCTTGGCAGTACATCCTGCTCGAATGCATGCTGATCCTGTACTTTATCGGGAGCTTGAAGCGATGGTATTTCGTGATCCCGATCATGGCGTTTTTGTTTCCTGTGTGGGATTTTCTCCAGTTCCGTGCTCATTGGCTTTCGTGGATCACCGGTGCCTCGGATGAAAGGCTTCGACGTTATGACGACGCATTCGGTGACAATGTGTACTTGCTTCCCAAATCCGACAGGAGGACTGTGCCGGACGCTTACCACACGGTCCAACACGTTTTGATGGCGCTAAACACGATCGCGGTCTTCGCCATGTTGCGTTGAGGCTTCGAAGCATGCGCGAGCGCGCAGGGCACCGGGCCCTGCGCACTCATCCTTCCATCACGCAGGCGCGCCGCACTTTCCACCCCACGCGCTGCCCTTCCTGGTATTGCGGCGGGCCCACGTGACTCGCCAAGAGCCGCCCGGCGAGGGACTCGAGTTCGTACAGCGTCCGGTGCCCCACGTACTGCACCCGCACCACGCGGCAAGGCAGGGACGCCTCGTCGTCGGCGGTGAGTTCGCACCACTCCGGCCGCATCATGAGCGTCCTGCGGCCGAGATCGGCCGAGCGCGGCGCGGACGTCAGTCGAACCGTCTGCTCGCTGTCCGCGATTTGCACAAGCGCCTGCCCGCTCCCGTTCACCTCGCGCACCACGCCCGTCGCGCACGCGGCCGGCCCCAAAAGCCGGGCGATCTCGGCCGTGCGCGGGTTCTCGTACACCTCCGCGGGAGATCCCACCTGTAGGATCTCCCCGTGCATCATGACGGCCACGCGGTGCGCCAAAGACAGCGCCTCGTCCGCTTGGTGGCTCACGTACAGCGCGGCCGCCCCCGTCTGTCGAATCCGCTCGCGCACCTCGTGCATGAAGGTTTCGCGGTTGGCCGGATCGAGGCTCGCGGTGGGCTCGTCAAACAGGTACAACTCCGGCCTCGACGCGAGCGCCCGCGCCAGGCCGACCCGCTGGCGCTGACCGCCCGAGAGTTCCGACGGATAGCGCGCGGCAAACGCGTCCATGCCGACCGCGGCGAGCACCGATTCCGCCTCGCGCCGCGCCAGAAGCCGCGCCATGCCCCGCCTGCGGAGCGGATAGGCCACGTTGTCCACCACCATCCACTGCGGCCAGAGCGCGTGCGACTGAAATACCACGCCCACGCGCCTGCGCTCCGGCGGAAGAGAAAGCGTCGGCGAGGCCACCATCTCCTCGCCTATCCAGATGGCCCCCGACTGAATGGGATAAAACCCCGCGATGGCGCCGAGAAGCGTGCTCTTGCCCGATCCAGACGGCCCGACGAGCGCGACGATCTCGCCCGCCTCTATGGTCAGCGACGCGCGTCTGACCGCCACCTGCTGGCCGTGTGCCACGGTGACGCCTGCCACGGAGAGGCGATGCGCTTTCGAATCCTTCATCCGAGCTTCACCTCCTCGAGGGGTGCGGCCGGCACGGCCATGCGAAGCTGCGACAGTCCCTGGCTTCGCCGCCCCCTCGGCTCGCGCAGCGCCAAGAGGCCGAGGGCGAAGCTTGCGGCCGTCATCCACACGGCCAGGACCGCGACCGTACGGACATCCCCGCCTTCGCTCGCGGACAGCACGGCCACGGCGATGGTCTGGGTATTCGGGCCGTAAAGCAGGCTCGCGAGTGTCACCTCGTACAAGCCAGACATGAGCGCCTGCAGCGCCACCTGGCGCGCCGCGGGCCGGATGGCGGGCCAAATCGCCGCACCATACGCCCCCGCAGGCCCTGCGCCAAACGATCTCGCCGCGCGCCACGGTTCGGGCGGCGCATTCCCGCGCGCCGCCACGATGGCGTCGGCGAGGCCGTAGAACTTCGCTACGTACGCGAGACCCAGGATCCACCAGGTGCCGTACAGCACGTGCCCGAAGGCCACCAGGATGGCGACGGCCACGGCCGTTCCAGGCGCCGCGTACAGCAGCCATAAGGCGAGATGGGCCGCCCGCGCCACCGCGGAGGCTGGCACGGCTTCTGCGGCGACAAGACCAAGCAGGGCGATCACGGCGGCGACCAAAACCGCGAGGACGACCGTGTGCACGAGCGCCGGCCACGCACTGACGAGCGGCGAAAACAGTCCCGCCGCGTCCCAGTTCCTGGGTGTGGGCGGCAGGCCGTAGGCTCGCGTGAGGGCGGTGAGCACAAGGGCGGCGAGCGGAAGGCCGCTCGTCGTCGCCACGTACAGCCCGTATGCAGCGAGCGAAATCGCGCGAACCCGCTTGGGAAACAGGGGCAGCGGTGTTGCGCTGGGGGCAGACGTGCCGAGGCCGGGATCGAACCGCATGGCCGCTCGGCTCACGGTCACCGCCAGCGCGCCGACGGCCATGAGTTCAAACGCCTGCCATGTGGCGGCCGTGAAACCCTGCGTGCCGCCCGTGGACAGGTTGGCGAAGATGGAGGTGGCCGCCGTGCGAAACCCGCTCGGCTCGCCGAGTTCGTACGGGACGCCAAAGTCACCCAGGGAAAACGCGAACGACAGCGCGCAGGCCGCCAATAGCGGGCGCAGCGCCACCGGCCGGAACGCGGCCCAGAAGGCGCGCCAAAGCCCGGCCCCGCAGGAGCGCGCGGCCCACATGGGTTCGACGTTCATGGCCGCAACGGCGGTCAGTCCACTCAGATAGCCGATGGGGGCCGCGTGGATGGCGAGGGCCGCCGTGACGCCCCATGGCCCGTACAGCCAGCTCACGTGGACGTGCGCCAACTGGTCCAAAAGGCCCGCCCGGGCGTAGGCGTCGCCGAGCGCGAACGCGCCGATGAACGGCGGCGTCCACAGCGGCAGGAGGCTGATGGCGTGAAGCGCCGCCTGACCCCGGCGCACGGCGCCAGAGAGCATCACGGCCCAGGCCATGCCGACGACGCTCGCGATGGCGCTCGATACGGCGCTCGTCCACAGCGAGTTCCAGAGCGGGCCGAGGGTCGAGGCGATGCCCGCCGCCGACGGGAGTTCAAGGGCGAGATGGAGCACGGGGTAACCGCATAGAACCGCGGCGGCCGCGGCGAGCACCAGCGTGCCAACCGCGGCGATCCACGAGATGCGCGATTTCATCGGAAGATCTGGGCGAACTGGTGGAGGATGTTCGCCCGGTCTCGTTCCAACTGCGCCCAGGGCACCTGCATCAGCGCCGCGCCCTTCGGCACCGTGGGGGACGCGCCGACGACCGGGGACAGGCCGACGGACGCCACCACCTTCTGACCGGCCGGGCTCAGGAGCCAGTTGGCAAACGCCTTGGCCACCGGCGTCTCGTGTCCTTTGACGAACGCGAGAGGCCCCGGCACCACGATGGCGCCGTCCTCTGGCCACACCACGGCGATGGGCGATCCTTGCTTCACAAGCGTGAACGCGGCGCTGTCGTTGGTCATGCCCACGTCCACCTTGCCGCTCGCGACATCATCCGCGACGGTCTTCACCGACGACTGCACCGCCGCGCCGTTCTGCTTCAGCGTTTTAAAGTAGTTCCAGCCGTATCGCGTCTCCATCATGCCGACAAACGCCATGGTGGTGCCGGAATAGGACGGATCGCCGATTTCCACCTCGCCCTTGTACGCGGCGCTGGTGAGGTCGCGCCACGAGTGGGGCACAGGCACGGACATGCCTTTGTGGTACACGATCACGTCGTGAAACACGTACGCCCCCACCCAATCCGCGCCCTGATCCGCGCTCGGCAGATGGCTTGCGGCAGACGGCTTCTCGCGCGAGAGAATGCCCTGGGCGGCCAAGGTGTCCGCCGCGGTCGGATCGGCCAAGAGCACCATATCCGCGCCGATGGCGTGCGCCTTCGCCTCCGACTCGAGCCGCGTCACGAGCGCGCCCGTGCCCGTGGTCACCATCTGCACGCGCGCGGCCGGATCGTACGCCTCAAACGCCTGTGCCAGCGCCTGCGCGTTCTGCTGGGTCAGCGCGGCGTACACCGTGACGGTGCCCGCGGGCTTCGCCCCTTGGGCGCTCGCCGCGGCCTCTGCGGGGGCATGGGGATGTTGCTCGGCGTGCCACGCTGCGACGCCCGCCGCGACGACCACCGCCGCCGCGGCGACACTCAATCCCTTCATGAGCATGCGTTTCACCCTCCATTCGTCTCCTTGCTCCGATGGTACCGAGCGTGTGTGGAGATTCGATGAAGGGAAGCGCACGCAACGGTAAAAGATTGGGAACCTTGTGTTGAGATTTCGTCACGCTTTGCGCATGTACATCCGCACCGCGAGCGGGGCAAAGACGAACATGATGGCCGCGGCGCCGGCGAGCGAGATGGCGATGTCCGGCGTCGCCTGGCCCTGATTGGCGAGCGATCGCACGGCGGCAATCAGGTGGGAGAGCGGATTGACGTTGACGAACACCTGCAGCCACTTGGGCATGGTGTTGACCGGCGCGAACGCGTTCGACAGGAACGTGAGCGGGAACAGGATGAGCATCGAGATGCCCTGCACGCTCGCCGCCGTCCGCGCGACGACGCCGAAGAACGCGAAGATCCAGCTGAGGGCGAACGCGCACACGATGACGAGCAGCGCGGCGGTGGCGACGTGCGCAAGGCCCCCGCGCGGGTGATAGCCCATGAGGTACCCCACGGCGAAGATGAGGACCGTGGCCAAGAGGTACCTCACCATGTCGGCGAGGAGCGCACCGGCGAGCGGCGCGATGCGGGCGATGGGCAGGGCGCGGAAGCGATCGAACACGCCCTTGTCCATGTCTTCGCGCAGCTGGACGCCGGTGACGACCGATGCGGTGATGACCGTCTGCACGAGGATGCCCGGGATGACGAGCGGCAAATAGTTCTGTGAGTTGCCGGAGATGGCGCCGCCGAAGATGTAGGTGAACATGAGCGTGAAGATGATGGGCTGCAGCGTGACGTCGAACAGCTGCTCTGGCGTCCGGCGCATCTTCAACAGGCCGCGGTAGGCCATGGTGAGCGACTGGCGCAGCGCAGTCGCCATGGAGGCGCGCGCCGGGATGACTGCGAAGGCTGTCTGTTGCATCAGGCACTCTCTCCTTCGTCGGCGGTTTCGGCCTCGTGACCGGTGAGGGCGAGGAACACCTCGTCTAAGGTCGGCTTTTGCACGCCGAGTTCGGTGATGTCGATGCCGGCTGCCTTCAGCGCCACGAGCAGATCCGGCACGACGCTCGTGTCGGCCACAGGCGCGATGATCCGGCGCCCCTCGGGCGAGGGCGTGGCCTGCGCGCCAAGCGCCGCTTCCACGATGGCGCGCGCCCGCGGCACATCCTCCGGGTTGGCGAAGGTGAGGTGCAGGGACGACCGGCCCACCGACGACTTCAGCTCGTCCGGCGTGCCTTCCGCAATGACGCGGCCGCGATCGATCACGGCGATTCGGTTCGCCAGCTGGTCCGCCTCGTCCAAATATTGCGTGGTCAGGAGCACGGTTGTGCCTTCGCGCACGAGCTGGCGGATGGTGTCCCACATCTGGGCGCGCGTGCGCGGATCGAGCCCGGTGGTGGGTTCGTCGAGGAAGATGAGCGGCGGCGTGGCGATGAGGCTGGCCGCGAGATCCAGGCGGCGCCGCATGCCGCCGGAAAAGTGCTTCAGCGGGCGATTGCGCGCCTCGGTGAGGCCGAACTGCTCGAGCAGGCGCTCTGCCGTCGCTCGCGCCTCGCGGCGGCTCTGTCCGAGGAGGCGCGCGAAGAGCACCAGGTTTTCCGCGGCGGTGAGTGTCTCGTCGACGGAGGCGTACTGACCAGTCACGCCGATGAGCTGGCGCACGCGGTGCGCGTCCTTCACGACGTCGTGGCCGAAGATGCGCGCCTGGCCTGCGTCTGGGCGGATGAGCGTCGCGAGCATGCGCACGGTGGTGGTCTTGCCGGCGCCATTGGGGCCGAGCAGGCCGTACACCGTGCCGGCCTGCACGGACAGGCTGATGCCGTCGACGGCGCGATGGGGGCCAAAGGCCTTGACGAGATCGACCGCTTCGATGGCGACGGACGTTCGCCGTGCGGCGGCCGACGTCTGGGCTTGTGTAATTATCAGGGACATGCGAAAAAACCTCCTTTCGCGCTCATCGTAGCGGCGGAAGATGAACGGACGATGAACGGAAAGGAGGTCGGTTTTTCGCGTCAGCGCGCGGACGCGTCGAGCGCGCCGACCACCGGATGCGGGACGTACGGTTCTTCCAAGTAGCGCATCTCGTCGTCCGAGAGCTTGACGTCGATGGTGGCCACCGCGTCCTCGAGGTGGTGCATCTTGGTGGCCCCGACAATCGGGGCGGTGACGCCCGGCTTATGCAGGAGCCAGGCCAGCGCAATCTGGGCGCGCGGAACGCCGTGGCGCTCCGCGAGCTCGCCGACGCGATCCAGAATGGCCTGATCGACCTCTGCCATGCGGTCGTACTTGGCGCGCTGCACCTGGTCGGTCTCGGAGCGAAGCGTCGATTCGGACCGCCCCCGCGCCAGGCGGCCAGCGGCGAGCGGGCTGTACGGGATGACGCCGATGCCCTCCTCGCGGCAGAGCGGCATCATCTCGCGCTCCTCCTCGCGGTAGATGAGGTTGTAGTGGTTCTGCATGGAGACGAACCGGGTGAGCCCGCGCCCATCCGCCACGGCCAGCGCCTTCATGAACTGCCACGCGTACATGGCCGACGCGCCGATGTAGCGGACCTTGCCGGCCTTGACGAGATCGTGCAGGGCCTCGAGCGTCTCCTCAATGGGCGTCTGGTAGTCCCAGCGGTGGATCTGGTACAAATCCACGTAGTCCGTGCCGAGCCGCTTCAGGCTTTGGTCGATGGCTTCCATGATGGCCTTGCGCGACAGGCCGCCGGCGTTCGGCCCCTCGCGGAGCGGGAAAAACACTTTGGTGGCGATCACGACCTGATCCCTCGGCACCGCTTCCTTGAGGATCTTGCCGACGATTTCTTCGCTCGTGCCGATGGAGTAGACGTTCGCCGTGTCGAAGAAGTTGATGCCGAGATCGAGCGCGCGGTGGATGATGGGCCGCGCGTCCGCCTCGTCGAGCACCCAGGGATGTTGCCAGGTGCCGGGCTTGCCAAAGCCCATGCAGCCGAGGCAGATGCGAGAGACCTCAAGGCCAGTTCGGCCGAGTTTGACGTATTCCATCGCTGAAACCTCCTTTTGTGCCGTGGGTGTGACCCCGCCCGGCGTCCCGATGGCTTGGCCTCAGACGTCCAGGTGGCGCGAGCACATCCACTTGACAATCTCGGGGTCGGTCTGGGAGAAAAACAGGCTCTTGCCCGTGTCGAGCGCCCGGATTTCGTCCATCTCTTCCGCGGAGAGCTCGAAGTCGAACACGTTGAAGTTCTCCTGAATGCGCTCGGGGCGAACGGACTTGGGGATGACGACGACACCCCGCTGAATGAGCCAGCGCAGGACCACCTGGGCGACCGACTTTCCGTGCCGCTTGCCGATCTCGGCGAGCACGGGGTTTTCAAACAGCCCGTTTCTCCCCTCCGCAAACGGGCCCCAAGATTCGATTTGCACACCATACGCCTGCATGATCTTGTGAGCCTCAATTTGTTGGCAGAAGGGGTGCGTTTCCACCTGATTCACCGCGGGCGTGATCTCGTGGTGCATGATGAGATCGATCAGCCGATCCGGCGCGAAGTTGCTCACGCCGATGGCGCGGATCTTCCCGGCTTTGTACAATTCTTGCATGGCGCGCCACGCGCCGTACACGTCGCCGAACGGCTGGTGGATCAGATACAGATCCACGTAGTCGAGCTGCAACCGGTCGAGCGATCGCTGAAAGGCCGCCAACGTCGATTCGTAGCCCGCGTGCTCGACCCAAAGCTTGGTGGTGACAAAGAGTTCTTCCCGCGGGACTCCGCTCTTGCGGATGGCTTCGCCAACCGCTTGTTCGTTTTGGTACGACGCCGCGGTGTCAATCAGGCGATAGCCTACGCGGATGGCGTGGAGGACCGAGCGCTCGCACAGGTCCAAATCCGTAATCTGGTACGTCCCGAAGCCCAGCATCGGCATGCGAACGCCGTTGTTCAACGTCACATACTCCATGGGCGGACCTCCTTTCCGTCTATGGAGATTGTCCCACACAGACCGCATCCCGGCGACGCACATTCTCGCGCGGGCTTGCCAGATCCTCGCGCGTGTGAGTAGGAACCGAGCGGCGGGAGGTCGAATGCTCATGACAGCAGGTGAGGTGAAGATCATGCAGAAGGTCACCCAACGAGGCGCGAGCGCGCCTGGTAGCTCCGAGCTCCTGGGCCGCATCAGGGCGGCCATGGCAGAAGCTCTCTGCGAAGACGGCGCCCATTCGACGCCTGTGCCGGGTCTCACGCTGTTCCGCTGGTCCGAGACGTCCTCCCCGCGGCACGGGGTGTATCGCCCGTCGCTTTGTGTGGTCGCCCAGGGCGAGAAGCAGGTGTGGCTCGGTCAGCAGGTCCTCACGTACAATCCGGCCACGTACCTCGTCTCTTCCATCCACGTTCCGGCGCAATCGCGCGTGAGCCGCGCGTCTGCCGCACAGCCCTATCTGGCACTTCGCATCGAGTTTGATCCGCAGGAGTGGCTGGACCTGCTCGAAGGGGGCGCGTTGGGCCGCGAAGACGAAGTCGAGCCCGAGGCGGGTCTCTGGGTTGCGCGCATGGAGGAACATCTCCTCGATGCCATCGCTCGCTACGTCGATCTGGTGCGTCACCCTGAGGACGTGCCGTATCTCGCGCCCCTCTGGCGCCGCGAGATCTTTTATCGCGTCATTCGCGGCGAAGGCGGCCAGCGGTGGGCGCGCCTCCTCGCTGCGGCCGGCCAGGCCAACCCCGCGCACCGCGCCGTGCGCCACCTCGCGGAGCATTTTCGCGATCACGTCCGCATCGACGATCTCGCCGCTCTGGTGAACATGAGCCCTTCCACCTTGCACCGCCACTTCAAAGCGCTCACGCACATGACGCCCATCCAGTATCAGAAGCGGCTGCGATTGCTGGAGGCCCGCAGGCTCCTCCTCGGCGGCGCGCAATCCGTGACGGAGGCGGCGCTCTCCGTCGGCTATGAGAGCGTGTCGCAGTTCACCCGCGACTACGCCCGCCTCTTTGGCTTGCCGCCGAGCAAGGACGTGGAGCGCCTCCGCCTCGCGCCGTGACGGACAGGCCCGCTCTTCAACAGGCCCGCCGTTCACGCGCCGTTCATCTTGGCGAGGTATCCTTGCGCGTGAGGTGATGAACATGGCAACCATCCTCGTGGCCGACGACGAGCCTCACATCCGCGAACTCGTGCGCAGCACGCTCGAGCGGGAAGGGCATCGGGTGGTGGAGGCGGCGGACGGGCGCGAGGCGGCGGATGCACTGGCCCATGAGCCCGTGCAGCTCGCCGTGATCGACGTGATGATGCCCGAGGTGGACGGGTTCGAGCTGACGCAATGGTTGCGCGAAGAGCGCGATGTGCCGATTCTGCTCCTGACCGCGCTCGGGGAGACAAGCCACAAGGTGCGCGGCCTTCGGCTCGGCGCGGACGACTACCTCGTCAAGCCCTTCGCCCCCGAGGAGCTTGTGGCGCGCGTCGAGGCGCTTCTGCGCCGCTATCGCATGCGGGCGGACGGCGCGCTCGATCTCGCCGGACTCCGCCTCCTCTCGGACACGTATGAAGTCGAGGCGAACGGGGAGCGCACGTCGCTTCCGCCGAAGGAGTTTCAGCTTCTGTTCACGCTGGCCGCGTCGGCGGGCAGGACGCTCTCCCGCGACAAGCTGATTGAAGAGGTGTGGGGGTACGACTACGCGGGGGACGAGCGGACGGTGGACGTGCACATCAAGCGGTTGCGCGACAAATTCCCCGAGGACATCTACCCGTTTCGCATCCGCACCGTGCGCGGGTTGGGGTATCGCCTGGAGGTGAACGCGTGAAGGAGCGAGCCGCCTCGCGGGGGTCTGACGACTTCCGCGCCCGTCACGTGCGCTGGCAGTGGCGCGAAGCGTTGGATAGGCTAATCTGGATGTCGTGTTGGTCGTTCGTATTGCTGAGCGCCTCGTACGGCGTGGTGCGCCTCATCGGGCGCGCATTCGGGTGGCGGCCCGTGCCGTATGGCCAGCTGATGATGATTGGCGGCGTGGGCCTGGTGATGCTCGCGCTCGTCGCGCTTCTCTGGAATGCGCTTGGCTTCGACCGCGATGATCGCCTCTTTTTCCGCATTCTCGACTCCTTGCGCGAGATTGGCCGCGGGAATTTCAGCGCTCGCGCCATGCTGGAGGTCCGGCGTGGCTTGCCGGATCACCCCATGAACCAGCTGGTGCTGCACGTTCGCGAGATGGCGGAAGGGCTCGAGCGCATCGAACAGATGCGCCAGGAGTTTGTGGCGAACGTTTCCCACGAGATGCAGACGCCGCTCACGTCCATCCTCGGTTTCGTGAAGGCGCTCAAATCGGACGGGCTGTCGGAAGGCGAGCGGCGCCACTATCTCGACATCATTGAGGCGGAGAGCGAGCGGTTGTCCCGCCTGGCGGACAACCTGCTCAAACTCACCTCGCTCGAATCAGGCCATCACCCGATGACGCTCAAGCGCTTCCGTCTCGACCGCCAGCTGCGCGAGGTGGCGATTGCTTGCGAGCCGCTCTGGACGGAGAAGGGTCTCCTTCTCGACATGCAGGTGGAGCCCGTCGAGTTGGAAGGCGACGAGGACCTCCTCGGCCAGGTGTGGATGAATCTCCTGTTTAACGCCATCAAGTTCACGGAGCCGGGCGGCCGAATTCAAGTGCGCCTCGAGAAGGAAGACACAGGCGTCTGCGCCTCGGTTGCGGACACCGGCATCGGCATCCGTGCGGAAGATATGAGCCGCGTATTCACTCGCTTCTTCAAGGCGGACCGGTCGCGCGGCAAACCGGGCAATGGGCTTGGCCTCGCCATCACCAAGCGCATTGTGGAGATGCACCACGGGGACATCTCGGTCGAAAGCGAGCCAGGGCGTGGGTCGACATTCAAGGTGCACCTGCCGTATACTCAGGGTGGAAGATGAGGATTGGCGTTCCATCGCCGAAGCTTATGAATTCGGGTGTCCTTCGGGGAGGCGTGATGCGTGCTCGCCGCCGAAATTCTCCTTCTTCTCCTTTTCGCCGCGATTGAATTCGCCGTTGGACTGTTCTTTGCCTGGGCGTTTGCGCGCATGTTTCAGGTGAGGTTGTCGAAAAGGACGAGGCTGTGGATGGCGACCGTCTGGGCTGCTCTCGGCGTGATGCCCACTGTGCTTGGAATTAACGGAGGATTGTGAATCGGTTGATCGAACGCCGGAAAGGAGTTTCGCATGGTCGGCGCGTTTTGGCACGGCCTGATTTTGGCCTTTGCGCTCATCCTGCCGATTGGCATGCAGAACGGATTTCTCCTCAGCCAAGGCGCGCTGCACCGGCGATGGCTGGCGGCCCTGCCGGCCGTGGTAACGGCGGCCCTCTGCGACACGTTTCTCGTGGCGCTCGCGGTCTTTGGGGTGTCGGGCGCCGTCTTTCACATCGTTTGGCTGCGCGTCGCGCTTGGCATCGTGGGCGTGGCCTTTCTGTTGTACATGGGCTTTCAGACGTGGCGCGAGAATCCTGACCATGACGCCGTCACATCCGAGGTCTGGTCGCCGCGTCGGCAGATGGGCTTCGCGATGTCGGTCTCCCTTCTGAATCCGCACGCGCTCATGGATACGCTCGCCGTGATCGGCGGGAGCGCGGCCGTGTACGGCACTTGGGGCGAGAGGGCGTCGTTCGCGGCGGCGTGCGCACTTGTCTCGTGGGTTTGGTTTTTCTTCCTCATGACGCTCGGCCATGTGGCGGGCCGCGCCGCGGCGGGGGTGGGGCTGAAGCGGGTCATCAACCGCATCTCCGCCCTCATGATGTGGGCCTCCGCGGGGCTCCTCATCCACATCCTGCTCACGTTCCGCTGACAGAAGGTTCCGGTCTTCATCTGTCGAGGCGAGCGCATGCCCGTGGGCGATGGGCCCGATGCGCGCATTCGCGCGACGGCAGGAAGCCCGGGCGCGCAGATGGCGCCCGCGCGGGCGCCATCCAGCAATGGCCGGGGCGAGCGGGTCAGCTCACGACAAAGTTGACCACGCCGCCGTTGGTGAAATAGCAGTTGCCCGTCCAGTTGCTCGTGTCAAACGCCTGGAAGTTGAGCGGATACGTGCCCGCGGTCACCGACGACGGCACCTGCCAGGTGGCAGTCACGGTCTGGGTCTGGCCGGGAAGGAGCGTGGTGCTCGGCCAGTACTTTTGGAAGATGGCGCCGCTCTGTCCATCCACCTCCACGTCGATGAGCCCGTTCTGGAGCGCGTCGGTCGACGAGACGTTCGCGAACGTGGTCTGGATGGTCACCGTGTCACCCGGCGCAATGGAGATGTTGGTTCCCGACGGATAGTGGCCGCTCGCGTCCGGCGCCGGCACGTTGTACGTGGTGCCGTTCACCGTGATGACCGTGTTCTTCGTGACAATGTCGCCGTACTTGGCCGCGGGCGGCTGATTCACGGTTATGGTTGCGCCCGCCGTATCGGCGTCGTACGTGGCGCCTGTGGCCGGATCGAACGCGAACGCTTCGACGGTGTAGGTCCCGTTGGCGGATGGGGCCGCAAAGGTCCAGGATTCGCTCGCGGGCGCGCCTGGCGCAATCTCCACGCCTGTCACCTGGTGGCTCGCGACGAGATCGCCCGTCGAGTCGTACAGCTCGAGTTCCACCGTCGCGCCGTGCAGGGGCCTATCCGAGTTGAACGACGCGGTCACGGTCTCCGAGCCGCCGGCGTTCACGGTGGGCGAGGAGAGCGCCAGGGTGTCCGTCACCGACGCGGCGGCGTGCGGCGCGGGGATGAGCGGATGCAGGACGAGATCCACGCCACTGTACGGCATGAGTTTGATCGACTGGGCGGTCGGCAGCGTCAGCGCTGCGGTGACGGCGCTCGATCCTTCGCCGTACACGAGTGCCTTCGTGATGGCGTAGGGCCCCACGCCGAGCACGTTCAGATTTGCGCTGTAGATGGTCGAAGGGCTGCGGTTGACGAGCATCAGGGAGATGTCGCCGTTTGGCTCCCGCACCGCGTGCACGTCGATGTCGCTCTGGGACGACGCGGAGCCCAGGAAGGTGTCGCCTGGCCGTGCGAAGTCGGACACGAGCTGGAAGCCGTAGTACGGCGGCAGCGAGGTGTATTCAGGCGGCTCCTGAACGCCCTTGGGCGTGGTCTGCCCGGACGACAGCAGCCCGTAATCGCCGAACAGGTTCTGGCCGTAGAGGCTGGGACTCGTGTAGTTGTCCTCGGCGCCGTTCAGGAGGTCCCACCAGTCGACGTTGGCCGCGCCCGCTTGCACGAAGCCGGCGAGATCGTCCGCTAGGAACAGCGCCTCGGGCAGGTTCGTCGACTGCTGCCCCGGATTGTAGGACACGCTGTTGGTCTCGGTCACGAAGATTTGGATATTTTTTGCGTTCGATCCGGCGTATGCGTTGATCTCGCGCTTGAGCTCCGCCACCATGGCGGGGATCTGATCGGTGTCGGCGAGGAGCCCGGCGTCGGTCTCCTGGCCGGGGGTCTCGGGGTACCAGTGGACGTCGACGAAGTCGATGTACGGGCCGAGCGCCTTGAGCACGACGGTGTTCCAGTCGTCGTTGCCGTTCACGGTGGCGCCCCAGGGCCAGTTGTACGGCATGGTGAGCACCGCGCCAATTTTGATGTTGGGATCGACGGCGCGCATGGCCTGGATGAACTGCAGGGCGTTCTGGGCGTAGGCCTGCGGGCTCAGGCCAGGGTTGCCCTTCTGCGGCTCGTTCGGGACGGCGTGATCGTCCGCTTCCCAGCCGTTGCCGTTGTAGTAGCCGTTGCCATAGGTCTCGTTGCCGAGCTCCCAATAGAGGACGTTGTGTGATGGGTGACGTCGGCGTACTTGACCCAGTCGGCTGCGAGCTGGGGCGTGCCGGTGCCGTAGTTGACGGTGATGATGGGCGTGGAACCTACGGCGTTCACGAACTGCATGAAGTTGTCAAAGGTGTCGCTGGGGTTGACGTAGCCCCCATCGTTGCGCGTGTTGGTCTCCCAGTTGTACACGTCCGAGATGGAGCCGCCGGGCCAGCGGATGAGCGCGGGATGGAGCGCCTGCACCTCGGAGATGACGGTCTGCGAGTTGAGCCCGCTGTCCCACACGGCCGCGTTCAGGCCAAAGGCGGTGGCGGGGACGGCCTGGAGGCGGGCGGCTGCGTTCACGGTGATGGTGGCGCTGGCGGTGGGCGCGCCGAAGCCGAGCGCGTTCGTGCAGATGCGGGTCATGAGCGCGGTCTGCGCGGCGCCCTGCGGATCGACCTGCGTTTCAAAGCTCGACCAAGTGCGGGCGAGATCGGACGGAGACAGCCCATTCTGGCGCAGGTAGGCGGAGATGGTGGGGGACAAGGACGCGGCCTGCGCGAGCGCGTTTCCGACGGTCGAGCTCGAGGCTTGGCCGGCCAAGATGGCTTTGGACGATTGACCGATGACGGTCAAAAACGATTGATAGAAGAGGCCGACGGCGGGCGAAGAGAGCAGGGGAGAAATCGACTGAAGCGTCTGTAAAATCTGCGCGGCGTTGCTCCCGCGAGTCGACACGGCGCCGTACGTTGCCAGGTTGAACAGGTTGGAGACGGCCTGTGCTACCTGGGACTGCGCGCTCGTCGCCGGGGACGCATTCGGATACAGCCACTGGAGCCACTGCGACGTCGACAGGTTGGACGCCGCTTGTGCTGCGGCCTGGACGGCTGCGAGCTCGGGCACCGTGAGCGCGTCGTGAATCACCTGCATCTCCGTGGCCATGGACGTCGAAGCGAAGTCGTCGGCGCGCACGCGGGCGGCAATGCTCGGGCGATGTTGCGAGGCCAGATGGGCCGTCGGATGGGCCGCGGCCCACGCGGGTGACGCCCCGGTCCACAGCGTGATGACGGCGGCCAGCGAAGCAGACCAAGTCTTCTTCAAAGCGATCCCCCCCATAGCAGAAAGCGGTTTCAAAAACTTCAAAACGATTTAGTAAAATCGATTTACTTTCGTTATAGCGTCGGTTGTCTATAATGTCAATGAGCATCTTTTTCTCGATTCCGACAGCGGCGGTTTCCGCGTTTCATAGAATCGGAACACCGGGAGGGATTCAAGGTGGCCACGGTGAAGGACATCGCGCGGCTGGCCGGGGTGTCGCCCACGACGGTATCCTGGGCGCTGAACGGCAAGCGCGTGAGTGAGGAGTCGCTGCGCAAAGTGCTGGAAGCCGCGCGCGAACTCAACTATCACCCGAAGATGAGCGCTCGGAGTCTGCGAGCGGGCAAGGTCTTTTCCATCGGATTTTACATCGTCAACCCGAGCCTGGATCCGCGTTTGAACGGGTATTTGTTTCCCATGCTCGCGGGCATTTCGAAGGTCCTCGCCGAGGACAACTACGCGATGCAGTTCGATATCGTCACGCCCGACAAACTCGATATTTTAGCGAAGAAAGCGCTTGAACATTCTGTCGACGGCATGCTCGTGTTGCCCCAGTTCAGCGGCGTGACGGAGCGGTTGTTGAAGGAACTGCCCGACAAATTCCCCGTGGTCTATATGCAACAGGATCCGGCGTCGAGCCCCGGGCACTGCGTCGTGATCGATCAGGCCGCGGGCGTGGAACTGGCCATTCGGCATCTGCATCATCTTGGCCATCGCGCCATTGGCGTCATCGCAGGGCCCGCGGAACACGTGGACAACGTGCTTCGCCTGCAGGCGGCGCAGGCAGTGTTTCGCGATCTCGGCCTCAGCTGGCGCGACGAGTGGGTGGCGCACGGGCAGTTCGACATGGAGAGCGGCGAGGCGGGCATGCGGCACATTTTGCAGGCGCCGGATCGCCCCACGGCGGTCTTTTGCTTCAACGACTATATGGCCATCGGCGCCCTGCGCGCGGCGGCGAGTGCGGGCCTGCGTGTGCCGGTCGATGTATCCATCCTGGGTTTCGACGACACGGACGTGGCCGAGGCGAGCACGCCCGCGCTGACGACCATTCAGCAGCCGGTGTTTCAGCAGGGCCAGCAGGCGGCCGCCATGCTCATGCGGCTCATCAAGGGAGAGGAGTTGCCCAAGCATGTGGAGCGCATCCGGCCGGCCGTGATCGAGCGGTCGTCCGCGGAACGGAGGCGGGCATGAGCGCGTTCGAGGGCCGGCGCGTGCTTCCCGCTGTGCGCAGCCCGAAGGACTTTGAGGAGCTGATGCAGGGACCGCACCCGGTGGTGGTGCTCTTGGAGACGAATCTCACCGCGCTTCCGAGCCTGATGCGCCTGGCGAACAAGGCGGGAAAGCATCTCATCCTCCATGCGGACCTGATTCAAGGGTTGAAGCACGACGAGGCGGGGACCCAGTTTCTGTGCCAGATGATCCGGCCGTACGGCATCATTTCCACGCATGCGAGCGTGATTGCGACGGCGAAGAAGCAGGGCGTGATCGCCATCCAGCGCGTGTTTCTCATCGACTCGCACAGCCTGCGCACGAGTTACCGCGTTCTGCAGCAGGCGAAGCCGGATTACCTGGAGGTCCTGCCGGGCGTGGTGCCGCAGCTCATTGCGGAGATTCGCGAGCAGACGGGCCTGCCGGTGCTTGCGGGAGGGTTTGTGCGGACGAAGGAGGACGTGGAGCGGGCCGTCGCGGCTGGCGCGACGGCGGTGACCACCTCCGTGAAGGAACTGTGGCAGATGTAGGTGGGTTGTACGTCGGCCTCACTTGGCGATGCGCTCCGCTTCGCGCGTCGGCATGGCCTGCGGCTCTTGGTACGTGCCTCGAAATATCGACGCGACCGCGCCAATCACCATGAGGATGGCGGAGATGACAAACGCGAGCGCGAGGCCGGTGTGAAACGGCGACGAGATGAGCGTCGGGAAGAAGTGCTTGCCCGTGATCACGGCTGCCTGGGACGCGGGCAGCTTGTTCAGGATGTTGAGGCCGCTTGGGCCGAGCAGGGACTCGAGTGGATTGTACCCGAGGAGCGCCGCGAACAGTGACGAGGTGGGCGGAAGCTTGGCGAGGGCGTCGGCGGCCGTCGCGGGCACGCCGTGGGCTGTGAGCCCGGATACGAGCGCGTGAGGCAGCTTCGCCGCGAGCCCGGCCACCACGATGGAGAAGAAGATCCCCATGCTCATCATTTGCCCCGCATTGTTGAAGGTGGAACGCATGCCGGACGCCACGCCCCGGTACTGCGCCGGCACGGAGCTCATGATGGAGGCGTTGTTCGGCGACGCAAACAGTCCCATCCCCACGCCGATGACGAAGATGTCCGCCCAGAACGCAAAGCGGTTGAAATCGATGGGAAGTGCGGCGAGCAGCAAAAATCCGGCCGCGCTCACAAGCAGGCCGCCCGTCGCAAAGGCCCGCTGCCCGAACTTGTCGGACAAGTAGCCGCTGAGCGGTCCGGCGGCGAGAAATCCCACCATCTGCGGCAGCGTATAAAGCCCTGCGATAAGCGGTGTGTTCTGGTATGACACGCCGTGCAATGGCAGGTAGATTCCCTGCAGCCAGATGATCAGCATGAAGCTCAGGCCGCCCCGCGCGAGAGAGCCCATGAACAGCGCCACGTTACCCAGCGTGAACGGCCGGATGCGGAACAGCTCCAGGCGAAACAGCGGATCCGACACGCGGCGTTCGATCGCGCCGAACACGCCGAGCATCACCACGCCGTCGACCAGGAGCGCGATGACCATCGGCGACGACCAGCCCATGCTGTGTCCCCCGTACGGCATGATGCCGTAGGTCAACGCGAGCATCATGGCCAGGACGCCGAGGGCCAAGGTCGCGTTACCGGGGATGTCGAGTTTCGCGTCGCGCTGCGGTTTCGCAATCTCCTTCAGCATCAGGTACGCCCACACGGTCCCGACGATCCCGATGGGCACATTGACGAGGAACACGTAACGCCAATGCCCGGTCGAGGCCAGGATCCCACCCAGCACCAGGCCCACGACGCTGCCCGCCACGGCCGCGATTTGGTTCAGGCCGAGTGCAAGACCGCGTTGGTTGTTGGGAAACGCATCGGTCAAAATGGCGGCGCTGTTGGAAAAGAGGAACGCGCCGCCGATGCCCTGGATCATGCGGAAGATGATGAGCTCCAGTTCTCCCGCCCTGCCGTGGCTCCACGTCAGCGAGCAGAGCACCGAGCCGACGGTGAACACCAGGAATCCCAGGTTGTACAGGCGAACGCGGCCGAACATGTCGGACAGTCGGCCGAACGTCACCAGCAACACCGTCGTCGCCACGTTAAAGCCCATCAGGACCCAGAGCAACAAACTCGTCTGTCCGCCCTGCAGCGGATTGACCTGAATCCCTGCAAAGATGACGGGCAGTGCGATGATAAGAATCGTGCCATTGATGGAAGCCATCAACACGCCGAGCGTGGTGTTGGAGAGCGCAATCCATTTATAAGCAGGACTTCTCGCATCCAAAATCCTCACTCACCCTTTTGATCTTGAAATTCAACCGCCTTTGTCGCTTCCTCCTCGCGCTCCAGTCGGGCCCGGATGCGCGTCAATCGGTCCATGTAATGTTCGCGCATGGCCGCAAGTCTCATCATCTTGTCATCAATGTGGCGAACCACGTCCTCAAGCAAGCGCACGGATTCCGAAAGCATTTGGACGTTGTGTTCGGGCTCCCGACCTTCTGCGATGCGCGCCCGATAAGTCTTCAACTGGTCTTCTGTGGAGAGAATGGACCGAATCTCTTGCAGCGAGTAGCCCAGGGCTTCCTTGAGGCGAAGAATGTGTTCGATGCGTTCAATCGTGTCTTCGTCATACACCCGATGTCCACCCGGCGTTCGCGGAACCTCAGGAATGAGACCCTTCTCTTCGTAATAGTGGAGCGTGCGCGGGGTGACGCCCAGTCGTTCCGCCACGGCTTCCACGGTCCACAGTTTGCCGCGCTCCATCTTCCACCTCCTCAGCTTCTGCCGCACCCCAGTGTACGCCAATCAGAAACTCACGTCAACGTGAGGTTTAGGGCACGCATACTCGCATCATCTGAATCGGGTAGAAGGGACGCTACAAGGCGGGCCCGCCGACCGTCTTGGCGGATCAACGGAAGACCTCGAGCACCCACTCTTCGCCCGCAAGCCGCTTCAATGGGGCCGCCGACGATCTCGGCGGATCAACTTAGGCAATCAAGTGCAGGAATGTCTTCGCGCCCGGCTTCAATGGGGCCGCCGACGATCTCGGCGGATCAACGTTGATCACCCCGCGTATGTTGTGCAGGTTACGATTGCTTCAATGGGGCCGCCGACGATCTCGGCGGATCAACCCGGGTAGCATTTCGTCCGCAGTCGTGGAGCTGTGGCTTCAATGGGGCCGCCGACGATCTCGGCGGATCAACGCACGGGTTCGGGCTCTTTATGGAGCCTGGAACAGGTAGCTTCAATGGGGCCGCCGACGATCTCGGCGGATCAACGTTATACGAGCTTGGCATGATTGGCCTTGTCAAAGCTGCGCTTCAATGGGGCCGCCGACGATCTCGGCGGATCAACAATTATGATAAATACTGTTACTATCTGAGCCAAAGTAGCTTCAATGGGGCCGCCGACGATCTCGGCGGATCAACTGACTTCGATCTTTACGGATCTCTGTTTACTGCACAGCTTCAATGGGGCCGCCGACGATCTCGGCGGATCAACGGTGCTGCCTTTGTTCGCGAGCGCCAACAGCGCCTCGTAGCTTCAATGGGGCCGCCGACGATCTCGGCGGATCAACGGCCTCGAAGTCTGCTTCCTTGCGCTTGATATTTTCGCTTCAATGGGGCCGCCGACGATCTCGGCGGATCAACTTGTACGCACCCATGGTCAATAATAGCTACCAAATTCAGGCTTCAATGGGGCCGCCGACGATCTCGGCGGATCAACCAAAGCCCTGCAAAAGTTTGTGGAGCTCGCCGCGCCGGCTTCAATGGGGCCGCCGACGATCTCGGCGGATCAACCCGCCCCTTTTTTGCTGGGTATTTCTGCGGCGGAAGGCTTCAATGGGGCCGCCGACGATCTCGGCGGATCAACCGCACACGGTCGTACTTCGCGAAGAAGTTCTCGAGGCTTCAATGGGGCCGCCGACGATCTCGGCGGATCAACGCGTCCGACAGCGACGGCGAAGTGTTCTCTGGCGGTGCTTCAATGGGGCCGCCGACGATCTCGGCGGATCAACTGTGACTGCGGATCTTGCGATCCGGAGATCTTCATGCTTCAATGGGGCCGCCGACGATCTCGGCGGATCAACTGATCCTGGATGTAGTAAACAGCCCAAATCCAGGAAGCTTCAATGGGGCCGCCGACGATCTCGGCGGATCAACGGAGATGCAGGTAGCGACGAAGTGCTCGCATGTGCTGCTTCAATGGGGCCGCCGACGATCTCGGCGGATCAACGACTTCAGAGGTTGCGCGAACGTGACGGAGAGGTGGGCTTCAATGGGGCCGCCGACGATCTCGGCGGATCAACAACAAAGCGAAGAGTCCCTAAACCATTAACTCCACGCTTCAATGGGGCCGCCGACGATCTCGGCGGATCAACTCCACGCTTCACAGCCCGCTCTTGGCGCGGCTTTCCGGGCGAAAATCGCGAACCTACACGGCTCGCATCCTTTTCAGATGTTCCAACTGCCCTCATCATACCCTCTCACCGGTCAAAAATCCAGTCCCCATGCGGAATTTTCTTATTTCGCGAACCCCCTGGGTTTTCGCCATCGATTCAGGTTCGCGCTTCTTGAATCGTTGCAGGCAGACGCATGTACCATGCATCCCTACGCAGATGCATTCGTTCGATGAAGGTGCCCTTTTTAACTGCCCCTGTACCGAAGAACTCGAGTTATCGTGTGCCACACGTGCACCAAAAACACGTTCTCAAGCTCCCCATCGCGCGCTATAATATCTCTTCTACTCCCAATCTCAACATGGTGAGATCTAAGGGGGTGGCCAATGAGTGGTTGCTCTCGCTGCATACGTTCTCGTAGCGGTCTTTGCGGCGTTGTCTGGGTTGAACGATGGAGGCAATTTGCTCGCGGTGCTCGCGAGTTCGCGAATCTTGCCGGTCGCGGTCGTGATCGTCGAGATCGGCACATGCATGACCGTTGCTCCGTTTCTCATTGGAACGCGAGTGGCCCATACCATCGGCGCCGGCATCCTGCCGCTCGCCGAACTCAGCCTGCCCGTGGTGACGGCTGCGCTGGTGGCGACGCTTGTGACACTTCTGGCCTGTTATGCCTCTAGCGTGCCGACAAGCATCACGTTCGCACTTGTAGGCGCAATGGGTGGAGTGGGCGCGGTGATGCTGGGGATGGATCGGGTTCATTGGGCGAGCGTGGGGCGCGTGGCGGGATGGCTCGTCCTGAGCGTGATGCTGGCCGGCGTCGCGGGATATGTGGCTCACATTGTCGCGAAGCTCCTTCTGGGACGCGCGTCCGCACGAGCGGGACGATCAGCGCTTTGGACGGAGATTGCGACATCCGCTTGCGTATGCATAGGATACGGCGCGAACGATGCGGAAAAGACGCTGGGCCTTTTGGCGCTGGTGACGGGCGTGTCGCATCACCGCGGCGTATTTCACGTGGCGCCGTGGATGGTCGGGTTCTCGACCGCGGCCTTTCTCGTGGGACTGCTCGTCGGCGGCTGGCGCGTGGCTCGCATGATTCAAGGCCACGTCTTTCGTATCCGACCCATCCACGCGGTCATGAACGAGTTCGCCACGGCGGCGGTCGTGATCGCGGCCTCAAGCCTGGGCGGGCCTGTGAGCACGACGCAGGCGCTCGACAGTTCGCTGGTGGGCGTGGGGGCGAGCGCGCACGCGCGGCGGGTGCGCTGGCGGGTGGTGCGGAAGATGGCTGGGGTGTGGATCATGACCATGCCGCTGGCGTTTGTCGTCGGGTGCGTGACGGGACAACTGTTTGTTTGGGGGGGATACCGATGAGCAAGCTGGCGCAGTGGCTTCGCCCGAATGAGTCAAGGTTCTTCGCGCTGCTCGAGGCGCAGGCGCGGCAGGCACAACGAGGGGTGCATTTGCTCGGCGAGATCGTGGAGATGAAGCCGGGTGAAGACGAGCTGCGCCGATACGCAGAGCGGATGCGAGCGTTGGAGCAGGAGGGCGATGCCATTCGGCGAGCCGTCATTGAGGAACTGATTCGCAGCTTCATGACGCCGATGGATCGGGAGGATATCTACGATCTCTCCCGCAGCCTGGACGACATTCTCGACTATGCACACACGACGGTGCAGGAGTTTCTGGTGTACGCGATTCCGTTTGAGCCCGCCATTCATGAGATGGCGGAGGCGCTGAAGGAAGGCGTGGATGCCTTGGCCGAGGCGGTCGCGGGGCTGGTGAAGCCGGGGCCGTCTGTGCACGCTGCGATTGTGCGGGCGAAGAAGATGGAAAACCGGATGGAGGAACTGTATCGGGAGTCGAACGCCGAGCTGTTCCTGAGCCAGGACGTGCACCACATCTTCCGCATGCGCGAGGTGTATCGGCACATGAGCAATGCCGCGGATAGGCTCGACAGGGCCGCGGACATGGTGGGAGGTATCTTGATCAAGGGGCTGGGGTAGGGGGGCGTGACCGCCCGCAAACCAACTGAGACCCTTTACACGAAGCGCGCGGCTGCGTTACAGTGAAGGCAAGTTGATAGTTACGCCTTTTGAGCGTCTGAGACGGCGGCAATGACGTGTGGATTTCTCCATGCGTACTTTGTCCGCCGTCTGTTTGTATCGACCGCAGACTCGTTTTTTGTGGAGGGTGTTATGGACGCACGAACGTTCATCCTCGCCTTCGACCAAGGCACAACCAGTTCCCGCGCGATTTTGTTCGATCGCGCCGGGCGCATTCACAGCGTCGCCCAGAAAGAGTTTACGCAGATTTATCCGAAGCCGGGATGGGTCGAACACGATCCCATGGAGATCTGGGGCACCCAGAGCGGCGTCGCACGCGAGGTGCTCGAGAAGGCGGCCGTGTCTCCGCAACAGGTGGCGGCCATTGGGATTACGAACCAGCGCGAGACCACCGTGGTATGGGAAAAGGAGACCGGCAAACCCGTCTACAACGCCATTGTCTGGCAGGACCGCCGCACGGCCGACATTTGCGACCAACTGAAGGCGGCCGGGCACGCCGATTTCATCCGCGACAAGACGGGCCTGGTCATCGATGCCTACTTCTCCGGCACGAAGATCAAGTGGATTCTCGATCACGTCGAGGGTGCTCGCGAGCGCGCTGAACGCGGCGAGTTGCTTTTCGGCACCATCGACACGTGGCTTGTGTGGAACCTGACGCGCGGCAAGGTTCACGTAACGGACTACACGAACGCGTCCCGCACCATGCTCTTCAACATTCACACGCTCGACTGGGACGATGATCTCCTGAAGCTCCTCGGCATCCCGCGCGCCATGCTGCCCGAGGTACGGCCCTCCTCGTCTGTCTACGGCCACACCGACGAGCACACGTTTGGCGGCGCAAACATCCCCATCGCCGGGATCGCTGGAGATCAACAGGCGGCGCTCTTTGGACAGACGTGCTTCGAACCGGGCATGGTGAAGAACACGTATGGCACGGGCTGCTTCATGCTTATGAATACGGGTGAAAAACCCGTGGCATCGCCGTCCGGGCTCTTGACGACCATCGCCTGGGGGCTCGATGACAAGGTCACGTATGCGCTCGAAGGAAGCGTCTTCATCGCGGGCGCGGCAATTCAGTGGCTGCGCGACGGGCTGCGCTTCGTCGACGCGGCGGCGGATTCGGAATACTTCGCGAGCAAGGTGGAGGACACAGGCGGCGTGTACGTCGTCCCGGCGTTCGCGGGGCTCGGTGCGCCGTACTGGGACATGTACGCTCGCGGCGCCATCTTCGGCCTGACGCGCGGAACCAGCAAGGAGCACATCATTCGAGCCACGCTCGAGTCGCTCGCGTATCAGACGAAAGACATCCTGGACGCCATGCAGCGGGATTCCGGAATCGAACTCAAGTCGCTGCGGGTGGACGGCGGCGCAGTGGCGAACAACCTGCTCATGCAGTTCCAGGCGGACATTCTCGGCGTGCCGGTCGAGCGCCCGCAGATCACGGAGTCCACGGCGCTTGGCGCCGCATATCTCGCGGGGCTCGCGGTGGGGTTCTGGTCCAAGGACGAGATTACCCAGAGCGGAGACATCGAGCGCCGTTTCGATCCACAGATGGACGCGAAAACACGGGCGCGCCTGTATCGCGGCTGGCAGCGCGCCGTGGAGCGCACGATGGGCTGGGCCCAGGAGGACGTGTGACGGCTCGTAGATCCGCGCCTTCGCGGAAGATATAATAGACTTGACAAGTTCATCACGTATGGTTGAGACGATGAGAAAACCACAGGTCAGGTGCCTGAGAGGGCGCTTGGTTTGTGGTTTTTCTCTTGTTCGGATGTAAAGGAGGCATACAACATGGCGGAGGTGCGGTTTTCAACAATGGCGAGATCGGCCATCAAGGCGGAGATGGCCGGCGAGCCGTTCGATGTACTCATCATCGGCGGTGGCATCACCGGAGCGGGCATCCTGCTCGACGCGACGGCACGGGGCATGAAGGCGGCACTGGTCGAGATGCAGGACTTCGCCGCGGGCACGTCCAATCGGTCGACGAAGCTCGTGCACGGCGGCCTGAGGTATCTGAAGCAGTTTGAGGTGGGACTCGTTGCAGAGGTCGGGAAGGAGCGCGCCATCGTCTACGAGAACGGCCCGCACATCACGACGCCCGTGTGGATGCTCTTGCCCATCATCGAGGGCGGCACGTACGGCTGGCTTGCGACGAGCGTGGGCATCTACGTGTACGACAAGCTCGCGGGCGTCAAGCGCTCCGAGCGGCGCAAGATGCTCACCGCCGAGCAGGCGCTCGCGATTGAGCCGCTGCTTCGCCGCGATGGCCTGAAGGGCGCGGGCTATTACGTAGAATACCGGACGGACGACGCCCGCCTCACGCTGGAGATTCTGAAAAAGGCGGTGGAGATGGGCGGAATTGCGCTCAACTACGCGAAGGCCACCGGTTTTCTCTACCATGAGGGTAGGGTCGCGGGGGCCGAAATCGAGGATGTGTTCACCGGCGAAACCTTCGTCGTTCGGGCGAAGAAGGTCGTCAACGCCACCGGTCCGTGGGTCGATGAGCTCCGGGAGAAGGACGGATCGAAGTCCGGCAAGACCCTGCATCACACCAAGGGCGTGCACATCGTGGTGGACGGGAAGCGGTTCCCGCTTCGAAATTCCGTGTACTTCGACGTGCCCGACGGGCGCATGGTCTTCGCCATTCCGCGCGACGGCAAGACCTACATCGGCACTACCGATACGGATTATCACGGCGATCTCGTCCATCCTCGCATGACACAGGCGGATCGCGACTATCTCATCGACTGCGTCAATTTCATGTTCCCAAACGTCAAGCTGACGGCCGAGGACATCGAGAGCAGTTGGGCGGGTGTTCGGCCGCTCATCCACGAGGAAGGCAAAGATCCGTCGGAGATCTCGCGCAAGGACGAGGTGTTCGTCTCGCCGTCCGGGCTCCTCACCATCGCGGGCGGCAAGCTCACCGGCTACCGCAAGATGGCGGAGAAGGTCGTTGACATGGTGGCGCGCGATCTCGGCCAAGCCGGTCGGAGCTTCAAACCGTGCAATACGGACAAAATTCCCTATTCGGGCGGCGATTTTGGTGGATCGGACAAGATGCCGGCGTTTGTCGAGGATCGCGCGCAGCGCGGCGTGAAGCTCGGCCTGGCGGAGGAGGACGCGAGGCGCCTCGCCCGGCGCTATGGCACCAACGTGGATGTCGTTTTCAACCTGCTCGCGTCCGGGCGGGATCGCGCAGAGGCGTATGGGCTGAGGCCAGATGTGTATGCGGAATTGGCGTACGGCCTGCGGCACGAGATGGTGGCGACGCCGTCCGACTTCTTCATCCGAAGAACGGGCGCGCTCTACTTCGACATCGACTGGGTGAAGGAGAATCAGGACGCCGTCATCCGGTACATGGCGGCGGCTTGCGGCTGGAGCGAAGAAGAGACCGAGCGGCACGCGCGGGAACTCGAGGCGCGCGTGATGGAGGCAACGGTGGTGGAGGAAGACGTCTCTGCTTCGGGGAGCCTGGTGGGGTCGTGAGACTGGCCTGGTGAATCCCGCCGGGACTCTCGATGCGATAAAAGTGCGGCGCCAAGTCGAGCGAGTTGAGACTTGCGCCGCTTTCCTGCTTTTTCTACAAAAATCGATGCATTTCGCTGCAGGAATCCTCACCCCCGTTGCCGAATCCATCCCGCGCAAGCTTCGATTCGGACATCAGGGGGCGTTCTTGTGGGACTGTGGAAACGACTTGCTTTCGGGCTCCCGGCAGCGCTCGGCATGCTGGCTGTCGGAGTGCCGACCATGGAAGCAGACGCCGTGCAGGCGGCGCCGCTGGCCAATCCATCAACGGAAAACGCGCAGGATCTGGGTCCCGCCAACGCGAGCCAGACCGTCACGGCGTCGGTCATTCTGCACGTGCAGAACCCAACGGCTTTGCAGAACTATATCCAGCAGACGGAGACACCGGGCAGTGCGCAGTATCACAAGTTTTTGACGACCAGCCAATTCGCCGCGCAGTTCGCGCCGTCGTCTCAGACCATTCAGCAGATTGAACAGGAACTTCAGCAGTACGGCCTGCAGGTGGTGAGCGTCAGCGCGGATCACCTGGATCTGCAGGTGCAGGGGACCATTCAGCAGTTTGACAACGCGTTCAACACCGTGATCGACCTGTTCAAGGCGAATGGCCAGGTGTTCCGGGCGCCGAAAAAGCCGCCACAAATTCCGGTGGCGCTCCTCACCAACGTGCTCGCGGTGGTGGGGCTCGATACGGCCAACGCGGCACAGTCGCTCACCGTGAAGACGCCGAATGTGTCAGGGATGCCGTCCCCGAAAGCGGTGCTCCCGCAGGGAGGCAGCACGGCGACGGGCACGCCGGGGAGCTACACCGTCGGCGACACGGCGAATCGCTACGACATCAATCCACTCTATCAAAAGGGCATCACGGGCAAGGGCGAGACGGTCGGCATTGTGACGCTGTCGAGCTTTAACCCGCAGGACGCCTACACCTACTGGAAGGGCATCGGCCTGCACGTCTCGCAGAACCGCATTCAGATGGTGAACGTCGACGGAGGCGGCCAGATGGATGATGGCTCGGTCGAGACGACGCTCGACGTCGAGCAGGCGGGTGGCCTTGCGCCGGACGCCAATGTCGTCGTGTACGACGCGCCCAACACGGATCAGGGCTTTATCGACGCGTTCTACCAGGCGGTCTCCGACAACCAGGTGGACTCGTTGTCCGTGAGCTGGGGGCAGCCGGAGATCGACTATTTGCCTCAGATGAACCAGGGCCAGTCGTATGTCGATGAGCTGCTCGCGTTCACGCAGGCGTTCATGGAGGCGGCGGCACAGGGCATCTCCGTCTATGCGGCCGCCGGAGACTCGGGTGCCTACGACACCGCTCGCGATTTCCCGCCTTCGCAGGGATTCTCTACGCCGCTGACGGTCGACTTCCCGGCGTCGGATCCGTTCGTCACGGCCGCGGGTGGCACGACGGTGCCGTTTTCCGCCACGTTCTCGCTCGGCAAAGTCAACATCACGCAGCAGCAGCCGTGGTCGTGGCAGTACTTGCAGAATCTCGGCTATCAAGGACTGTTCCCCATCGGGACAGGCGGTGGCGTGAGCGTCATCTTTCCGCGCCCGTGGTATCAGAATGGCGTGAGCGGCGTCCAGAACAGCGCGGCGAATCAGGCGTTCACCGACTCGCAGGGCGTGCTGTACGGATCTCCCTTCACCTACAACCTGCCGAGCAATTACGCGGGTCGCAACCTGCCGGACGTCTCGATGGACGCGGATCCGGAGACGGGCTATCTCGTGTACTGGAGCGCGGGGGGCGGCTGGCTCGCGGGCTACGGTGGCACGAGCTTTGTGGCGCCGCAGCTGAACGGCATCACGGCGCTCATCGATCAGTACGTCGGCGGCCGCGTCGGCTTCCTAGATCCGGTCTTCTACCAACTCATGCAGCAGAATGGGTACGGGGCGAATCAGCCGTTCAACGACCTGACGACAGGGAACAACTGGTATTGGTCCGCTGTGTCCGGGTACGATCCGGCCTCCGGAATTGGCACGCCGAACGTCGCCAACCTGGCGCAGGCCATCAAGTCGATGGGCTGAGATGCATCACCTCCGAGGCGCCGCTGGCTTCTCGGCCGGCGGTGCAAAAGGGGCGCGATGAGGTGTTTGCGATTGCTTGGGTATACAAGTATACGGTACAATATCGATCGACTTGGGTCTGCGAGGAGGTGGAGGCGTGATCGCAGGTGTGACCTACGGTGTGGCCAAGAAGACGCTTGGAGAGCAGGCGTACGAGGCCATCCGCGAGGAGATTTTGTCGCTTCGGCTGCATCCGGGGCAGACGGTCTACGAGTCGGATTTCACGCGCATGTTGAACATGAGCCGCACGCCGGTGCGCGAAGCGGTGCGCGCGCTTGCGATGGAGCGGCTGATTGAGGTGCTGCCCCAGCGGGGCATGAAGGTGGCGCTGATTTCGGAGCGGCAGGTGGAAGAGACCCGATTCGTCCGGGAGAGCCTGGAGCTTTCGGTCATCCGCCGCGTCGCGGAGGACGTCGCGCGGGACGCGTCGGTGCGCGCCCGGCTGGAGAGGGAGATGGCGAGATCGCTCCAGGACCAGCGGGAGGCGGCCGAGGCGGGGAATGCGCTTCAATTCATGCATGCGGATGATGCGTTTCACCAGATCTTTCTGCAGCACTTCGACAACGAGACGCTCACGGCCATCGTGGCGCAGATGCGGGGGCATTTGAACCGGGTGCGGATGCTTTCGCTGTTCGAGCCGGAGCGGATGAAGCGGCTCGTCGGTGAGCATGAGCGGGTCGCCGAGGCGGTGCTTTCGGGCGATGCCGATAAGTCTGCGGAGGCGATGCAGCATCACCTGGCGAAGCTGATGGAAGATCTGCCTGGAATCAAAGCTCGCCATCCGGCGTTCTTTGGCCCCTGACCGGCGCGCGGAGGTGCAGCACATGCGGTTACAAGATAAGGTGGCGCTCGTCACGGGCGGCGGGCGGGGTATTGGCGCGGCGATTGCCCGCCGGTTCGCGCAGGAGGGCGCCGACGTCTGCCTCGTCAGCCGGACGCAGGCTGAGATCGAGGCACAGGCGCAGTGGATCGCGTCGCAAACGGGGCGCGCCGCGTTGCCGGTGGTGTGCGATGTGTCGAATCCGGCGGACGT
Organism: Alicyclobacillus mali NBRC 102425; assembly: GCF_001570745.1. Taxonomy (GTDB): domain Bacteria; phylum Bacillota; class Bacilli; order Alicyclobacillales; family Alicyclobacillaceae; genus Alicyclobacillus; species Alicyclobacillus mali. The sequence goes on from NZ_BCSG01000017.1 coordinate 61,526, forward strand.
CGAGCGCGCGGTGGCGGCCGCCGAGGAGCGCTTTGGCCGGATCGACATTCTGGTCAACGCCGCGGGCATCTCCGTCGCGGCCCCTTCCACGGATCTCTCCTTCGAGCGATGGAAGGCGTGCCTGAACATCAACCTCGATGGGACGTTTCTGTTCTGCCAGGCGGCTGCGCGCGGGATGATTGCGCGCGGGCAGGGCGGAAAGATCATCAACATCACGTCCATCGTGGCGCACGCAGGGATCCCGGAGCGGGCGACGTATGCGGCGAGCAAGGGCGGCGTGCGGCAGCTCACGCAGGCGCTCGCGGTCGAGTGGGCGAAGCACAACATCCAGGTGAACGCCATCAGTCCGGGCTTCATCATGACGGAGATTGTGCGCGATTACATCCAGCGCGGCATTCACAAGCCCGAGAAGCTCGTCGCGCGCATCCCAGCCGGCCGTATGGGCCAGCCAGACGACATCGCGGGCCCAGCGGTGTTTCTCGCCTCAAGCGATTCCGACTACGTCACGGGCACCATTCTCATCGCCGATGGTGGTTTTCTCGCCAACGGCTACGTGTGAGGTGAAGCTCCTTGACAAACATCCCTGAGGCCGATCTCGACTACCGCGCGTGGCTGCAGGAGAGCTCACTGCCCCACAGCGCACCGGAGGTGGCGCGGCGGATGGCGGTATACGGCCCAGCTGATGATCCGGTGCTTCGCACCGCGGCGGCGGAGTGGGCGCGCGCGGTTCGCGCGGCGTGCGGAGAAAGCCCCGAGCCTCTGGCGGCAGATCCGGGTGGTGCGCCGAGCACACCGTGCATCGTCATGGGGCTTCTGTCGGCGATGCCGCGCGGGCTTCGTGAAGACGCGCAGGCCGCGCTCGCCAGCGCGCTTTCGGACGAGGCGTACGCCATCCTGCCGGTGGACGGGCAGGGTGCCGCGGTCGTGTCGCGGACGCCCGCTGGCGTGCTGTATGGCGTGTTCCACCTGATTCGCCGCCTGCGGCTTTGCGAACCGCTCCACGAGGCTTGCGTCTCCTCACCCAAGAACGCCTGGCGCATGCTGGACCACTGGGACAACGCCGACGGCACGATTGAGCGCGGATACGCGGGGAAATCGCTGTTTTTTCGCGGTGGGCAAATCGATTTTGACGAGGCGCGCGTGCGGGACTACGCGCGGCTTTTGGCATCCATCGGTGTGAACGCCATCGCTATCAACAACGTCAACGTGCACGAGACCGAGACGCGCTTCCTCAAGGAGGCGCATCTGCCGGGTGCCGCACGGCTGGCCAACGTGTTCCGCCCGTACGGCATCCGGATGTTCCTTAGCGTCAACTTCGCGAGCCCCGTCGATCTCGGCGACCTGCCGACCGCAGATCCGCTCGATCCGCGCGTCGAGGACTGGTGGTGCGCGGCGGCGGATCGCATCTATGCACACATCCCGGACTTCGGCGGCTTCCTCGTGAAAGCGGACTCCGAGTTCCGGCCCGGTCCCTTCACCTACGGGCGCGATCACGCCGATGGCGCGAACATGCTCGCCCGAGCGCTGGCGCCTCACGGCGGCGTGGTCATCTGGCGGGCCTTCGTGTACAACTGCCTCATGGACTGGCGAGATCGGCGCGCCGACCGCGCCCGGGCGGCGTACGATCACTTCGTGCCGCTCGACGGCCACTTTTTGGACAACGTCCTGATTCAGATCAAGAACGGACCGATGGACTTTCAGGTGCGCGAGCCGGTCTCGCCGCTCTTCGGCGGGCTTTCCGACACGAACGTGATGCTCGAATTTCAGATCACGCAGGAGTACACCGGCCAGCAGCGGCACGTGTGCTATCTTGCGCCGATGTGGAAAGAGGTGCTCGACTTCGACACGCACGCGCGCGGGCCGGGATCGACGGTGGCCGAGATCGCGAGCGGCAAGCTGTTCGGGCGGCCGCAAGGCGGCGTGGCGGGCGTCGCGAACGTGGGCGACGATGTCAACTGGACGGGGCACTCGCTGGCGCAGGCCAACCTGTACGCGTTCGGCCGCCTCGCCTGGGATCCGTCGCTTGACCCGGCCGAGATCGCGCACGAGTGGGCGAGGCTCACGTACGGCGACGATCCGGATGTCGTCCGCGCGGTGATGGGCATCCTCATGGCCTCCTGGCCGGCGTACGAGGCGTACACGGCGCCGCTCGGCGTGGGCTGGATGGTGAACCCGGGACACCACGACGGGCCGAATCCGGAGGGGTACGAGTACTCGAAGTGGGGCACGTACCATTACGCGGATTGGCAGGGCGTCGGCGTGGATCGGACGATGGCCACGGGCACGGGCTACACCGGCCAGTACCACGAGCCGGTGCGAAGTCTGTACGAACACCTGGAGACGTGCCCGGACGAGCTGCTCCTCTTCTTTCACCACGTGCCGTACACGCACGTGCTGCACTCAGGGAAGACGGTCATCCAGCACATCTACGACGCGCACTTCGACGGCGTCGAGGCGGTAGTCTGGATGATGGAGGCGTGGCGGCGGCTTCAGGGGCGGATCGATCCCGTCCGCTTCGAGCGCGTTCTCGCGCGGCTCGAGGATCAGATGCAGCGCGCCATCGAGTGGCGGGACGTGATCAACACCTATTTTTATCGAAAGTGTGGCATTCCGGACGAACGGGGTCGCCACATCTACCCGTGAGCAGGGATTCGGTTCATCGGCCGAGAAGGATACGGCGAATGTTGGCCGATGGAGGGGTTTCTGTGGCGTCGTCTCCAACGAGGAAGCGGATTGGGTGGGGTGGTGGCGCGGTCTTTTCGGCGGCCGTGCTGTACGTGGTGTACATGGCCTACGCGAGCTTCATCGCGGATCCGGGGGATGTGTCGTTCCTCGCCCATAAGACGGGGCTTCACCGCCATTTGTCACATGGGGCGTGGCTCGTCGCCCTTCACATTCACATAGCGAGCGCGCTCGTGGCCATCCTGGCGGGCGCGCTCAATTTCGCCTGGACGCGGGCGCGCGCGCACCTGGTGCTGCATCGCGCCGTGGGCTATGTATACCTCGCGGGCGTCCTCGGCGTGGACGGGACGAGCGGTTATCTCGCGCCCGAGGCGACGGGCGGCGAGTTGGTCACCGTCGCGTTCAATCTCTTGAACGTGTACTGGTTGGTCACGGCGTTTCTGGTGTACTGGATGGCCCGAAAGCGCCGCCCTGACGCGCACAGGCGCTGGACGGTGCGGAGCTACGTGTTTCTCGACACCAACGCGCTGAACCGCGGATTCACCTGGCTGGGCGTTCACGCCGCGGGGCTCTCATTTGACGCGGCGTATGCCACCGCGGTTTGCCTGAGCATCGTGGTGAACGTTGCGCTGGGCGAGGTCCTGGCGCGAACGCTGTATCCCTGCACCTCCGGGCGGCGCGCATGAGGTCTTGCGCCTGCAAAGCGAAACGGGGCCCGCACTGGGCCCCGTTTGCGCGGTGGGGTGTGGCCACCCGATCACGCGGACGTTTCCGCGTCCAAGTGGTAGTCGGATGGGCTCGTCTCGTCTTCGCCGTTCGACAGGCCCATGGCCCGGAAGATGGCGCTGAGGACGATCACAACGATGATGTTGGCGATGAGCGCCCAGATGCCGGCGTACGCGGTCACACCGCCCACCGCGTAGCTCGTGGACTGGTAGCCGGTGCTCGCCCACATGAGAATGCCGAGCACAATGCCCACCAGCCAGCCGAGGAAGAGCCCGCGGCGGTGGAACCAGCGCGTGAACAGGCCAAACACGACGGGCGGCAGCGTCTGCAGGATGAGGATGCCGCCCACCTGCTGCATGCTGATGGCGTACTGCTGCGGGAACCCGAGGATGAACACGAGCGCCAGCAGGATGATGATGAGCGACACCATCTTCGCCACGCGCGCTTCGTTCGCGTTCGAAGCGTTCGGCGCGAAGAACGCCTTGTAGATATTGCGCGTGAACAGGTTGGCCGACGCGATGGACATAATGGCCGCCGGCACGAGTGCACCGATGCCAATGGCGGCGAAACCAAAGCCTGCGAACCAGGTCGGGAACTCCTTTAGGAACAGGAGCGGAACGGCTTCGCTCGTCGACTTGGTGTGAACGCCCGCGGCGAGCGCCATGTAGCCGAGCAGCGCGATGATGCCGAGCGCAAATGAGTAGGCTGGCAACAGCGCCATGTTGCGCTTCACGACGCGGCGGCTGGAGGCGCTGAACACGCCCGTGACCGCGTGCGGGTAGAGGAACAGCGCAAGTGCGGAACCCAATGCGAGCGTCCCGTACGTCGCATACAACTTCGGCGACAGCGCGATGGACCCAGGCGGATGGTGCTTGGCGAGCGCCGCGGCGGACGCGTGGAAGATGGGTCCGAAGCCGCCCAGCTTGATGGGGATGAGGATGACCGCCACGATGATGGTGATGTAGATCATGAGGTCCTTCACGATGGCGATCATCGCTGGCGCGCGCAGGCCGCTCGTGTAGGCAAACAGTGCCAGAATGATGAAGGCGATGATGAGCGGCCAGCTTCCTGGGATGCCCATGGCCGTGATGACGGCCTGCATGCCGGTGAGCTGCAGCGCGATGTAGGGAATCGTCGCGAAGATGCCCGTGAGCGCGACGACAAAGGAGAGCAACTTGTCGCCGTAGCGCCCCTGCACGAAGTCGGAGGCGGTGACGTAGCCTTTCGCTCGCGCAACGGACCAGAATCTCGGGAGAATCAACAGGAAGATGGGATAGACGACCGTGGTGTACGGCACGGCGTAGAAGCCGAGCGCGCCCTTTCCGTACATGAGTCCCGGCACGGCGATGAAGGTATAGGCGGTGTACAGATCTCCACCGACGAGGAACCACGTGATAAGCGTGCCAAACCGGCGTCCGGCGAGGCCCCATTCCTCCAGATGGGACATATCGCCGCGCCGCCATCTCGCCGCGACAAAGCCGAGAATGGCGACAAAGAGAAAGAAAATAATAAAAATAGAGAACGCAGTCCAGTTGATCTGCATGAACTCACCCCCTTACCCTCAGTCGTCTTTGAGGATGTTGTACAGAAATGCGGTGATGATGGCCGCGATGATGATCCAGAGCATCTGGTACCAGTAGAAGTACGGGATGCCCCACAGCTCCGGTTTGAGCGATCCGTACAGGCCCGGGAACAGCGATCCGATGACGGGCGCGAGGATGAGCAGGTACCACCATCGCTTCGCTTTCGTGGACGGCTTCTGCGTGTCGTTCACCGTGTGCACCTCCCTTCCGATTGGCTGGCGCTTGCCCATGTAAACAACCGATTGTTTTGTCTCTCCGGCTGTCAACGCTTACAGATGGGCAGCTCGTCATCATTTATAAGCTACGACAGGCTTGTCTGTCAAAGACATGCACTGGAAAGGTGGGCAGCAGTGGCACGCCCGGTTCGCTCGAACCATCGGGGGAGGCGCCGGGCGCAGCGCGCGTCACCCGCGATATGTCGGGAGGCGCACTTCCACGGCGGTGCCGGTGGGCTCTTCGGTGCGCCAGATGTGGATCTCGCCACCATGCTGCTGGACGATTCGGTGCACAACCATCAGACCGAGGCCTGTCCCCTTCATTTCTGTGTTGTACATCGGCTCGCCGAGGTGTTCGAGCACGGAGTCTGGAATGCCAGGCCCCGTGTCCCGGATGTGAACGGTGGCTTCCGCCTCAGTGGCGGTGATCCACAGCACCACCCGCCCGTGGGTCTCCGCGGCCGCCTCGATGGCGTTTCGCAGGAGGTGAACCACCATTTGGCGGAGTTGTCCAGGGTAGCCGAGCACCTGAACCCGCGGCAGTGGGCCGAGATCGAGCGGGACGCCTCGTTCGAGGGCGAGCGGATCGCACACTCCGATGGCGGCGCGGGCCATCTCGGCGAGATCGCATGGAATGGGCTTGACGGCCTCGGGCCTGGCGAGGACCATGAGCGAATCGGTCACGTCCTTCATTCGCTCGAGCTCGCCCCAGATAGCCTCGTATGCGCCGGGCGCGAGTTCGTCGAACTGTGGGCGAAACAATTGCACAAAACCCATTACGGTCGTCAAAGGGTTGCGAAACTCGTGCGCGATGCTCGCGGCGAGCTGGCCGGCGGCTTCGAGCCGCCCTTCTCGCAGTCGGGTGGCTTCCTTCCGGAGGCGCGGCGCGAGGTCGCGGGCCTGAAGGATGTAGCCCCCGGCATGGGCGGCGTTCGTGCGGATGGGCGTCAGGCGCAGCGCGACGTCGGCGCGCACGCCGTCGATCTCGAGCGCAAAGTCGTGCTCCTGACCGTCGGCGCCGATGGGCGTGAAGAGATCGTCAAAGCGGGAGAAGTCTTCGGGTGCGACGAGATCGAACACGGAGCGGCCCAGCAGGGATTCGCGGTCGAGCCCGGCGGAGGCGAGAAAGCCGGGAGACGCGAAGGTGATCTCGCCGCTCGACGCGGCGACGAGGACGAGATCGGCCGAGTTTTCCGCGATGACGCGGTACGTCTGGCGCGCCGATTCGCATTCGTCGACGAGCCGCGAGTGAACGCGGGAGATCCAAACGAAGCTGAAAAAGAGCGCCGCGGTGGGCAGCGTGATGGACCAGTCCGCGTTGCGTGCGGACAGCAGCGATGCGAGCGAGGGGGGAATGATGAGCGCGACTGGGTGAAGGCTGCGGAGTGCCGCAGCCGCCATGCCGAGTCGCCGCATGGAACCGTGCAGGCACGTGAGTACGGCGAGGCGCACGAGTTCGAAGAGCATAGCGGCCACGGCGGATCGAAACAGATAGGGGACAAAGAGCGCGCGGTGCAGCGCGACGTAGGCCGGGACGAGCGCGAGTTGATGCGCGCCGAGCGAGATGAGAAGGTGCCTCACGTGTGCAGCCGTGAGCTTGCCCTCGACGGAACGAAGGAAAGCCGCTGTGACGCTGAAGAGGATGGCTGTGGTCGCCGCGGCAAAGCCGAGTTGATTGGCGGCCCAGACGTAGCAGAAAGCGGAGGTGGACCACTGGCGTCCGCCCGGGAGGTGAATCGGAAAAAACTCCAGCACGCACGCGACCGCGATGATCAGCCACAACAGGCTGTGGGTTTGTTGGTACAAGCCCCAGGCCGCGAGGAAGGGCACAGTGAGTCCCGCGGCCAGGAGGGCGTATGGGTAAGCGCGGCGAAAGTTCAGGTTCAACGCTGCATGCGCTCCTTTGTACGACGAGAGGTTGGCCGGATGGGCGGTTGTCGACAAGGTCCCTAAAAGCACAGAAAGAACCGGGACAGAGCCCCGATTCTTCCTCGCTGGTCACGATGTCGAGCGAAACCCATGTGCTTGCATGTCGAAGTGTAGCGCATGGGCGGCGCGTTGGAAAGCGCAACATGTCGAATTGACGGGCGCGATGTCGGTTTGAGGACGAAACAGGTGCTTACCCGGGCCCTCGCTTGCCTACGCCCTGCGCGGCATGCGCCACAGGAGCCTGAGCGCGAGCGCAATGGCGCATCCGAGCAGCGTGTCCATCAAACGCGCCTCCACGATGGCAGGCGCTCCGAGGCCAGTGCGCCCCGTTTCGGCGATGAGGATGGCGAGCGGCGTGATGAAGATGACGGCGAGGCCGTAGTTTCGCGGTATAAGGAGTTCGGCGGCGGTTTGCAGGGCGAAGAGCAACAGCGCCAGTTCGATAGGCCGGGGATGGATGCTCAAGACGGCGCCAGCCAGGATCACACCGAAGGCGCTGCCCAACGCGCGCTGAATGGCGCGGTGCAGCGTGCCCATCACCGTCATGCCGACGAGCGTCGCCGCGCAGCCGACGGCCGTCCAATAACTGCGCGGGCTGCCGATGGCGTGCGCGACCATGGCAGAGGCGAAGAGGCCGACCGCCATTCGCAGGGCGCCCACGAAGGCGGCATCACTCGGGCGCAGATGGTTTTTCAACGTTTGGGCGATCCGTCTCGCGCTCAGCCGACGAAACCGGCTCGCATGTCCATGCGCAGGCTGCGGCCACGCGATGGCGAGGAGAACGGACAACGTCCAGGCCACCGAAGCTCCGGCGAGGACGAGCGCTGCAGACGGGGCGATGGAATGGCCGAGCGGCTGTCCGCTGGCGATGGCGGCCGCCATCACGAAGAAGAAGGGTCCGGGCGGCGCCATGGCGAGGGCGACGGCGACGTAGGTCGCCACGGCTCCGACGCACGCGAGCGCCACCGCGGCCGCGAAGGGACTAGAGCTCGCGACGGCTCCGACGGCGAACGAGGCTGTGAGGCCGAGGCCGACGGCGGCCAACTTTACGGCGAGCCGAAAGGTGGGCAGGTCCGTCGCATAAATGCCGGTGAAGGCCCCGATGGACGCCAGGAGCCCATCCGCTGGGTGGCCGAACAGCGCGCCGAGCGCCACCACGGTAAACAGGCTGAGGCCAGCGGAGAGCGCTCTGCGCCAGGGCCAGGGCGCCTTGCGCAGGAGGAACGCGTGGTACACGCGCGCTTCGCCCGCATACCGAGCGTCCGTCGAAGACCGGGGCGGCGTCTGCCGCTGGATGTGTTGCCGAGCGTCCAATGCCGTCCTCTCCTTTCCAGCCTGGCACATGGCGCCGACTGCGCCATGTGCCTCCGCGCGAAGAATCTCTACTTATGATTTTCGCCGAAGGCTGGAGAAAAGGGCGCATCGTGAAAGCGGTTTGAGGTTGACATTTCGGTGAACAGCCGTCAGGGGCGGCGCATTTCGTAGGGCCGCCCCTTCCAGTGATCGCCCGTGCGGAGCCAGAACCGTCTGGCGGAATCGAGGGTCATGAGCGTGTACAGGAAGCCTGCCAAGGGAAGCAGGGCGGATCGCGCGGGAGATAGGTGATACCAGCGCAGCATCGGCACGAAGGTCGCGGCGAGGATGGCGTATGCGGCTCCGCCGAGGCACAAAGCGGCGAGGCTTCCCGGCGAACCCAGCCCTAGGCCCACCAGGCCGGCGATGGTGGCGATGGGCGGGACGGCGTACAAGAGCAGCATCCCGAGGGCGGTGCCCACGAGGAGCCAGGCGGAGAACCGCAGTTGCACGAACGCGGTGCGCGCGATCATCCGCCAGATCTCGCCGAGCGTTCCGTACGCGCGCACGCTCACCACGTCGTCGCCAAGCCCGAGCCAGAGCCGCCCGCCGCGATGTGCCACGAGCCGCGCCAGCGAACAGTCGTCGATCACGGCGTCGCGAATCGCCTCAAGTCCCGGGGGCGTGGGCAGCAGACGGCGCCGGACGAGCACGCATCCGCCTGCCGCGGCCGCGGTCCTTCGCCGGGGATGAGACACCCACGCGAACGGATACAGCTTCGAGAAGAAGTACACGAACGCTGGTATGAGGAGCTTCTCCCACCCGCTCTCGGCGCGAAGCCGCACCATGAGTGAGACCAGATCCAACCCGTCTCGCTCGGCCCGCGCCACAAGGGCCTGGACGCTGGTTGGGGGGTGCGAGATGTCGGCATCCGTCAACAGCACGTGCGTCGCATCCTCCGGCACGCACCTGAGCCCGTTCTGCATGGCCCACACTTTGCCCGCCCAGCCAGGCGGAAGCGCCTCTGCGCGCACCACGCGCAGCCGGTCCGCAAGGCCAAGTTCCGCAGCAATGCGGGCCGCCACCTCGGCCGTGCCGTCCGTGCTGTGATCGTCCACGAGTATGACGTGGAACTCGCCGGCGTACGCCTGCGAGAGGAGCGCCGGAAGCGTCCTCGGCAGGACATCCGCCTCGTTTCGCGCGGGCACCACGGCCCACACGGTCGGCCACTCGCGCAAAGCCTGCCCGGCGTTTGCCGCTTCCTTCGCTGTGTTCATGGAAAGGTGGGTGCGCCAATAAAAGCCGCGCGCGAGAAACAAGAACAACCACGCCGCGAGGCTCAGGGCTGCCGTCCACGCCAGCGCCATCAAGGGGCAACGCTCCTTCCATCGCGGCATCGCCGCGTTGTCCAATGAAGCCTGTACAATTGCCGTTCGACTCAGTATACTGATTAGAAACTTGCCTGCGGGGATGGATGCCCGTGAGTCAAATTCGCTTTCACCTCGATCGGCTCCTTCACGAGCGTCAGTGGAAGATACCCGATCTGGTGAAACGGTCCGGTGTGAACAAAAACACCCTGTACGCCCTGAAGAAGAACGCCATCGCCCGCGTGGATCTCCGGGTGTTGGAGCGCATCTGCGATGCGCTCTCGTGCAAGCTGTCGGATCTCATGACCTACGAACCAGAGGGGGAGACGCATACGAAGGGCCTGCTCTTCATTCTGTCCGGTCCATCCGGGGCAGGGAAAAACACGCTCATCAACGCGCTCCGGGATCGGTACGATCTCGGCCTCACTTTTATCCCTTCGTTCTCCACAAGGCCTATGCGGGCCGGCGAGACGAACGGAAATCCTTACTACTTTGTGTCGCGCGAAGAGTTCATGCGCATGGCCGAGCGGGGTGAATTCCTTGAGTACGAGACTATTCACGGCAACCTGTACGGCACGCATCTCCTGAGCTATGAGCGCGCCCTGAATGAAGGCCGCGTCATCATCAAGGACATCGACGTGAACGGCGCGCTCAACATGAAGCGCGTGTTTGGCGATCGCGTCATTCTGATCTACGTCCGCCCGACTTGCCTCGATGACCTCGAGGGAAGACTTCACCACCGCGGCGACAAAGAGGAAGACATCCGCGTCCGGATGCAGCGTCTCAAATACGAGGAGTCGCTGTCGGATCAGTTCGATTTCCTCATCTTCAACGATGACGTCGCCACAGCCACGGCGGAACTCGCCCACATCATTCGCACCTGTACGCGAAAGCACGCGTAAAGGCGGGACAGAATGCAGGTGAACGCTCATCCCCGCGTGCGCTTCTCGCTGCGCTACAAGATCATCGCCATCCTCTTTGGCGCCATGCTCGTGGTGCTTGCCCTCGGCGGGACGCTGTTTTACAGCGTCGCTCGGCAGCAGATGCTTAAGAGCGCGGACAAGCAGGCCGAACTCCTCGCACAACAGATTGAGCTCGAGGTCGAGTCGAGCGAGGCAGGGCAAGCCTACATCGACAATCTGCTCGGCAACGAGCTTCGGATAGCCTCCATCGCGATTGAAAAGCAACTCCCGCCCCACTGGCGGGACGTGACCAACGAACAACTGCGCCAGTTATCCGCAGAGCTCGGGGTGAGCGGCATCACGCTTCTCGCCCCCACCGCGGACGACATTGTCGGCGTGCGCTCGTCGGATCCGCGCGAGATTGGCCTTTCCACCCGCGGCATGGGCAAATGGTACATCGCCTTCCGCGATTTGCTCGCCGGCCGGCCCCAGGCGTCCACGTATGGCACCGCGGAGAAAAACTACTGGTCCGGGCCCTTCGCCAACGCCGCCTCCGATCCGTCCAAGGTCGACAAGTGGGGCTACTACTATGATGGCACCACGGACTACATCATCGATCCGTTTTACGTCCAGACGTCCATTCCCGGCTACGAACAGGTGGTCAGCGTCAACAGCACCATCCTCCACGTCCTGGCGACCGAGCCCGACATCCTGTCCATCGCCGTGTTGAATAAGACGTTTGCCGAAAAACCCATCCGTTACTCGTACAAGGGCGTTTCATGGATCGACGTCGCCAATCAGCCCGTTATGTACGGCGCCTATCGCTATGCCGATCACGACCTCGACGTCAAGCTCAAAGACCGCGCTTTGTCCACGGGCCACATGCAGACCGCCCTCGATCGCGTCGGCGGCACGACGGTGATGAAGGCGTTCATCCCGGAGTCGGAGCAGGGCAGCCAATACGTCGTCGAAATTGTGATGAACTACCGCCTCATCACGGCACAACTGGCGGGTCTTCTGCACGACATGGCCATTCTGGGGGGCGCGCTCCTCGTGCTCACTGCGGTGCTCTCGTTCGTAGGCGCGGAACTCATCACGCGCCCGCTCAGGCGGATCACCGAGGCCGTGGACGAGATCGCCGACAGGAATTTCGCCACGCACGTGGACGTGGCGCGTTCGGACGAGATTGGCGTGCTCGCCGCGCACGTCAACGAGATGTCGGAGAAGCTGGTGGAATATTTGCGCGAACTCACGCGCCGGGAGCGCGGCAGGGGCGTCGATTACCTCGTGATGGATACCCAGGCGCTGGTGCACGAGCTCGGCACGCCGCTCGCCGCCATTCGGCAGATGGCGGAGCTCTTGCCGAGGATCGAGCCGAACCTCGGAGAGAAGGCGCGCGAGATCCTCGAGCGGATGCGATCCGCTTCTGAATACGCGAATCGAATCGCACGAGACTTCACGGCGTTCTTGCGCAACGGCATGCTGACCGTGAGGCGCCGCGACGTGGTGCGGCTGGTGTCGGACGCCGTTGGCCTGTGTTCGTCCATGGCCCAGGCCCGCCATGTGAAGCTCTCGTTCCGAAACGAGACCGGACATCGGCACGTGTACCTCGACGTGGATGAAGACAAGCTGTTTGGCGCCGTCGTGAACCTCGTGAGAAACGCCATTGACGCCATTCCGGACGATCGCGCCCGGCGCGAGGTGGACGTGACGGTGAGAATAGAGGCCGAAGAGCTGCACATCGACGTGATCGACAGCGGCGTCGGGATCCCGCGGGACCGCTGGGACCGGATTTTTGTTCCATACAGTTCCACGAAAAAGGGCGGGCTGGGCCTTGGGCTCACGTTCTGCGGCCTCATCGCCATCGCCCACGGCGGCACGGTGGGTGTGGTCCAGTCCAGCCCTCAGGGTACGCACATCCGCATGCGCCTGCCATTGAAACATGAGCCGATTCAGGTGGATGCGTAGATGGTGATGCGCGTCGTGAGCCTGTGCGTCTGGTCGAAAGCGGCGGGAGGCACGTCAAACCACGCGTCCTGGCTGGAGCCCCAGGTGGTGTCCACCAGGATGTACCGGCTTTGGTCCGGGATCCACACCTCATTCCACGCGTGGGACCCTTCCACGCCGCCGGTCACCGCCACGCCCTCGTCGATCCGCACGGTCAGGCCAACGGCGTGCGCCATATCCGCATAGAGAAGCGCGTAGTCCGCACACACGCCCTTCCCGGTCTCCAGCGTGGTGAGCGGGGACTGAGCGTCCCATTTGCCATCGTAGACGTAGTCGTCGTATTTCTTCCAGTCGTAGTGAACGTGGTGAATCTCCCACTCGTACAAGGCGCGCGCCTTGGCGTACGGAGAGGTTATGCCGCGCGTGATGGCAAGGGCTTTTTCCGCCACCGGTTTTGGGACGACGAGAATGCCGGTTTCCTCCCCAGGGCCGGTGGGCACGACGAACAGGGAGATGTCGGCTGCCACGCTCTGTGCTGCGCCTTTGGCGAGAACGGGCATTTCCCGCTCGGCAATGGGGCGAAGCCACGGCGTGTACACGTGATTCGACAGCCAGCGGTAGGCGGGCGACGCCTGGGAGGCTTGCGCAAGGGCTGGCGCGGACACGTATTGCAGCGCGAGAAACAGGCCGGCACCGACCGCGGCCGCGCGGAAGGCGCCGAGCGCGCCGCCGACCACCAATCCTCCGGCGCGGCTCAGGGTACGCACGCGTCCTCGCGGGCGGATCCACCGGGCGCCGAGCGGCGCGAGCAGCGCCCCGATGGCGGACGCGACGATGAGATAGGCCGCGAGGAACACAATCCAGTTGCACAGCCTCGGAGACTGTTGCCAAAACGCGGCAAGATGGGCTAGCCAGCCTGGCACGGACGCGCGCTGGCCATCCTGCAGCACGAAGTTGCGGACGTAACGGCTGATTGCGACGGCGGCTGCGGACGAGGCGGCAATCTCGGCGACAAAGGCCGCTGTCTGCACAAACCTCCGTGATTCGCGCTCGAATCCGCGTCGAAAGCCCGCCAAGGCCGAGAGGGCCACCACTCCCCACAGCACCCAGTCCAGCCAATCCTTCACCGGAACACCTCCAGTTCTTCAGTCTATCCCGTTTCACGCCGTTGGAGTAGTATGAAGAATAGACATTGGCAGGCGCGGAGGGATGCGTGTGGCATGGACGGCGGATCAGATTCCGAATCTCAAGGGGAAGTGGGCCGTCATCACGGGAGCAAACAGCGGCATCGGGTGGCAGGCGGCGCGCTGGCTGGCGAAGCGGGGGGCCCGCGTCACGCTCGCGGTACGCAACCGCGGGCGCGGCGACGACGCCAAGGCCCGCATCCTGGCGGAGGTGCCGAGCGCCGAGATGGACGTGCGCCTGCTGGATTTGGCCGATCTCGACAGCGTCCGGTCGTTCGTCGAGGCGCTCGTGGCGGACGGCCAGCCGCTCGACCTGCTGATCAACAACGCGGGCGTGATGGCCACATCCTACGGCACCACGCGCCAGGGCTACGAGCTGCAGTTTGGCACCAATCACCTCGGACATTTCGCCCTCACGCTGCAACTCCTCCCGATTCTCGCCGGGACGACGGGCGCGCGCGTGGTGACCGTGAGCAGCATGGCGCATCAGATGGCAAAGCGCCTGGATCTCGCGTACGTGCGCAGTGGCGGGCGCTACCGGCGATTCGAGAGCTACGCGCAGAGCAAGCTCGCGAATCTCCTCTTCGCCTACGAGCTTGACCGGCGCCTGAAGCAACGAGGACTCCCCTTGAAGAGCATCGCCTGTCATCCGGGTTTTGCCGCGACGTCGCTCGTCGAAAACGGCATGCTGAAGGGCGCCTGGGCAAGGCCGCTGGCTCGGGTGGTGAACCGATTTGCCCAGCCGAGCGAGATGGGCGCGCTCCCCACGCTGTACGCCGCCACGCATCCGGACCTCGCAGGCGGCGAGTACATCGGCCCCGACCGGGGATCTCGAGGCTATCCCGTCGTCGTGTCCTCGTCTCCCGCTTCACGCGATCTCGCCGCAGCGCGCGAGCTTTGGAGCGCCTCGCTCGAGATGACGGGCATTCCGCGCGACGCCTGGTACGCGCTCGAGGACGCGTGAATCCGCGCCATCGCGCGCTCCCGGGCTTCAGAAAGAGGGGTAGACGTGGCCAAGTTGTACTTTCGCTTTGGGCAGATGAACGCCAGCAAGTCCATCCAACTGTTGACCGTCGCACACAGCTATGAGGAACAGGGCAAGAAGGTGGCGCTGTTTACGCCCGCCATCGACGACCGGTACGGCCGCGGCGTCATCGCGTCCAGGGTGGGCATCGCCAAGCGGGCGGTCGTCGTCGACGAGGACACCGACCTGTTCGAGCGCGTGCGCCAGCAGATGCCCGACTGCGTGCTGGTGGACGAGGTGCAGTTCCTCCGCGAGTGTCACGTGCGGCAGCTGGCGCGCGTGGCGGACGATCTCGACATTCCCGTGATCATGTACGGCCTCCTCAAGGACTACCGCAACCGCCTGTTCGAGGGCAGCGAGGCGGCCATTCTGTGGGCGGACCGGATTGAAGAGATCAAGACCATCTGTGCACACCCAGGATGCGACCGCAAGGCGACCATGATTCTCAAGGTCAAGGATGGGCGCCCGGTGTACGAGGGGGAGCAGATTGAAGTCGGCGGGAACGATCTCTACAAGTCCGTCTGCCGCAAGCACTACTTTCACCCCGACGTGGAGGGCCTGATGCGCGCCACGGGCCCGTGAGGCAAGCGTTCAGCGGCCCAGTGCTCCGCCCCGGCGCCTCGGTGTCACAGTTCGAGCGACAACTGAATGGCAGGTGCTTTTGCCAGGTCTTCTTCTGCCGCACGAAGACAGGCGGTGAGCGTGTACACGGGCATCTTCAATTGACATGCCACGTACACTTCCAGTCGGGCACCACGCGAGCGCTCCCATCCAGGGAGCGTCACGACGGCGTCCGCGTCCATGAGCATGCGGATGTCGCGGCGCATGGCGGCGTACCAATCGTCCTCGGGCGAACCATATTCGGCCGGGTTGATGACCTGAAATCCCCGCGCCCGGAGTGACTGAGCGGCCTCCAGGAAGGCCGGGCGATTCCCGTGCGGGAGCCCCGTCATGGGACCGGACAGATAGATGCGCTTCACGTGATCTCGCCTCCCGAGTATCTTGAGCTCAGGATATGCGAACATATGTTCGATGTCAAGAGGGTGTCGTAGACTCCTTGGCGAACGTTTTTTCTTCATATACAATGAACGTTCGGGTCGCGGCGGAGTGACACTGTTCGCCTCAGGCCGCGATGACGAGGAGGATTTCGCATGGCAGAGCACTACGACGTGATCATCGTGGGCGCGGGGCCCGCCGGACTCTACGCCGCCTACGAGTTGGTGGAGAAGGCGCCGAAGCTCAAGGTGCTGCTCATCGACAAGGGCGTGGAGGCGCGGTTTCGCCACTGCCCCATCATGGAGGGGCGGATCGACAAGTGCCCGCCGCCCAACAAGATCAAGACGTATGCGAGCTGCTGGCCCGCGTGCGGCGTCATCAACGGCGCGGGCGGCGCGGGGAGCTTTTCGGACGGCAAGTTCAACATCACCGCCGAATACGGTGGCTACCTGACGGAGTACCTGCCCGCGAGCGAGGTGCTCGGGCTCATCGAGTATGTGGACGCCATCAACCTTCGGCACGGGGCGCCCGACGCCGTGACGGATCCGTCCACGCCCGCCGTGGCTGCCATCGAGCGGCGGGCCATGGCTGCCGGGCTCAAGTTGCTTCGCGCGCGCGTCCGCCACATCGGCACCGACAAGAACCTGGAGCTCATCCAGTCGCTGTTCGAGCACCTCGGCCGTCACATCGATCTCCGCTTTCGCACCTTCGTCGAGGACATCGTGGTGGAGGGCGATCGCGTCGGCGGCGTGATCCTGCGCGGGGGTGAGGTGGTTCGAAGCCGCTACGTGCTGCTCGCGCCGGGGCGGGACGGGGCGACGTGGCTGTCCGACTTGTTCCGTCGCCACAAGCTCAAGATGACCAACAACCAGGTGGACATCGGCGTGCGCGTGGAGACGTCGAACGTGGTCATGCAGGAGCTGAACGAGCACCTGTACGAGGCCAAGTTCCTGTTCCAGTCGCCGGCGACCGGCCTCATGGTGCGGACGTTTTGCGCCAACCCGTCCGGCCATGTCGTGATTGAAAACCACACGGGCGTCATGGCGGCCAACGGCCACGCGTATCACGATCCGGCGCTCGGGTCGCAGAACACGAACTTTGCGCTTCTGGTCAGCCACCGGTTCACCGAGCCGTTCGACAAGCCGAACGAGTTCGCGAAGAGCATCTGCCGGCACGCGAACGAGCTGTCGAACGGGTCCATCATCCTGCAGAAATACGGCGATCTGCGCAAGGGCCGCCGATCGACCCCTCAGCGCATCCGCGAAGGGTTCGTCGAGCCGACGCTCAAGGAGGCCGTGCCGGGCGATCTCGGCCTCGTGCTGCCGTACAAGACGATGGTCGCGCTGATGGAGATGATCGAGGCGCTCGACAAGGTGGCGCCTGGCGTCGCGAGCGATCACACGCTGTTCTACGGCGTGGAGGCGAAGTTCTACGCCGCGCGCGCCGAGGTGGGGCCGGATCTGCAGGCGAAGATCGACGGGTTGTACTGCGCGGGCGACGGCCCGGGCATCTCGCGCGGAATCTCGCAGGCGGCCTCGTGCGGCGTGCACGTGGCGCGGCAGATCGCGAAGCGCGAGGCGTGATCGACAGGCGGCGCGAGCTTGACGTGCAAGGGAAAGGCCCAGGGCCATCTGAGGTCCCGGGCCTTTTCGCCGTGCGCCGGTGTCATCGCGAGACGTGTACCAGCTTGCCGTCCTGGAAGTACAGCCGCGCGCCGTTCGGATACGTCCAGACGGTCTCGGGCCTGCCGTGGTACGTGGTGGACGAGATGGACGACGGCGGTCCCCACTTCGCCCGCGCCTCCGACTCGGAAATCCCGATCGGCAGGTAGGGATACGCCCCGCCGGAACCCCCGGACGTCCCGCTCCCGGATGTCCCCGTGCCGGACGCGCCGGATGCGCTCGACAACGGCTGCGCTTTCTGCCAATACTGGCCGAACCACGCCTCTGCCTGCGCGCGCACGAGGGGCTGGGTGACGACCATTCCGACCTCCCGGTTGTCGTCGAGCGAGTTGGCGGAGAGGTTTTCGCTGCCGATGAAGACGGCCTCCGTGCCCGCAATCAACTTCGCGTGCACGTAAGGCGACGAAAGGAGCCGGACCTGCACGCCATGGCTCGCGAGCATGCGCGCGTTCGCCATCTCCTCGCTGTCGATGGAGGACGGGAGCAAGAGCTCGAGCTGGCGGCCTTTCGCCTCCATGGCCGCCATGACGTCCGGGGCGTCGTACAGTTCCTCCTCGGCCATGACGACCGGGCCGGGCTGGCGGATCTGATTGGCGAGCGCCTCGGCCGATCCCGGCGACACAATGAGCGCGGGCGGGAGGCTCGGCCGTGGGCGGCCCGACCAGTCCGCCTGGAACAGGGCGTCGAGATCGGCCGGGAGGGTACCGCCGTCGATCTCGACGTTGTCCTCGAGGTTGGCGCCGCCATCGAGGGCCGAATACGTGGCGTTGGCCGAACCGACAATGGCGAGGTGCCCGTCGACCACGAGGTACTTGGCGTGATCGTAGCTCGTCGCGGAGGGCGACCACGTCTTGACCTGCACCTTCGAGCCGCGGAACATCGCGAGTTCCTTCGAGACAGCGTCCGGGAAGTCGTACGGGTGGCTGTCCAGGATGACGCGCACGATCACGCCGCGCGCGGCGGCCTGCTTGAGCGCGTTGGCGACGTTTTCGTCGGTGAGCAGGTAGACGTTGTAATCCACGCGCTGGCGCGCCCGTTCAATCGCGCTCACCCAGGGGGCCGATCCGGCGCCGGGCTCCCCAATCCACGTGAATTGGCTGGCGGACGCCGCGATGGAGGCGACGCCCTTCGAGGGCGCGGCGCCTGTCGCCGTGCCGTGGGCAGGTGTGCTGTTCGCTGCGTTTGGGGCAGAGACGTTTGCCGTGCCGCACGCCGTCAAGAAAAACAGGGCTGGCGCCAGGGCGGAAGCCAGCCTGAGCCAAACCCGATTCCTGTTCACGTGCATCGCTCCTTCAGCGAAATGGTGATCCGATTGTAACAAATCTCTTCCCTGCCATCACGCGGAGGGCGGCGTGGGCGAGGGGAGCGCCTGGGTGGCGGATGGCCTGAGCCGGAGGTCGTCCAGGATGATGCCGGACACGTGGCACGCAAGCGCCCGGTTCACGGCCAGCTCGGTCTTCGCGGTCCACGCGTACACGGCGAGGTGGTGGGCTTTGGCCTCGGCCACAAACAGCGGATCCAGGTGTTCGATGTCGGGGTGGAGGCTCTGCGCGCCGAGGCGCTCCGCGAGCTGAATGGGCTCGAGCAGGCGACCGGTGAAGAGCACGCCGAGGGCGATGTCGCGGTCGAAGCGGCGAACCTCGGCCAACGCGGCGTGATCGAAAGAGGAGATGAGGACGCGATCCCGCGCGTTGTGGCGGTAGATGGCGCCGAGCACGCGGCGGATGAGCTGGCGGGTGTGCGCGACGGGGCTGGTCTTCAGCTCGATGTTCACGCACATGTGCGGCACGGTCGCGAACACCTCGTCGAGCGTGGGGATGAGCGTGCCGCGAAAGCGGGCGTCAAACCACGTTCCGGCGTCGAGCTTGCGCAGATCGGCGAGTCGCATGTCGGCTATCAGGCCGCTGCCGTCCGTCGTCCGGTCGACCGTCGGATCGTGCAGAACCACGACGCCGCCGTCGCCTGTGAGGCGCACGTCGAGCTCAATCATGTCCGCGCCCAACTCCGCCGCCCGCACGAAGGCGGGCAGCGTGTTCTCCGGGCACTCGGCGGACGCGCCGCGGTGGGCAATATAGAGCGTGTCGTCGCGCATCAGGAGTTCTCGAATCATGCGAAGACCTCCTTGTCTTCAAGCGCGGATGTCATCCGAGGTTTTGATCGGCGGCCTCTGCGGCCTGGTGCATGGTGGCTGCGACGGGCTTGCCCTCGTCGAAGATGCCTTGCAGCGCCTGCTGCACCGGCTGCAACGCGGCCAGGTACGCGGGGGACGCCGGCGAAGGATGCTCGTACTGGAGCTCCTCAATGGCGGTCCGGTACTGCGGGTGCTGTGTCAGATACGATTTGTAGACGGGATCGTTCAGATCCGCCTTCTGCACGGGCAGGTAGCCGGTCTCGGTGGACCACTTCACCGACTGCTTGGGCGAGGTCCACCACTGGATGAACGTCCAGGCGGCCTTCTGCTGCGCGGGTGTGGCGTCCTTGAAGATGGCGAGATCGCCACCGCCAGGCGGGACGGCGAGCGTCTTGCCGCGCGGCAGGAGCGCGGTGCCCCACTGGAACTTGCCGCCCACGCCCTTGGTCACCGTGCCCGCGCTGCCGATGGAGTCGATGTCCATGGCCACCTGGCCGTTGATGAAGTCCTGCGTCATGAGGTCCCAGTAGTTCGGCCCCGTCTCCACCTTCGCGTAGCCCTGCTTCACGAGCGACTGCTCCGTTTCCAGGATGGAGAGCGCGGGCGGCTGGTCGAACGTGGCGCGCTTCAAATCGGCCGACAGAATGGAGCCGCCGCCGGACTCCACCGCGTACTCCCACGGCCACCAGTCGACGAGCGGCTCGAAGCCGTAAATCTTGTTCGATCCGGCCCCGCTCGTGAGCTTCTTCGCGTCCGCCGCGAGCTGCGCCCAGTTCGACGGAGGCGAGGCGATGTGCGCCTTCGCGAAGAGTGTCTTGTTGTAGTAGAGCACGGGCACGCTGCGGTTGAACGGCACCGCGTAGTACCGGCCTTGGTACTGCGTCGAGACGAGGATGCCAGGCAGGAAGTTGGACGGCTTGTCGACGCTCGAAGACTGCATCAGATGGGTGAGATCGAGCAATTGCCCGCTCGCCGCGAACACCGGCATCGCGTGCACTTCAATCTGCGCTAAGGTGGGCGGATCGCCCGCCTTGATGGCCGCGAGCAGCTTCTGCTGTTCCTCGCCGCCGCCGGAGTAGCTGCCCTGGTACGTGGCCACGACCTTGATGCCGGGGTGGGTCTGGTTGAACTCCTGCACCATCTGTTGAATGTCCTGGCTGAGCGTCGTGCCGACGCCGTACCAGAAGGTGATGGTCACGGGCTGGCTCGATGCCGCGGCCCGGCTGGCGCCCGTCGCCGCCTGTCCGCCGCCGTTTGCGGCGGGCGCGCCACATCCTGTCGCCACGAGTCCGAGCGCCAGGAGCGCGCCGGATTTCCACAGTCGATCTCGTTTCATGGTTTTCCCTCCCAATGTATGCGCCTCAAGCGGGCGCCGTGTTTATCCCTTCACGGCCGTCTGGGCCACGCCCTGGACGAAGTAGCGCTGGCCGATGAGGAACAGGATGACGACGGGCGCGATGGCGAAGATGTCAAAGGCCATCGCGTAGTTCCACTGCAGGGTTTGACCCGCGTCCTGCGTCAGGAAGTACGACAGGGCGACGGGCACCACGCGCATGTTGGTGGAGTTGGTGGCCACGAGCGGCCAGAACAGGCTGTTGTAGTGGTAGACAAAGTTGAGCAACACGAGCGTCACGATGGTCGGCTTGTTGTTCGGCAGGACGATGCGCGTCAAAATCCACCACTCGCTCGCGCCGTCCACCCGCGCGGCGTCGACGATGTCCCGCGGCAGCGTCAGAAAGCCTTGGCGCATGAGGAAGATGCCGAAGGCCGATCCGGCGTACGGCAGGATGAGCGCGCCGTACGTGTTGATGAGATGCATCGCGGACAGCATGGTGTAGACGGGGACGAACGTCGCCTGCATGGGCACCATCATGGCCACGAGCACCGCGAAGAACAGCCAGCGCTTGCCGCGGAGCGGGATGAAGACGAGCGCGTACGCGGCGAGCGAGGACGTGATCACCTGCAGCGCGACGATGGCGCCGTTGGTAAACACGCTGTTCCACAGGTACAGGAGGAACGGCTGGGCGCGCCACGCAGCGGCGAAGTTGCTCCACGCGGGGTGCGCGGGCCAGAGCGCCGAAGACAAGAGACTGCTCGTTGGCATGAGCGACGTGCGGATCATCCAGTACACGGGCGCCAGGCAGAGCAAGGCCGCGATGGTCAGCAGCGCGTACGAGACGCCCTTCAACAGGGGGTTCGCCCTCACGATTCCTCCACCACCCATCGGCGGCTCAAGCGCATCTGCAGGTACGAGAGGCACGCGAGCACGAGGATCAGAATGACGCTTGCCGCAGAAGACTCCCCGATGTTGAACGCTTGAAAGCCTTTCTCGAAGATGTAGTAGGCAAACGTGGTGGTCGCGCCGTCTGGACCGCCTCCGGTCATGACGTACACCTGATCGAAGGTCTGGAACGTCTGGATGAGGCAGATGACGACGGCGAAAAACAGGCTTGGCCCGAGCGCGCGCAGCGTCACGTGGCGAAACACCTGCCAGCGCCCGCCGCCGTCCACCTGGCACGCTTCCGTCAGGGACGTCGGCACGCTCTGCAGCCCTGCGAGGAAGATGATGGCGTAATAGCCGGTGAACTGCCATGCGGTGAGGATGAGCACCGACAGAAGCGCCGTCCGCCCTTGGCCGAGCCAGTTGACCGGCGACAGGCCGAGGCGCTGCAGGGCCAGATTCACCGGTCCTCCGTCCGTGGCGAAGAGAAGCGAGAAGATGAGGCCCGAACTCACGAGCGGAATCACGTACGGTCCGAAGACGGCCGCTCGGAATATCGCTCGCCCGCGTATGCGCTGGTTCAGGAGCACGGCGAGGAGGAGCGCGGCGGGCAGCGACAGCGCCATCATGCCGACCGCCAGCCACACCGTGTTTGACGCCGCCTGCCAAAAGTCGGGCGCGGCGAGCAGGTGCGCGTAGTTGGCGAATCCGGCGAACACCGGTTGCGGGGTGTACAGCGTCGACTGGTAGAGGCTCAGGTACACCGCGTAGCCCATCGGCACAAAGACAAACGCGAGCAGAAAGAGGAGCGCGGGCGCCATCATCGCGACGCCGGTGAGTTGAAGCGAGAACCGGCCACGCGCAAAGCGCCTTTCCTCTATATGTTGTGCGATCACGGCTTCGGCGGCCTTGGCCACGATGGCCCTCCTTTCCAATGTGCGATGTTCAAGCGGATGGGCTTCACCGCGAGTCTAAGCGTCGTCTGTGAATCATCTGCGAAGGAAGTGTGTCCCTTGTGTGAAGCTCTCGTGAACGCGCGCGATTTGTTATAGTGGGGGAGGAGCGTTCGTGCAGAATCGCATTCATGGCTGACAAGGGGAGCGAACGACGTGATTGAACAATTGCGCAAATATGCAGAACTCATCGTGCGCGTGGGGGTGAATCTGCAGCCGGGCCAACCGCTCGTCATCGGCTTCGGATCGCGCCAGGTGTATCCGGACCAGGTGCCGTTTGCACGGCTGCTCGCGCAGGCCGCCTACGACGCGGGCGCGAGCTACGTGCATATCGATTGGGGCGACGAGTGGTGGCTGCGCGAGGCGGTCAAGCGCGCGGATCTCGCCATTCTGCGCCAGCGCGCCAAGCGGCAAGTCGAGTGGGTGGAGCGCCTCGCGGAGATGGGCGCGGCGTACATCGCCATGCCGGCGAGCGATCCGGCGCTCTTCACGGGCATCCCGCGCGAACGCGTGGAGCAGGCGGAGCGGGCGGTGCGCGAGGCGTTCCGGCCGTTCGACAATGAGCGCACAAACGACAGGTATCGCTGGACGCTCGCCTCGGCGCCGACGCAGGCTTGGGCAGACGCGGTGCACCCGGATCTGCCGCGCGAACGGCGGTTCGAAGCGCTCTGGCGGGATATCCTGCAGGCGTCGCGGGCGACGGGCGAAAATCCCATCGCGGACTGGGAGCAGCACATCGCCAACCTCAAGCGCCGAGCTGCCTGGCTGAACGGCCTCAAGATTCACGCGCTGCACTACCGGGCGCCCGGCACCGATCTGACCATCGAACTCGCGCAGGGTCACTACTTTGAGGCGGCCGGCCATCCCGACGTCCACGGCTTTCGCTTCGTCGCGAATATCCCGACGGAAGAAGTGTTCACGGCGCCGAAGAAGACGGGCGTGAACGGCACGGTTGCGAGCACGATGCCGCTGAATCACGGCGGATCGCTCATCGAAGGCATCCGCTTGCGCTTCGAGAACGGGCGCATCGTGGAGTACGGCGCGGACAAGGGCGAGGAGGCGCTCAAGGCCATCATCGAAGCGGACGAGGGCAGCCATTACCTCGGCGAGGTGGCGCTCGTGCCCGTGGACTCGCCCATCGCGCAGATGAACCGCATCTTCTACAACACGCTGTTTGATGAAAACGCCAGCTGCCATCTGGCCATTGGCCGCGCGTATCCGCTCATCGAGGGCGGCCACCAGCTCGCGCACGAGGACTGGGAGGCGCACGGCTTGAACGACAGCCTCATGCACGTGGACTTCATGATTGGCTCGCCCCATCTCGACATTGACGCGGTGCTTCAGGACGGCCGCACGGTGCCCATCTTCCGCGGTGGGCGGTGGGCGAGCGAGGCGTAAGGCCGCTTACAGCGGGGAGGGGGACGAGGGATGGTAAAGCCTCACTGGGATGCGACGACGTACGAGTTTGCTTCACGGCGCACGGTCGTGTTCGCCAGGCGGGGGATGGTGGCGACGACGCAGCCGCTCGCGTCTGAGGCGGGTCTCGAGGTTCTGCGGCGCGGCGGCAACGCCATCGACGCGGTGGTGGCGGCCGCGGCTGCTCTCGCCATCGTGGAGCCGACCTCCAACGGCATCGGCAGCGACGCGTTCGCCATCGTTTGGAAAGACGGTAAGCTGCACGGCCTCAACGCCAGCGGCCACGCGCCCGAGCGGCTGACACGGGAGGAGCTTGAGCGCCGCGGCCTGCGCGAGCTGCCGACGCACGGCTGGCTGCCCGTCACCGTGCCAGGCGCACCGGCCGCGTGGGCGTCCCTCGTCGAGCGATTCGGCCGGCTGCCGCTCAAGGACGTGCTCGCGCCCGCCGCGGCGCTCGCCCGCGAAGGCTTTCCGGTGCAGCCGGTGACCGCGCGCAATTGGCGCCGCGCGATGGAGGCCCATCGAGGCCGGCTGACCGGTCCGGAGCACGAGCCGTTCTTCCGCCTCTTTGCGCCAGGCGGCGAAATTCCCGGCCCCGGGGACCTCTTTCGCAACCCGGACGGCGCGCAGGCGTTGGAAGCGATTGCATCCTCCGGTGGGCGCGCGTTTTACGAGGGCGAGATCGCAGATATCATCGACGGGTTTGCCCGCGAGACGGGAGGGCTTTTGTCCAAGGCCGATCTCGCCGCCTACAAGCCCGAGTGGGTCGATCCGCTCTCCGTGTGCTATCGGGATTTCGAGGTGTGGGAACTGCCGCCGAACGGCCAGGGCATCGTGGCGCTGATGGCGCTCGGCGCGCTCGACGGCCTGGATCTCGGCAGTATGGACGAGGCGGATCGCGCGCACGCGATGCTCGAGGCCATCAAGCTTTCGTTCGAGGTGGCGCTGCGCGAGGTGGCAGATCCCCGCTTCATGCGCGTGTCGCCCGCGTCGCTCGTGTCGAAAGACCACCTCGAGGCGCTTCGCGCGAAGATTGGAGCGGAGGCTCGACTGCCGGCCGTGGAGCGGCCGTACTACGGGGGCACCGTGTATCTCTGCGCCGCGGACGGCGAGGGCAACATGGTGTCGTACATCCAGAGCAACTACATGGGCTTTGGCAGCGGCGTCGTCGTCCCGGGCACGGGCGTTTCGTTGCAGAACCGCGGGCACAATTTTTCCATGGATCCGTCGCACCCGAACGCCCTCGGCCCCCGCAAGCGCCCGTACCACACCATCATCCCCGGCTTCCTCACGCGCGGGGGCGAGCCCGTCGGGCCGTTTGGCGTTATGGGCGGCTTCATGCAGCCTCAGGGCCACGTCCAGGTGCTCGTGCAGATGCTCGATCTCGCCCGCAACCCCCAGTCGGCGCTCGACGCGCCGCGCTGGCAGTGGCTGCAGGGGAAGCGCGTGCTGGCGGAGGCGGCTTTGGGTGAGGGCGTGATCGCCGAGCTGCGGGCGCGCGGCCACGAGGTCGAGGTGACAGACGACGGCACGCCTTTTGGCCGCGGGCAGGTCATCTGGCGCCTGCCAAACGGGGCCTTGGCAGGGGCGACCGAGCCGCGCGCGGACGGATCGATTGCCGCGTGGTGATGCGCAGAGGCGCGCCGGATGGGGAATTGCCTATCTAGGGTCCCAGCCCGCGTCGTCTGTGGAGGGTGCCATCGGGGTAGGACGAGAGTGTCCGAATCGGCGGCGTACAGCGGGGCTGCATCACTCAGGCTTGCGATAGATGTAGCCCCCTTGTCTGCGCCCGACAATCCATTTGCCCGCGGGTCCGAGCTTATTCCGTAATCGGCCCACGAGTGTGGCTACGGATGCCGGATGTGCAATCCCTCGCCAGATGAGGGCGGAGATCTCTTGTCGAGAAATGATTCGGTTTGGGTTGTGAAGAAAGAGCTGCAGAAGAGAAGACTCATTGATGGTGAGATCCACGTGGGCGTCACCGGATTCAGTCGAGATCTTGACAGCTCGCAGATAGGGAAGGTAGGTGACGGACGGTCCCACGGGAATCTCCGGGTAGTCATGCACTGCGGTTTCGGATGGCGGAATGATGAGATGTGTGAGCCAATTCTCTTCTTGTAAACGGCACAAGCAGACCGGTACGGGTGCGAACAAAAAACCTTCCAGGGCTGCGTCTGTAGCTCTTCGCCAGTCCTCCTCGCGCAGCGCTCTGCGTACCATCACATAATGCGGACATGACGGTCGGTCACGCAAGAGCACCTCCCAATCCTCGTCGGACAAATCGGGCACTGCGTCGATGTACAAGCTCGCATTCTCCGACGCCAGCAAAGCTAGGCACCGCTCTGCCCATGGAAGAACGCGGGTTGATGGGTTTGTAAACCTCTCAAATATGAACTGAATGCACCGATCTTTGGTACACAAAACAATTTTCAAACGAGCATCACTCCAACAGTCCCTGAGTTCTCAGGTTGAATCTCTTGTGCATTTTGGCAACACATATCATATGGTCAAGAATCCTCGGTACAGTTGCAAGAGGTTTCCGGATAATTGGCATCGCATTGGCAGCACGTCGGTGGAAAAGGTAGGACACAGAGATGTGCCATCGAAGTGATATCACGACAGTTGGAACGGCTAACTACAATAGAGCTTGTCGGAAAGGGTAGTGCATGAGGTTTTTCAAATCAAGGACAACTGTAAAACTTTGTCGCGGTGCGACAATCGTTGTGAAGCATCAACACGAAACCCGTGTCGGAACGGCGTGAAAAGTTGGTATGAGTTGCATTTCTATAGGTGCATCAGGTCGAACTTCCGTCTCAATATCCGAAGGATAAGGTGGCATCAATCTGATATAACCGAAAATAATTATATGTTTTATAATAATAATAACATACAAGGAAAGGGGTTAAATCGATATGTTCCACGTAGCATCGTCTCTGGGTGTTGGGCCTTGGCTTGCATCGAAAATCGTCGCGTTAATTAACACCATGGGATGGGGGGTCCTTGGTGCTTCGATCATAACGGCCTTGCTTTCTGGAGGCTCTTTGGTCGCTTGGGACGCCGCGGCGGATTATATCGTCGCAACCGTCATGAATTATTTGCGTCAGAACGCTTGGGCGAAGGCTGTAGCGTGGTAAAATCCTCCGTCTCGCTGTCGTAGGTCGTCAAACGGAGAAGGGACGGGTACCGATACGCTTGATGACATGGAATCCAGTGTTGCGGTCGCTTGTACGGCACCAGATGCGACAAGAGTATGCCGGTTTGACAGATCGTGTTCAGAGCATGCTCGGCTTCCCTGCGCCGTGGGCCACCATTGCGGTGGCCTATCTATTGCAAAATACAATATTCCTCATTATGGCGCTGCTCGTCCTGAATATGCGCCAATGGGATGCCTGGCCCGTCACTGCAGGACTGGTGCTCGCCTTTAATCTTTACCTACCTCGGAGCGTGGCGCGGCGAGGCATCGTTGGGTTAGACAGAGAAGCTCTTCGCGAGGTTCTATATCTATCGCCACATCCCATTGAGCGTTTGTGGGTCGCACGTCTTGCAGCAGAGACGGTGAGCTTTTGGATTCACTACGGTGGTCCCGAACTTGTCGCTTGTTTAGTACTTGTGAGCTGGCCTGCCAATCCGTTGCTCGGCGTGGGCCTGGCCGTAATCTTTATCGGTGTCGTCACAGCCATTCATCTATCGACGCTGACTTCGCGAGCGAAACCAGTAGGTTCTCGGATTCAAATTCCTTTTTCGTACTGGCGATATTTGCTAACCCTCGTCGGTCTCACCATGTTGACAGCAGTGGGGACCGACTGGCTGATCGTTCCCATAGCTCGCCATCCCTTGCCGTTTTCGATGTTGGTCATGGACCCGGAACGTACGCTTCGAGCGTTTTCTAACGCTTGGAGGGAGCATCTGCTGAGCTTGAGGCACACGTGTACGGTGTGGGTGTACGGACATGCGGGCCAGGAAGAAATTGTTGGGCTTGTCGGGCTTGCGGCTTGGATCGTCATCCGCTTGTTCAACGCGAAGCGTGAGGCGCGCATCCTTGAGGCTGGTGGTACCGGTGTGGGCGCTGGCTTGCGAGGGATCTATGTGTTTTACCACGCTGTTGCGCGCGCGATTTGGCCGTCAGATCCGTTTGTCCGGAGAGACCTTCTTTGGCTTCAACGAAACCAGGTCTTTACACCCTTGTCGTCCCCCTTGCAATTGATGATGCCGCCGGTGGTGAGTTCAGCGCTGGGCGTGGTCATCAGTCTCTTCGGTGTCACGTCGCCAGCAGGTTTCGTGCTGGGCTGCTGGTTTATTGCGCTCCAATCCTGCTATCAGACAGCGAGTCTGTTCTTTTGGAGTTTTCCTATCGTCTACCCTGGGAGTGAATTGCGCCAGCAAGAGTTGATCCGGTTGTCGCCCACGGAGAGTCTGTGGAGACTGAAAAGGTCGAAGGCCAGACTTCTTGGGCTCCTCGGCCTGCCCTTGGTCATTGAACTGTTATTGATTTTCCTGGTTGCTGGCTTCGTGCAACGGATTGGAGCCTGGAACTTAGCAATAGGTCTGACGGGTTTGATCGCCATTTGCGCACTGGCGTTTTTGGTGTGCTCGTTGCGCATCTTTGCCATGAATCGCTATGACTACGACGATATCTTTGCCGTGGCTCGCGAAAATGTGGGACTGACGTTCATTCGAATTCTTGAACAACTCCCCAAAAGGCTGCTTTACATCGCGTTTTTGAGTTTCTTGTGTTTGACCCTGTTCTTTCAAAACGCGATGT
Source organism: Alicyclobacillus mali NBRC 102425 (assembly GCF_001570745.1). Taxonomy (GTDB): domain Bacteria; phylum Bacillota; class Bacilli; order Alicyclobacillales; family Alicyclobacillaceae; genus Alicyclobacillus; species Alicyclobacillus mali. Next base: position 90,539 of record NZ_BCSG01000017.1, read on the forward strand.
CCAATGAATGGATCAGTCTCTTGGCACTTGCATTGGCTTGCGTGGATGTCGGCGTGATCGCATGGACGTGGATTCTATCCGGCCGAGGCACCCATCTCGGACAAAATGCTCATCGTTCCGAAGATCCGGAGAATCGACGTGATTGGCGGACGTTTAGGCGTGCGCTTCTCTCGCGCTGGGGGCGTCTGGTCCTTGCACTGTGTGGAATTTATGCCTTCGCGGTTGCAGCAGGCGCTTACTTGGAGATTTCCTTCGTACCACCGATCGCGCACAATCCTCACCTCGCTTGGCAGGCGTACTTTATTCACAACGTAGTGTCTTGGGGGATGGCCGCAGGGTTGGGACTTCTCACGTTGGGGTTTGGAAGTCTTGTTTTGCTCGCTTTCAATGGCCTTATCGCAGGTGAGGCCGTTTGCCTCATGTTCCAGGAGAAACATGCGGGCTGGATTTACACAGCGTTTCTTCCCCACGCGGTGTTTGAGATTCCCGCTCAGTTGCTGGCGGCCCTTGTTCCTTACCTTCTCTTCGCGTCGATAGGGACGGGTGGGCGAGGCATGGAGTCGGGTTCGCAGAGATGGGTCGCTCTCAGATGGGCAGCGGCACTATCGTTCGGCGCCATGGCACTTCTCTTCCTCGCTGCTTGGATGGAATCCATCTTTGGGATTTAAGGTGATGAGGTGAGTGATGGAACCCTTGCTGGCATTCGAAAACGTCATCTTTCATTACGACCCTAACAAGCCTGTGCTTGAGGATGTGAGTGTGGAGGTGGGCCCCGGTGAAATCGTCTGGCTCCGAGGACCAAACGGAGCGGGAAAATCGACTTTGCTCCGTATAGCAGCGCAACTGTTGCGGCCACAAGCGGGAAACGTCCGCTTCCGCGGTCAATTGCTTTCACATCGCAGTCGCGGTTACGCGGAGGCCATCGCTTACGTTCCCGCCGAGCCTTATCTGTTCGATTATCTCACGGGCCGGGAAAACGCCGAATTCATCCGCTATCTGTTTTCGATCCCGCGCGACGATATGGACGCTTGGATGCAGCGGGCGGAAAAGGAATTTGGGCTCGTTGGCGCGCTGGACCGTTTCGTGAAAGAGTATTCTCTCGGCATGCGCCACAAATTGTATTGGGCGATGATGTTGGCACGGTCCGTGCTCATCTTCTTGCTCGACGAGCCGTTTTCTCCGCTCGACCACGAGTCGCGAACAGCAATTACCCAAGAGCTTAAGGCGCGGGTCGAACAGGGGGCGGCGGTGATTTTCACCACCCATGTGGACGAGTTAGCTGCAGAGTTTTCCACTCGGGAAGTTTGGCTGCGCGATGGGCGCATTTTCAACGCAGGAGATGTCGGGGACTGAGGAGGTATACGCATGACGTTTCAAAAGGAGGGCATTTCGTTTCTGGCCGGCGCGGTAACGCTCGCGAGTTTGGCTCTCGGTGCAAAGGTGGGAAAGTCGCTCTATCTGGGTCAGCTTATGGTTCCCCACGTGAATCCGACGGTGTTCAAACTTGTCATTACCGCTCTTTTTATTCTGGCGTTTGGGCTGTTCACGTCAAGGTCCAAAGGCTTGGACAAGCCATGGGTACGGCTCATTCGCACTGGAATTACTGGACTAATTGTAATCGACATGATCACGTACATCGTGGTCGGGCTGCGATAAAAGAGTCGCAGCCTCCGCGCATCTGCTATGGCCGGATAGGTGGACGATACCTACCGACGTTGGTGGAGGAGGCGCAAACTGCTGCCCCCTCTTCAACGTAGCCTAGCACTTTGGCAAGCCTGCCGGGCCGAGCGCCGAGGCGACGACGGCAAGCGCTGTTCGAATGCCCGATACGAGCGTCGCAAGCGGCAGGGACGGCGCCTGCTTGTGAAGCGCCTGCTCGGTCATGTACGGCACGTGAATGAAGCCCCCAATGATGCCTGGCGACTCCTCGGCGATGAAGTGCATCAAGCGGTAGAACGTGTCGTTGCACACGAACGTCCCCGCCGTGTTCGAGATGTGCGCGGGTACGCCGGCGCCACACATGGCTTCGACCATGGCGCGAATCGGAAGCGTCGAAAAATAGGCGGCGGGCCCGTCCGGCGCGATGGGTTCGTCGATGGGCTTTTGGCCCGCATTGTCCGGGATGCGCGCGTCCATGATATTGATGGCGATGCGCTCCGGGGTCACGTGCGTGCGGCCGCCCGCTTCGCCCAGGCAGACGACGGCGCGCGGCTTGACCTCTCGGATGGCACTCACGAGCTCCTCGCCGGCCCGACCGTACACCGTGGGCAGGCGCCGCGCGACAATTCGATAGTGGACGCCCACGGTCTCTCCGGCGAGCGATCTCGCCACCTCCCACGAAGGGTTGAGCGCCTCGCCCTGAAACGGCTCGAATCCTGTCACCAATATTGCGTCCATGGGCCTTCCCCCATCGCCGACCGATTTCCGCGGTGTTGCCGCGGTTCCAATGCTAAACTGTTCGCGCTTGCTTCGCGGAAATCCTGTCGGCTCAGGGAGAGCGCGGCGCTTGCAATGACCAAATGACCATATTAGAATTTTGGTCAGAGCGCCACAGCGCGCAGAAAGCGAGGGATGACCATGCGGGATCGCATCGAGGAGGCGGCCAGGCGCGCGTTCTCCGAATTTGGCTACAAGGGCACGACCATGGATCAGATCGCCCGGCTCGCGGGTGTCAGCAAGGGGGCCATTTATCTCCACTTCCCGAGCAAGGAAGCGCTGTTTCAGCACATGCTGCGCGGGGTCATCGCGCAGGTGCGGGACGCGTTCGAGTCGGCCCAGACGGAGGGCGACGACTACTTTCGCAATCTCGATCGCGGCCTGCGCGCGCTGATGCGGTTTCGCGCCGATCACGCCATGCTCTCGAAGCTCGTCCAGGAGGTTCGGCAGTTTGGGACGGCGGAGGCGCGCGCAGGTCTGCAGGAGCTTGAGACCGCCATCCTGGATTATCTCGCGCGCCACCTGAAGCGCGGCGTGGACCTCGGCGTGGTGCGGCCGTGCCGCCTGGACCTCGTGGCGTTCGTCCTGTTGCGCGCGTACACGGCGGTGTTGCGCGACTTTCCGCCTGCGGAAGGTGCGCTCTCGGAAGAGGAGCTGTACGAGCTTTTCACGGGCCTGTTTGTCGATGGCCTGCGCCTGAGGCCCGGCGAGGGCGAGCCCGGGAACGCGCAGACTGAGCAGGAGAGGTGAGTCGGATGGCCAGTGCTTCCGAAGTCGCTGCGCGCGGCAGTGTCTTTCAGGAGTTCGCGAGGCTGCGAAAACCCAAGATGATGGTGCAAGCCGTCGGGATCGCGCTCATCCCGGTGTTGTACGCGGGCGCGTTTCTCTGGGCGTTCTGGAATCCCTACGGCCATCTCGACCGCCTGCCGGTGGCTGTGGTCAACGAGGATGCGGGCGCTTCGTTTCACGGCGAGCGCTTGAACGCGGGGCGAGACCTCGTCGAGAAGCTGAAAAGCGATCACAGCCTCGGCTGGCACTTCGTGACGCAAAGGCAGGCCTCCGCGGGAATGGAGGACGGGGCGTATGCGATGGAAATCGTCATTCCGCGCGACTTTTCGAAGCGCGCCGTCAATAGGGCCGAACATACCGGTGCGCCCGCGCCGGAGATCACGAGCGTCACGAATGACCGGTACAACTATATCGCAGGCGTCATTGGGCGGAATGCGGCGGTGAAGCTTGCGTCGGAGACGGCGCTGGGACTTGCGAAGTCCTACACGGCGTCGCTGGTCGATGCGCTCGAAAGCTCGGGCGCGGGGCTTCACAAGGCGTCCCGGGCCGCGGATGCGCTCGCCTCCGGCGGGCGAGAGCTTGAGGCGAAAGGCGAGTTGCTCGTGAGCGGAGCGTCCCAGTTGGCCGCAGGCGCGAATCGCCTGGAAGGTGGACTTTATCAGGCGTCTCAGGGCGCTGGAGCGCTGGCGCAAGGTGCGTCGCAGGCCGTGTCTGGTGCGGGCCGCCTGAACGCGGGGCTTTCGCGGCTGAACCAAGGCGCCGAGGCGCTCGCGCAGGGCGCTTCATCCTGGGCGAATCAAGCGCGGGCCTTCGGCGAGGCAGGGAGCAAGCTGGGCGAGGCGGCTCAAGGGGTCGGACAGGGCGCGTCCCAGCTGGCCGCGGGCGCAGGCAAGCTGACGATCGGCCTGAGTCAGTTGGATACTGGCGCGTCGCATCTCGCGTCTGGCGCCGAGGCGCTCGCGCAAAACGCGTCCCAGTTTGCACAGGCTGCGAATCAGACCGCGGCGGGATCGCAGCAAGTGGCGTCCGGCGCCAAGCAGTTGGCGGAAGGGCTTCAGCAGTTGGCGAAGGCCAATCCTGCGCTCGCCGAGACACCTGCGTTTCAGTCGCTTCTCGCGACGAGCGCAGAGTTGGCGCAGGGCGCCTCGCAGACCGCATCCGCTAACGAAGAGCTCGCCGCGGGCGCGACAGGGCTGTCGCAGGGGGCCGCGCAGGTCGCATCTGGCGCATCCTCGCTGGCGTCCGGGCTGACGAAGGCGGCATCCGGGGCAAGCCCGCTGCAACAGGGGCTTCAACGGTTGGCGCAGGGCGCAAGCGGCGTGGCGCGAGGAGGCGCACGGTTGGCGACGGCGTCCGGCCAACTCGCCTCGGGTGCCGACCAAATCGCGCAAGGCGCGAAGGGACTTGCGGCGGGCACAGGCCGCGCGCAGCAGGCTTCGTCCTCTCTAAGCGGCGGGTTGGCGCAGCTTCAGGCCGGTGCCGCCAAGCTCGCGGATGGAAACCACGCTCTCGCCGGAGGCGCGTCCTCGCTCGCAGGTGGCGCCGAGAAGCTCGCAAATGGCCTCAGCGCTTATCAGGCGGGCGTGGGCAAGCTCGCCAGCGGTTCCGCCGAACTCGCGTCCAATCTCACAAGCGGCGCGTCCAAGCTGCAGGCGCTCCACGGCGGCGCCGTGCTGACGGCCGTGGCGCACCCGGTTTCCCTGCACCAGGTGGAGCTTGGCGACATTCAGACGTACGGGAACGGCTTTGCGCCGTATTTTCTATCGCTCGGGCTGTACGTCGGCGTGCTGATGATGAGCGTCGTCTTTCCATTTCGCGAGCCTTCCGGCGAACCGAAAAGCGGCCTCAAGTGGTTCTTCTCAAAGTGGCTGCTCGTCGTCGCCATCGCCTGGGCGCAGGCGCTCATCGCCGACGCTGTCGTGCTCGGCCTCGTCGGGGTGCATGCGGCGCATCCTGTCGAGTTTGTGCTGTTTTCGCTCCTCGCGAGCATGACCTTCGCGTCCATCCTGCTTGCGCTGGTGGCGCTGCTCGACAATCCCGGCCGCTTCCTCGGCGTGGTGCTGCTCATTCTGCAGCTGACGTCGACATCGGGAACCTACCCCGTGAGCCTGTCTCCCCGCTTCTTCCAGGCGGTGGGGCCCTGGCTGCCGATGAACGCCACCGTGAGCGGATTCCGGTATCTCGTCGGCGGCGGCGATCCGTCCCTGATGGCGCGCGATCTCGCGGAGCTCGCCATCTACACAGCGGCCTTTATCGTCATCGGCATGGTCATTTTCGCGGGTTTCTTCCGCCGCCTTGGGCGCGCGGAGCCCAAAACGGTGTAAACTGATACGGAGAACTCCATCGAGGCGCTCCCCCGCTCCTGACGGGAGCGCCTCCGTCTGTTGAGACGGCGTCGCGCAGACCGCGAAGGTCGTCGCGCCGTTCGCAGAGCGCCACGCCGAAGGAGGAACGGTCGCATGGAAGGACAACCATCAGCCCGCCATCCCGACTGGGAGACGGAGCAAGCCTACGCTCATCGCGTCGTGGCCGCCATGCGCGCCAAGCTCGCGGAGCTTGAAGGCGTCTTGCGCGGCGTGCGCGGCGAGATCGTCGAATTTCGCCGGCATTTCTGGGACGACGTCACCATCAACCTGAGCACCTTGGACGATCTCGTCGAAACCCACTTCGCCATCCGCCAGCAGGCGGAGGTCCTCGGCGAGCGGGAGCGGCGTCACCAACAGGCGGCGAAGACCAAGCGCACGCTGGAGCGCCAGATTTCGTCGCCGTTTTTCGCGCGAATTGACTTCCAATACGAGGGCGAAAGCGAGGCCGAGCCCATCTACATTGGGATTGCGTCGTTTCGCGACGAGCGGGAGCAGGAATTCCTCGTGCACGACTGGCGCGCGCCCATCTCGAGCGTGTACTACGACGCGCTGCCCGGACCTGCCTCGTTCAAGGCGCCGGCCGGGATGGTGCGGGGCGAGCTCAAGCTCAAGCGCCAATTCGTCATCCGCGGCGGCACCATCCTGGCCATGTTTGACGCAGGGCTAACCATCGGGGACGAGCTCCTGATGTACGCCCTGTCGCGCCGCTCCGACGCACAGATGCACAACATCGTCGCGACCATCCAGCGCCAGCAGAACGTCGTCATCCGCGACGACGAGTCGCCGTCGCTCCTCGTCACCGGCGCGGCCGGCAGCGGCAAGACGTCGGCCGCTCTCCAGCGCGCAGCGTACCTTTTGTACAAGCACCGGGGCGATCTCGACGCGCGCCAGATGCTCTTCTTCTCGCCGAACCCGCTGTTCATGTCGTACATCTCGAACGTGTTGCCCGAGCTCGGCGAGGACAACATCGAACAGGCGACGTTCTACGACTATCTCTGCGCCAGGCTTCAAAACGAGTTCGTCGTCGAGGATCCCTTCGATCAGATGGAGCGCCTGCTCGAAGCGGGCGAGGACAGCCGCATGGCGAGAGCGGTGCGGCACAAGGCGTCGAAGGCGTTTGCGGACGAGCTCGACCGGTACGTCGCCGGCCTCGCGCCGCAGATGCGCTTCCATCCCATTCTGGTCGAAGGGCGCGTCATCGCGACGGCGACCGACGTCAAGGCGGCGTTCGACAGGACGGATTCGGGACTTCGCCTCCCGCTTCGCGTCGATCTCGTCAAGGAGGATCTCCTAAATCGCCTGCGCCAGTTTGAGCGCGACGAGGCGCTTTCCGACTGGGTGCAGAAGGCCGTGGACGGCCTGCCGGACGAGGCGTACCGCCGCGCAGAGCGCACGGCGGCCAAGCGCAAGCGCGAACAGCCTGAGCTGGACGAGCAGGAGGAAGCCCGCCGGCTGCTCGGACGAGAGGTGCTTCGCCGGACACTTCGGCCCGCGCGCCGCTTCGTGGAGACGCTTCGCTTCGTGGACACCGCGGGGATGTACCGCGCCTGGTTTGAACAGGCGGCGTCGAACCCGCCCGAGGGCTTTCAACCGGAAGACTGGGCGCAGATCTGCCGACAGACCGTTCGCGAGATGGACGAGGGCACGCTCTGGTACGAGGACGCGACGCCGTACCTGTATATGAAGGAGCAGATCCTCGGCCGCGCGGTGAGCGCGCCCATCCGGCACGTGTTGGTGGACGAGGTGCAGGATTACTCCGTGCTTCAGTTGCGCCTCATCCGCAGCCTCTTCCCCTACAGCCGCATCACCATGCTTGGCGATCCCGAGCAGCTCGTGTCGCCGCATCGCCCCGGCATCCTCGAGGAGGACGAGATGGCGCGGCTCTTCCCCGGGCTCGTCCGGGTGGCGTTTGGGCAGAGTTACCGCTCGACGAAGCAGATTGTGCTGTTCACGCGCGGCATGGCGCACAAGGGGACAGAGATTCAGCCGTTCGATCGCGACGGCGCGCTGCCGCAACTGGCGGAGGTATCCGGCGAGGCCGAGCAGGCCGGCTTGATCGCCCAGTGGCTTGGAGAATTTGCGGATGCGGGGTATCAGACGACGGCGGTCCTGACCAAGACGCAGGCCGAAGCGGGGCGTTTGACGAGAGCGTTGGAGCGGTGCGGCGTGAAGCTTCGGCGCCTCGACAAGCGCGCGGTGAGCCTTGAGCCGGGCGTCGTGGTGGCGCCGGTGTACCTGGCGAAGGGCGTCGAGTTCGACGGTGTCATCGTCGCAAACGCGTCGCGGGATCAGTACCGAACCGCGTTTGATCGGCAAATGCTGTACACGGCCTGCACGCGCGCGATGCACGAGCTGCGCATGGTATCCGTGGGTGAGGCGAGCCCGTGGATTCTGTCGCAGCCTGCAGACACCTACGAGCGCGTGGACGCGGCGGGGGTGAACGCGACGTGAAGATCTACCTGTTCCGCCATGGGCAGACCGTGTACAACGCGGACGGCGAGCGGTTCTGCGGCACTTCCGACGTGGGACTGACCGCGCTCGGATGGCAACAGGCCCGCCGCGCCGCGCGGCTCATTCGGGGCGTGCGCCCGGCCGCCATCGTCCACTCTGGTCTGCTCCGATCGCTCGAGACTGCCACGGCCATCCGCGAGTCGCTGCCGGGGGCTGCGGACTGCCCGCTCGTCGCCCACGAGGGGTTTCGCGAGGTCGGGTTTGGCGCCTGGGAGGGGCTGACCCGGGCCGAGGTGAATCGGCTGTACCCGGAACTGTACGCCGAGTGGCTCGTCCACCCGGAGGAGGCGCGCATTCCCGGCGGGGACGACTTGTACGAGCGGCAGCAGGAGGCGGTCGACGCCTTTTTGGACGTCGTTGCGCGCTATCGCGACGGCGATCTCGTCATTGTCGCCCACAACACACTCAATCGCCTGCTCATCCTCGGCCTCATGGGTCTCGACGCGCGCCACTACCGCCGCATCGTGCAGGAAAACGCCTGCCTCAACATCCTTGAGTACCGCGAGGAGGAGGGCGTGCGGCTGCACGCGCTTAACCGAGTGCCCGAGCGGGACGAATAGGCGCGGCGCGGAATGGTTTAGCCGCGCGTTGTGGTAAGATACTTTCGGAGATTCGCGACGCTAGGAGGGGAAGACGTGATCGAACTATCCCTGGAGAAAGCGAGAAAATGGTTCACGGAGGAACACGAGCAGCGGCTTGCGCCTTTGGCGGAGTTTGCGCTCGGCGAGTTGAATAACCAGGATCGCGACGCCTTCGGGAAAGGGTGGATCGGCTGGCCGGCGGCGGATCACAGCGCGCTGTACCGCGATGTGGACGCCATTGCGGCGGACTTTCGCGCGAAATCGAACGCGACGGTCGTCATCGGCATCGGCGGATCGTATTTGGGCGCGCAGTCGGCCCTGTCCATGGCGAAGCCCGCGTTCACGGGCGAGGGCGAGCACGAGGTGATTTTCGCGGGCCAGCAGCTTAGCCCGACGTATCACGCGCACCTGCTCCAGTACCTGGATAAGCGGGAGGTCACGCTGGTCGTGGTGTCGAAATCGGGCACGACGCTCGAGCCCTCCGCGGTCTTCCACACGTTCCGCGAATACCTGGAGAAACGGTACGGCGCCGAGGAGGCCAATCGGCGCATCTGCGCCATCACGGACGCCGAGAAGGGCAGTCTGCGCCAGTTCGCGGACGAGCGCAAGTACGTGACCCTGCCCATCCCGGATGACATCGGCGGGCGGTACTCGGTGCTCACCGCGGTGGGGCTTTTGCCGATGGCGCTGGCCGGGATCGACTACAAGCGCGTGATGCAGGGCGCGGCGCGCATGCGCGACGAGCTCTCGAAGTTCAAGGTGGCGGATCACCCGGCGGTGAAGTACGCGCTTGCACGCCACGTGCTGTACCAGCAGGGCTTTGTGGCGGAAGCGCTTGTCACGTACGAGCCGCGCGTCGCGGATTTCGCCGGATGGTGGCAGCAGTTGTTCGGCGAGAGCCAGGGCAAGGACGGCACCGGCCTGTTCCCCACGATGTTGCGGTACACGACGGATCTGCACTCCATGGGGCAATACGTACAGGACGCGCGCAAGATCCTCGTGGAGACGGTGCTCGACGTCCATTTCTCGGACGAACCGGAGCTCGCCGTGCCGCACGGCCTCGACGAGAAGAACGCGTATCTGGACGGCGTCTCGTTCTCGCGGCTGCAGGAGGTGGCCGTGGAGTCCGTAATGGTGGCCCACAGCGAGGCCGGCGTGCCCAACATCCTGATTCGGGCGAAGGGCGATCCGGAGTCGCTCTACGGCGAACTCGTGTACTTCTTTGAAGTCGCCTGCGCGGTTGGAGGGTATCTCATGGGCACCAACCCGTTCGATCAGCCGGGCGTCGAGGCATATAAGAACGAGATGCGATCGCGCCTGAAGGCGTAAGGGACTAGAGGAGAAGGGGCAACGGATGGAACAGAAGCTTGCGCTTGGCATCGATATTGGCGGCACAAACGTGAAGTTGGCCATCGTGCGAAGCGATGGCCGCGTGTTGGCGGACAAGTCCATCCCCACGGCCCCCGAGCAGGGGCCGGAGGCCTTCTCCCGCACGGTCGGCGCGGAGGCTCGCGCCATGGCGGACGAGGCGTCCGTGGAGTGGGACTCCGTCGTGGGCGCGGGTGTGGGCATGGCGGGCTTCCTGGACGTGCAGCGCGGCTGGGTGGAGGAAGCGGTCAACCTGCATTGGCGAGACGTCCCCCTAGCGGATCTGCTCCAGGCGTCGCTAGACAAACCTGTCCGCGTGGACAACGATGCGAATGTCGCGGCGCTCGGCGAGGTGTGGCTCGGCGCGGGGCAGAACGCGCACACCGCCCTCTGCGTGACCCTCGGCACCGGTGTCGGCGGCGGAATCGTCATTGGCGGGCGTATTCACCGCGGCGCTTCGACCATGGCGGGTGAAATCGGTCACATCATGGTGAAAAACGACGGGGAACTGTGCAACTGCGGCCACCGCGGCTGCCTGGAGACCCTCGCCTCAGCCACCGCGCTTGTGCGTCACGCCGTCGCGGCGGGCGTCAGGAGCCCGGACGGCGGAGAGCTCACCGCGAAAGACGTCTTTGCGCTGGCAGCAGAGGGCCATCCGGCCGCGCGCGCGGTGGTGGACGACATGATTCACTGGCTCGCCGTCGGGCTGGCGATTGTCGCCAACATCCTGAACCCGGACGTCATCGTCGTCGCGGGCGGGCTCGTGAACGCGGGAGATCAGCTGATGGAGCCGCTCCGCGAGGCATTTCAGCGAGAGGCGCTGGCCCGCGTCGCGCGCGCGTGCAAACTGGTTCCGGCGAAACTCGGCGATCAGGCGGGCGTCCTGGGCGCCGCACGGCTCGTGTTGCAGGATATCGAAAGCCTGTGAGGCAGGAGGTTTCCCCTGCCTCACGTCTGGGCGAACGTCGCGCGGAGTCAGCGGAGGTAATCCTTGACGCGATCGTACACGGCTTCGGGTGAAAGGCCGTCGGCCGAGATGACGGGGACCTGCTGAATGGCGCTTTGCATGCCCATCAGATTCTTGTCGAGCCCCGTGATCACGACGGCGCCCACCGAAGGCTCCACGTGGGAGGACATGTCAACCACCTGACAGCCCTGGCTCTGAAGATACTCCTTGACTGGCGTCAGACCTGGTTCCACAGCCACGGCTTTCATGAAGCATCCCTCCTTGGGCGTTCGTTCACGGCATAGTGTTTGAGGGCGGTTCGAAAATATGCGGGCGGGGTATTGCCTTGGAAGGAGGTGTCACCCAAGTGGGACACGTGCACATGATCTTCGGCGTCATCCTCATCATTCTGGCCATCCTGGCGACGGCGTGGGAAATTGCGACGCAGCGTGGGCTGCCTCGAGCGCTGCGCGGTGTTGTCATTGGGCTGTTTGACCTGCAGGTGTTGCTCGGCATCATCACGTGGATTGTGCGCAAGCCGAACTGGTCGTTCGTGTTTCACCCCATCATTATGATTGTGGCGGTCATCATCCTGCACGTGATGACGTCGCCGTCGGCGCCGAGGTCTCGCCGGTTGACGGGGTGGGTTGTCGCCACGGTTTTGTTCATCATCGGCGCGGCGATTTACCATCACTGAGCGTCCGTCGTTCGGAAGTTCATGCCATCTCGCGGCCATGCGATCACCTCCAGGCAACAATCACCAGAAGACAATCGGTCCTGCGCTTTGTAGAATCGATAGAGAATGGAGATTGGGCTTGCCGACAAGGGGCTTGACGCATGGCCGACCGACTGCAGTTGCAAATTCGATACCCCGAACAAGGACTTAGCGAGCGCGAGCGACAACTCGTCGTCTGCCTGGTTCAGCGCATCTGCGTGCACCATCTTCAGCGGCGGCGGGATCGCTCGGTGCACATTCGGCCAGCGAATGTGGATTCCATCCATCTTCTCGTGAACCAGGTGATTGAGCTGGATCCGGCGCTTGACGAAGACGAGCGAGGCGAGATCCTGCGGGCACTCGTGGAAGACGTGAATCGCACGCTGGCGCTCTGCGACATCCGCGGTGACGATATTGTGCGCGTGCACCTGGCGTAGCCAGCCAAGCTGGCGCGGAGGGGCGGGCTTGAGTACAATCGGGATGGGGAGTGAGTGTGGTGAAACTTCACATCTCGACGTTTCAGATGCCAGACGGCATGTATGTGGCGACGTGCGCGGAAATCCCGATGTGCCGTGCGCTTCGGCAGAACAAGGGACATGCAGTACAGGACGTGAAGCAGCAGATTCGGCGCTTTCTTGCCGAAAGGCAGGCGCAAAACCGTCCCTTTGCGCCGGAACCGCTGTTGGAAATTGAAATGGAGGCGCCGAATGGCCCTTGACGAGATGGGCATGCTGTGTTATAGTTTAAAGCGTTCGCCGCGTTAAGGCGATGGCGAAGGCACTCTGCGGGGTGGAGCAGTTGGCAGCTCGTCGGGCTCATAACCCGAAGGTCGCAGGTTCGAGTCCTGCCCCCGCAACCAGATGGAGCCGTGGTGTAGAGGCCTAACATGCCTGCCTGTCACGCAGGAGATCGCGGGTTCGAATCCCGTCGGCTCCGCCAACAAGGACCGCTCAAGCGAGCGGTCCTTTTGCGTTGAATGGGAGCGGCCTCGGGCGCCGTGCGCTAGGTGCGCCTCGGCCACCGCGCCGCGTCTCCGAGAATCGCGGTGATGGCGGGGACCATCCAGGGCCGCACCACGAAGGTGTCCAGCAGCACACCGATGGCCGTGACCACGCCGAATTGCAGCAGCACCTGGATGGGCAGCGACGCGAGCATGGCAAACGTGCCTGCCAGGATGAGGCCGGCGGAAGTGATGACGCTTGCCGTGTCGGCGACGCCACGTTCCACGGCGGCGTGAGCCTGTCCCTGGCGCCAGACCTCCCAGATGCGCGACATGACGAAGATGTTGTAATCTTCGCCGAGTGCCACCAGAAAGACGAACGCGTAAAGCGGGATAGCCCCCTGCATGGCGGGCTGATGGAGGACCTCACGAATCACGAGCCAACCAAGGCCCATGGCGGCGCCGTAGGAGAGCACGATGGTCGCGAGGAGATAGAGCGGCGCGACGACCGATCGCAAATAGACGAGCAGGAGGAGCCCAATGGCGACAAGCACAATGGGGATGACCACCCGCGTGTCTCGAGCCGTGATCGCTCGCGTGTCTTCTTGCGCAGCGGTTTCGCCGGCCAGGTAGACGTGCGCCGCTTGCCCGCCCGCTGAAGCGCCCGTGGCCGCAGCTCGCTCGATGGATGGCAGCGCCGCCATGGCGGTTTCGCTATAGGGGTTCGTTCGCAGCTCCACCTGCATCAAAGCCACTTGGGCACGGTCACGGACCGCCACCAGGTTCACCTGATCGACGGTGGGGAGCGATTGCACGGCTCGGACCGCACCTTCGGGGCTCCCGCCCTCAATAAGCACATCGATGGGCGCGAGCGCGCCTGGGCTCTCGTGGGCCGACAGCACGGCGTAGCCTTCGCGCGAAGGCATGTCTGCCGGGAAGGACGAGAGCAAATCGTAGCTGGTTTGCACGTGTGGCAGGGCGAGGCAGCACGCGGCGAGGGCGAGCGAGCCAAGGACGGCCACCGGCGTGCGGCGCCGCACCGCTGTCCGCCCGAGCCAGCGCGAGACGCCCCCTGGCTGCCCTGCGTCTGGCGAATCTGGTTCATAGCGGGGAATTCGTGGCCAAAACGCTGCGCGCCCAAGCGAACCGATGAGCGCCGGCACGAAGGTGATGGCGACAAGGGCCATCACGAATACCGCGACGCTGAAGGGGATCGCGAACTCGTGGAAGGACGGCGATCGCGCCGCCAACAGAGACAGAAGCGAGGCGGACACCGTCAGGCCGCTCATCAGAATGGCAACTGCCGCGCCCTTGTAGCCAGCCCGCAAGGCGTCGATCGGCCGCTCATGACGCCGCAGCTCCTGGCGGTAGCGGGCGATGAGGAACAGGCAGTAATCCGTTCCGGCGCCAAAGAGTAGCACCGTCAGGATGGACAGGGTCTGCGCGTCGAAAGTCAGGCCACCGTAATGAGCCCACGCGCCAAGCAGCGAGCTCACGACGGTGTATGCGATCCCGACGCTCACAAGCGGCACCAAGGCCAGGATGGGCGAGCGGTAAAGAACGATCATGAGTGCCAGCACGAGCAACGTCGTCACGATGAGCAGGGCGAGATCCGCGTGCTGGAACAGATGCGTCGCGTCGACTGCAATGCCTGCTGGCCCCGTCACGTAGGCGTGCAGGCCGGGACGGTCCAGTGCACGATTGAGCGCGTCGCCGCCGACCGCCGCGCGGAGGTCCTGATCGATCTCGTCCACGGCCTGATTCAGCTGGTCCTGCGATGCGTCCGCGCGCAGGAGCACGGGGAAGCTCACCACTTTGCCGTCACTCGAGGCGAAGCGCGCCGCAGGTCCGGACGGGAGCGCATCGAGCGGGGGCACCTGCGTTTGTGCCGTCACGGGATGCGTGCGAAGTTCGCGGACGGTCCGGCGAATGGCAGCCCAATCGGCGGAGGAGATGCCGGTCGGATCGTAGAAGACGAGGATGGCGGGCGTGCCGGACGACGTGGGGAACGCATCCCGCACTCGGGCGGTTGCCACCTGGCTGGGGGCCGAGGCGGGCAGAAGCGTGGAGCGGTTGATCTCCTCTTTGGACGCCGCGGGAAAGACCGCGGCGAGCAAGGTCGCGGCGAGGAGCCATCCGAGGATAACCGCCGCGCGCCAGGTCCCGCTCCACGTTCGGACTTTCGAAGAGAAACGATGCAACATCGTCGACCTCCTTTCAGCGATGTCGTAATTATATATACCAGATAGTTAATTTGTAAATGCGCTTTGCGTGCCGTGCAAAATCCGATACCATCGAAGGCGATGTCGATGAGAAGGTGAGACGATGCGGAACGCGAGGAGCCGGCGGCCTGGGCGCCCGCCGCAGGTTGAGATAGACGAGCCGACGGCTGAAAAAATTCTCCGCGCGGCTGCGGAATGCTTCATGGATCAGGGATTCGCGGCCGTTTCGATGGACGACGTGGCGGAACGAGCTGACGTCACGAAGGCCGTCGTGTATTACTACTATGGTTCCAAGACGGAGTTGTTTCAGCGCGCGATGATGGCGGTCATGCGCGCATCCCGCGAGCGCACGCAGGTCATTCTGCGCGAACATGGGCCCCTGCGCGAGCGGCTGCAGAAGCTCACGCGGACCCGCCTTGCCATTCCAGCGACGCTCGACATGAATCACATCCTTCGGGGCAGTCAACGCGCGCTTCGCCAGGATCAACTGGACGAGATGCACCGGGCGGAAGAGCAACTGGTGGAAGTCATCGCTCAAGCATTGCACGCGGAGATGGCAGAGGGGCGCTTGCGGCCGGTGGACGCCGTGTTCGTGGCGAGATCGTACCTGGCGCTGCTCGGCATGGGACAGGCGGAATTGCGGCGCCGCGGCGGGGGACAAGCCGCCATCGACGAGATTGCGGCAGACATCGTGGATCTGCTCTGGCGCGGCATCGAGCCGCGGTGAAGCGTGGGCGGGATGAGCGCCCATCTTGGCAAAACCGGGCGAACGTCTAGGCTGACGGGCGCGCCGCCACATACCGTATAGCGAACGCTCGCAAGAAGGAGGAGGATGTTCATGTACGGCGTGTTTGGTGGGTACACCCGTTGGGCGGTCGTGTTCCTGATCATCTTCGTGCTGTTCTTCCTGTTTGTCCCGGCTGCGCCGGTTGCGACGGCTTCCTGCTGAGCGGCGAGCCGTCGGGGCGGCGGCTTGGCCGGGCCGCCGCCCACCATTCGGGCCCGCGGTTTGCGAACCGTGGTCCGTCACGGCTGCGTGGACACGAAAAAAGACGGCCATGCCGGCCGCCCGTGCATGCGCGATCACGCCTGTTGAAACGCGGGATCTTCGTACGGGTGCGCGACCCAGCCTGCCGGATCGATGAACAGGCGGACGGCCACCACTTTGCGCTCGTCCGTGAGCGTGAAGAAGTGCGGGTTGCCCTCCGGCACCGAGATGACGTCACCGGCGGCAAGCACCACGTCGAAATAGCCCCCGTCCTTGCCCTTGATGATGAAGATACCGCTCCCCGACACGATGGCGCGGACCTCGTCCTCGGTGTGCGTGTGCACCTGCTCGAACTTCTTCAGGAGTTCGTCCAGGTTCGGCGTCGACTCCGACAGCGAAATGACGTCCCACTTCACATAGCCGCGCTTATGCGAGAGGTCCTGAATTTCCTCCTGCAGCGCCTGGAGAATCTCGTCCTTCTCCGCATCCGAGAGATCGAACTTGCCCTTCAGCGCCTCCGGGAGCCGCCGATCCACATCCCAGTGATCGTAATAGACCTCATTGCGGTTCAGGAATTCGCGTACCTGGTCCTCACCGCGGATCTCTTCGCCCGTGTTGCGAATCCGTACGTATGCCACCACGCCGACCTCCCTGTGTGCATCTCCATGGCCGCGGACATCCGCCGCTTGCGTATATCGTAGAATTCCGCCCGGCATTTGTCCACAGGCAGGCGACTCGGGCAGCAGGGGCCTCATCTCAGCTCAGGCTGAGCCAGGCGCTTGTGCCCAACATCGCGGCGCCGGACGTGGCTTGGTAGATGACTCGGATTTGGCCCACCTCGCCCTTCATCCACGGCGCATACACGAAGGTCATGGACGCCTGATTCGGATAGGCGAGAAACCCGGGTGCCGTGGCGTGCGCTTCGGCGCGAGCGACGGCCTGCGTCCACGTGTCGAACACGGCGTCGCCCTGTTTCGGGATCCACTCGATTTCCTCCAACCGGTACCCCTTCGGCGCATTCGCAATATCAAAGCTCACGGTGTGTTCGCGCTCACTCGGCGGGCGGTCGATCACGACGCCAGGAGCCGGCTGGGTCGCCGCCATCAGGTCCACCGTGCCCTGGGGCCAAAAGACCGAGACGTGATCGACCGTGGGCCCGCGGCTGCCATTCGGTAGCCTCGGGAACACCCATAAAAGCTGGTAGTCAGGCCCCGCTGGATAGAGGTAGATGTAGGAGTCCTGCGTATAGCGGACGCTGCCGGGCGTGCCGAGGACGCCGGCGATGTCATGGTACGTGAGCGTGCGCAGCGCCTGCGCGTAGGATCGCACGTCGAAAATCTGTTCCCCTTTGTTGAGGCCAAACGCCACGTCCTTCGCGCGGTACGTGAAGTAGACGCCGGCGCCCGCATACGCCTGTGAGGACGGCGATCCCCATGCCTTCATCACCTGATCGATGTTCTCCCCGTCCGCAAACGGCACGCCGGGAAGTGAGCCGCGCAGTGCTGCCTGCATCACGCTGCGCACCATCTCGCCCGGATTCGGGGCGCGGCCCGCGTCTGCCCGCTCCGGCTGTGCGACGTCCGCAGAGCCCGCGGCAGTCCCCGCTCCCTGCGGCTCTGCGTTCGTCGCGCTCCTGGCGACATTGGCGGCGGGTTGAGCCGTTCCCGCTTCTGGCAAACCGATTCCATTGGCCGGGCGCTCGGCGCCACACCCCGCCAATCCCAGCGACACGACCACCGCGGCGCCAAGCCCGAGCCGGGGCGCCCAGCGCAGCCGCTCGCCCCTTCTTTCTTCTGCCCTGTGTCTCACATCGCACGCCCCCTTGTGCAGCGAATGAACAGCTGATCATGAGACGATCCTGCCGCGCACGTTGTGACAGATCGCTGCCGCACCCTACCCCTCGCCACCGCTGGCCTGCTGTCCACATGTTTATCCACAATTTCATCCCCAATATCCACAGGCTACTGTGGAAAACCGCGTGTGGCGTGCGATCCCGCTTGTGTATAATGGCGGTTGGATTACCCACAGGGATGTGGATGACTCGGCCCGAGTTCCACGCTGACACGAAACGAGGTGGCCTTTGAGATGGTGAACCATGATTCTTCCCCTCGCGATGCGGTGGTCGCCACCTATCGCCTGCGGGATCGCAAGGACAAGCTCGAGGCAAGAGCCGAGGGCATTGCCGTCGGCCTGACCATCGGGACCTGGACGGACCTTCCCGCCGCGCGCAAGTCGGAAGTGGCGAAGCACTGCGGCCGCGTGGAGGGCATTCGCGTGCTCGAGGAGCGGCCGGAGGGAGACGTCGTCGCCGAGATCGACATCGCGTATCCGGTGGCAAATCTGAATGGCACCTTTGCGTCGCTGCTCGTGACGGTGTTTGGCAAGCTGTCGATGGACGGCGAGATCCGGCTCGAGCGGCTCCAGATGCCGGACTCGCTCGTGCGCCAGTTCCCCGGGCCGAAGTTTGGCGTCGAGGGCGTCAGGCAGCGCCTCGGCGCGTACCATCGCCCGCTCGTCATGAGCATCTTCAAGGCGTGCGCGGGGCTCACGCTGGACGAACTCGTGGAGGCGTTCGGCGAACAGGCCGAGGGTGGCGTCGATCTCGTCAAGGACGACGAGATCTTCTTCACGGAGGCGTACGCCACGCCGGAGGATCGCGTCCGCGCCTATGCGGCGAAGACGGACGAGATCGCCCAGCGGACGGGGCGAAGGAC
Organism: Alicyclobacillus mali NBRC 102425; assembly: GCF_001570745.1. GTDB lineage: Bacteria > Bacillota > Bacilli > Alicyclobacillales > Alicyclobacillaceae > Alicyclobacillus > Alicyclobacillus mali. The sequence goes on from NZ_BCSG01000017.1 coordinate 109,115, forward strand.
CGCCTACGCCGTCAACCTGACCGGGCCGGTGCACAGCCTGCGTGAGAGGGCCCGCCGGCTCGCGGAGCTCGGCGCTGGCGCGCTGCTTGTCAACGTGGTGGCATACGGCTACGACGTGGTGGCGGATCTCGCCCGAGACCCCGAGGTCCACGTGCCCATCCTCGCGCACCCGGCCGTGTCGGGGGCGCTGTACGGATCGCCCAACTACGGCATCGCGGCGGACATCGTGCTCGGGCAGCTCATGCGGCTCGCGGGCGCGGATATCGGCATCTTCCCGTCCATGTACGGCAGCGTGACGCTCGGCCGCGAGGCCACGGACCGGCTGCTTCAGCACCTGCGGGCGGAAGGGCCGCACAAACCCGTCCTTCCCGCGCCGTCCGCCGGCATCTACCCCGGCCTCGTGCCGCGGCTGTATCAGGACTTCGGCGTCGATCTCGTCCTGAACGCCGGCGGCGGCATTCACGGCCACCCGGGCGGCGCGCGCATGGGCGGTCGCGCGTTCTTCGACGCCATCTGGGCTGTCGAGCACGGCGTGCCGCTTGAGGAGGCCGCGAAGGATCGCCCGGCCCTGCGCCAGGCGCTGGAGAAGTGGGGGATGCCCTCGTGACGGTGCGCGTGATCTGCGACTTTGACGGCACCATCTCCGAGCGGGACATGATTGTGAGCATCATGCGCCACTTTGCGCCCGAGGCAAGCGAGTCCATCATCCAGGCCGTGCGCGCCGGCGAGCGATCCGTCAAAGACGGCGTCGAGGCGATGTTCGCCCTGATCCCGTCGAACCAGTATGGCGCGGTGGCGGCGTACGCCCAGGCGGCGACCGCCGTGCGCCGAGGTTTTCCACAATTCATCCACACCTGTGAACAACTCGGGTGGAAAGTCGCGATCGTCAGCGGCGGATTCGACTTTTTCGTGGAGCCAGTTATCCACAACTTATCCACAGCGTCTGTGGATATCTATTGCAACCGCATCGACGCAAGCGGCTCTCACCTGCGCGTGAGGTGGTCAAAGCCCTGCGACGAGGCGTGCGACGGCGGCTGCGGCCTGTGCAAGCCGCGCGTCATCCGCGAAATCGCGCAGCCGGGCGATCGCGTCATCGCCATCGGCGATGGGGTCACGGATGTCAAAGCTGCGAAGATGGCCGATTTCGTCTTTGCGAGAAGCGATCTCCTGCGCTTGGCGCGGGAGCTGGGCCTGCCCCACCTTCCGTTTGAGACGTTTGACGACATCACAGCGGCGATTCTGGACAAGGGGAGCGAACTGTATGCCCACCTTTCATGAGGCGCAGACGAGCGTGATGGAGCTTGCCCAGTTCGCGGCGAGCCGTGGCTGGTTGCCCGCGACGAGCGGCAATCTCTCGGTGCGGGTGTCGGATCAGCCGCTCACGTTTGCCATCACGCGAAGCGGCGCGGACAAGACCCGGCTTCAGCCCGAGGACGTGCTGCTGCTTGACGCGGACATGCGCGCGCAAGGCGATACGCCGTACAAGCCTTCTGCGGAGACCACGGTGCACGTGGCGCTGTACCAGAAGTTCGAGTGCGGCAGCATTCTCCACGTCCACACGGTCTACAACAACCTGGTGAGCGAGCTGTATGCAGAGCAAGGTTTCGTGGAAATCCGCGGGCACGAGCTCGTCAAGGCGCTCGGCCACTGGGAGGAAGGTGCCGCCGTGCGCATCCCGATTGTGCCCAACTGGGCGGACCTTCATCGGCTCGGCTCAGCGGTGGCCGAGGCGGCGCAGGCCGACGTTCCCGCCGTCTTGGTGCGCGCGCACGGCGTGTACGCGTGGGGGGACACGCCGGACGATGCGCGCCGGCACCTGGAAGCCATCGAGTTTTTGTGCGAATACGTGTACAAGCTCCATCTCGCCCGGGGGCGCGGTGCCGTATAACCGTGAGGCATTCGGCGCACACTAGCCGCGGAAAGCGGGGTGGAGCGCCGTGGGCCCTGAATTTGCGTCATGGTTTCAAGGCCTTGATTCCGAAACCATCATGTGGATGATCATCCTTTCGGTCATGCTCATGCTCGTCGGCGGTGGACTGCTGTATTGGGATCACGTGATGCGCCAACACGACGAACCCGTGCACCCGCTTGATTCTCCTGGAGAGCGGCGCTGAGGCCCATGGGGGCCGTCGGCGCCGCTTTTCCATCTGCACAGCCGGAAGCACCACAGTCTTGATGCCTCATACCAATTCAGGTATTCTGTGATCGAAGCGAAAAAATCAGATAGATTTCCAGATTCGCACGGCGGGGAATGGGTGAAATTTCTTCGGCGCAAGTGCGCGTGGGGGGCCTTATGTCGTTCATGACCAAGTCTGCGCTGGTCTCTGTGACCGTCCTTTTCCTCGCTGCGGGGAGCTGGCTGGGGAAGTTTGCGGCGGACATTCGGGCGGTGCAGCCGTCCTCAGCGGTTCATACCGTTCGCGTGTCGGCCGCACCCGTTGCGTTTCCTTTCCCAGCCGATGCCTACAGCCCGACGGCAGGCTTCCTCTGTCCGACGCCAGGCGTGCAGGTGCCGGGCGGGCCCAAGCCGGGATCGTACGCGTACGGGCGCATCTGGGCGAGCCATCTGCACGCGTATTTGCCTCAGCCAGGCGCTGAACGCTATCGCGAGACGTACGACGAGCAGGCGAGCGGCGACTGGGTTGTCTGGCAGTACGTCACGATGGACATGTCGGACGGCTTGACGCGCGTGGACGCGTATCATGTGAAGACCCAACGGGCGTCTGAAGTGTGGCGCGCGTCGCCCGCGAACGGCGTGCTCTTGAAAATGCAACTGGTCAGCAATCACCTTTGGTATCTCACAGAGACCGTGCAGAGTTCGGTCAAGTCCGAGACCGTCGAAACAGAGCTCCACGACCGAAATCTCGAAACGGGAGCGGATCGCGTCGTCCTGATAAGCGCGGCGCAGGGCCTAGGGGAGGTCGCGACGGACTTCGCCGTCGATGGCTCGACCGTCGCCCTGGTCGAGGAGCGCGCGGGGGACGTCCTGCGCGTCCCGATGAAAATCCCGTTCACGCTTGATCTCGACGATCTCGCCCACCATCGCGCTGTCACCGTGGCGCACGGGGAGAACGAGAATCCCACCACCCTGTGCGCGGCAAACGGCATTTACGCGTGGTCGTCCAATGCGGCGGGTGTCATGGCCTACGTGTCAGCGACCGGCCAGACGCTGCACATCGCCTCGACGCCGTCCTACGTGGCGGTGGGCGGGCACGAGGTGTGGTGGCACGCCATCAATTCGGACGCGTACGGGGGAGAAAACGTGCTCACGGGAGAGCGGCTCCGCTTTCCGTCGAGTGTGAAGCCCGTGGGCATCGTCTTCTCGAACGGCGTCGGCATCGTCAACACGATGCACAACACATACACCTTCTCGCCGAGCGCTTGACGGGACGCGGCCGCTTGGTCCGCAGCGCGAGCGGGCCGAGCTAACGCCCTCGGCCCGTCTTCGCGTCGTGCCGCCGCACGCGGATGTCCACCACGGCCCACGCCGCGGCGATGCCCACGACAAACGCGAGTCCCCATAGCCAGTCAGGTACCACGGTGACCAGCCTCCTTCGGTCTCCCGCTAGCGTGCGCGAAAGGCGGAGGCCCTATGCGCGGCGCGCGAGCCGTCCGTCGGTGCCTCGGCCCGGCCTTAGGTTGGGCGCAGCTGTCTCACACGACCCGCACGCGGTACGCCTTCATCCACTCGTTCACTTCCCACAGGTAGTGGAACATCTGAGCCGTGCCCATGATCTGGCCGAACCACGGCCGGTGCTCCATGGGATGCTTGCTCATCTCCGCCAAGGCGCGAATGGCGTTCGAATCGACAAACGGCAGGATGGGCGAGGACGGATCGTCCAGCACGGCGAGAGCCCGCTGGCGCACAAGGGCCAGATACGCCGGGTGGGGCGTGGAGGGGTACGGGCTCTTCTTGCGGTACAGGGCTTCGCGCGGCAGGAAGTCCTCCATGGCCAGCCGCAGGATGCCCTTCACCTCGCCGCCCGCCGTCTTCAGCTCCCAAGGAATGTTGAACACGTATTCCACCAGCCGGTGATCGCAGAACGGCACGCGCACCTCGAGGCCGGACGCCATGCTCATGCGGTCCTTGCGGTCGAGCAGCGTGGGCATGAAGCGCGTGATGGACAAATAGCCAATCTCCCGCACGCGCGCGGCGCGACCGGTTTCGCCCGGCAGGCGTGGAACCTCGTCGAGTGCCTCGTGGTAGCGTTCCCTGACGTACGACTCGGGGCGGATGCGGTGCTTGAGTTCATCCGACATGATGGCCATGCGCTCGTACAGCCTGAGCGACCATGGGAACGTGTCCGCGGCGAGCGCGTCCTCGCGGTGAAACCACGGATAACCGCCGAACACTTCGTCCGCCGCCTCGCCGGACAGGGCCACGGTGACGTCTTCCTTCACGCGCTTGCAGAACAGGTAAAGCGACGTGTCGATGTCGGCCATGCCGGGGAGATCGCGCGCGAACAGCGGATCGCCGAGATGGTGCTCCAAATCCGGCGTGTCAAAGGCGATGGGGTGATGGATGCTCCCGATGTGCTCGGCGATCATCTTGGCCCACGGGCCGTCGAGGCTCTTCTGGAACGCGTTGGCCTGAAAGTACTTCTCCATGTCGACGAACTCGATGGCGTAGGTGTGCAGGGGATCGCGCCCCATCCGCTGGTAATAGCGCGCCGCAACGGCCGAGACCGCGCTCGAGTCGAGGCCGCCCGACAGGAACGTCCCGAGCGGCACGTCGGAGACCAACTGGCGTTCGACGGTGTCGATGAAGAGGTGGCGCACCGTCTCCACCGTCTTCTCCAGCGAATCGGTGTGTTCGAGGCTCTCGAGCTTCCAGTAGCGGCGGACGGAGATCCCCTCGGGCCGGGCGATGAGCAGATGCCCCGGCTTCAATTCCTCGATGCCTTTGAGCACGCCGAGCCCGGGAGTGCGCGCGGGGCCGATGGCGAAGATCTCGGCGAGCCCTGTCTCATCGAGGACCGGCTCCACGCTCGGGTGCGCGAGGAGCGCCTTGAGCTCGGACCCAAACGCCAATCCATCCCCGATGCGCGTGAAAAACAGGGGTTTCACGCCCAGACGATCTCGCCCGAGCACGAGCTTCTCCTCGGCCTGATCCCAGATGGCAAACGCAAAGATGCCGTTCAGCCGTTCCACGCACGCCTCGCCCCAGGCGATGTACGAGACGAGCAGCACCTCGGTGTCCGAATAGCCATCGAAGCCGTAGCCGCGCGCGGCGAGATCGCGCCTCAGGTCTTCTGTGTTGTACAGCTCGCCGTTGTACACGATGGTGTAGCTGCGTCCGTTCACCGTGCGGGTCATCGGCTGCTTGCCGCCGTCCGGATCGACCACAATCAGCCGGCGATGGGCGAAGAGCGCGTGCGCCGCCGCGAACCAGCCGCTTGCGTCGGGGCCGCGCGACACGAGCGTCTGCCCCATTTGTTTCACGATGTCGATGTCCGGCCGCAGATCGCGCGTCCAGTCGACCCAGCCAGCAATTCCGCACATGGGCAGTTCCTCCTCGCATGACGCCACTTGGCGTAGATCACGAAATCGCCATACCTTATGCGGGCGGGGCGGGATAGGTGCCCAGGAGTCGGCGCGGCGCATCGCTGTTTTGGTATACTGGGGCGAGAAGGGGCTGCGCGAGGAGGCGATGCGGATGGCCGTCGTCAACATGACCGAGGTGCTGGCGAGACAGATATGGAAAGATCCGGAGCTTCAGAAGCTGCTGCCGTGCCACTGCCAGCAATGCCTCGACGACGTCCTGGCGATGGCGCTGAATCACTTGCCTCCGCGCTACGCCACGACGGATGAGGGGCAACTCTACGTTCAGGTGGAATATCTCCGGCCCCAGCTTCGATCCGACATCCTCCGCGAGCTGACCCAGGCAGCGCTCTGGGTGTCGAGCCACCCGCGCCACGCGAGCGCCGAGTCCGACGCTGCGGGCGGCGATTCCGCACCGATGGAAAGCGAGGGCGGATCGCACACATGAACGACCAGATAGCCGACGAGCGGTTCATGCGCCGGGCGCTGGAACTGGCGGAAGAGGCTGCTCGCTGGGGCGAGGTGCCGGTCGGCGCCGTGGTGGTGGAGGACGGGCGCGTCGTCGGCGAGGGGTTCAACCGCCGGGAAACGTGGCGGGATGGGACGGCGCACGCGGAGATGCTGGCCATTGAGGACGCGAGCCGCCGATTGGGCGGCTGGCGCTTGACAAATTGCGTCTTATATGTAACACTCGAGCCTTGTCCGATGTGTGCCGGGGCCATCGTCCTATCGCGTGTTCAGCGCCTCGTGTACGGTGCGACGGATGCGAAGGGCGGGGCCGTGATGTCCAGGGTTCGACTCCTGGAGCCAGGGCTTTGGAATCACGCGCCGCAAATTACCTCTGGCATTCTGGCGGACGATTGTGCTAAACTATTAAAGGACTTCTTCCGGAAGCGCCGCACGCAGGCGCAGTGGGGAAGCGATGCGAGATGACCGCGGAGAGATGTCTGAGTGGTCGAAAGAGCCCGCCTCGAAAGCGGGTAGGTCCGCAAGGGCCTCGTGGGTTCGAATCCCACTCTCTCCGCCAGAAAATCGGTGTCCGGTGAGCCGGGCACCGATTGTGCCAAAATGGGTGAAAAAACGCGGCTTTGGACCAAATCCTGATTGGGTCCCGCGCGGCGAAAACTCCCGAACCGTGTCAGGTCCTGACGGAAGCAGCACTAAGGGAGACCTTTCGGGCGACGCGGGGGTGCCTGATCGGGGTTTGGTTCAAGGTCGCGTTTTGCCATGTATCCAGCGGGCATGTGCTACACCTGTGTCGAACGTCGTCGAATGGCGGGATCTTTCGTCGATGGGGCAGGATTTGCTCTCGGTGCTACGAATACACCCAAGACAACGACTGCGACATAGAGTGGGTGATGCTTGTGCGCGAGACACGCAAGTCGGGTGCGGTTCGAGAACCGGACGCCGGGCAAGTGAACCTCATCCACGCGGGCGTGGTGTTTCTCTCGAAAGACCTGCTCATTCGGCTGGAGAACAGGCTCGCCAAGGACTTGTTCGGCTGGACAGAGGAACGGTGCATGGCGCCTCTTTGCGAGGTGCTGTCGATAGATTCCGAGGAGTATCAGTTGCTGTGCCGTATCGTCGCCGAAGACTGCGAGTACCGTGACGCGGTGGTCAAATGGGAAGTGGACGGCACCGTACGCCACGTCCTTATGGATTCGTTCGTCGCCCGTCACGCTGAGACGGACGAAACGGGCGTGTACATTGTGATGCGGGATATGGGCAACTTTGCGCTGCTCAACCAGCACACGGAGAAAATTGAGCGCATTGCTACCATCGGGCGGTTGGCGGCCGGTGTCGCTCACGAGATTCGAAATCCACTCACGACCATTAAGGGATTCCTGCAACTGTTGGAGCAGCGCCTCGAGCGCGCGGACATGCTTGACGAGATCGCGTACATCCGCGTGATGATGCAGGAAATCGAGCGGGTGAACGCGCTTGTGACGGAGCTTTTGCTCCTATCGAAGCCGCAGGACATGGCGTGGACGGACGTCTCCGTCGCCGAATTGCTGGCCGAATTACGCCCCTGGCTCGATGAGGAGGCCCGCAAGCGCGGAGTCGAGACGGTGTACGAAGTGCCTGCGGAACTCGAACTGCAGGCGGACCGCGGCATGATGGAGCAGCTCTTCGTCCACCTTGCGCGCAACGCCATGGAGGCGATGGAGGCGGGCGGGCGGCTGACCATTCGCGCCCGCGCCGAGGACGGTCGCGTGGAGCTTCAGTTCTCCGACACAGGGCCGGGGATTCCGTACTACCTCTTTGACCGCATTTTCGACGTGTTCTACACCACGAAGGAGAAGGGCACGGGCCTGGGTCTCGCCATCTGTCAGCGCATTGTGGCCGATCACGGCGGCCAAATCCGCGTGAGTTCGAAAGGGTTCGGCACGACATTCACCGTGTCGCTGCCGAAGATGAGATCGTCGTCCGTTCGGGTCATCCAGCAGCGCCAATCCTCCTGAGTCAGAAGTTGCTCACAGTCCAAAATAGCGCGGCGCCCCATGCGTTGCGCGACCACTTCGTGGAGGTCGAGATAGGCGTACACGTAAGCCATCCACAGGGCCTCGAGGAACCCCCACAGCGGTACGTAGAGCGCAAGGACGACAGGGGAGGCCGAGGGTGCGGCGGGCCAAATTGAAGTGCGAGACGTGGAGGCCCGCCCGCTGGGCTGCGAACAGAAGAAGCAGGTACACCGCGCTGTAGGCGATGCCCAGCCCAAGGGAGGCGCGTGCGCCGGCGCGATGGAACAGGAGGTTTCGCCAGCGCACCGGGCCCCACCAGGTGGCGGCGAGCGGCGCGGCGATGAGGGCGCACTGCACGACGAGCCCGCGCCAGAACCCAAGCGGCACGGCTGTCCCGGGGACCAGGTTCGAACAAAGCGCGCCGACGATGGGCGCGAGCAGGACGAAAACAGGCGCCACAACATCGCCTCCCAGCAAGCGTCCCAGCACAGCATATCGTATGAATAGTTGGTGTATTCGGTGGATCGCGCGGATTTCCTGTCCGGGCTTCTGCCAGAGCCCCCTTTCCGGCTCATGCGACAGCGTCCCGTGAAACGGGCCTCCTCCTGTGGTAGAGTATCGGTGGAAGGAGGCCGAGCATGGCGTACCAGGCACTCTACCGCGCGTATCGCCCGCAGACGTTCGAGGACTTGGTCGGGCAGCCTCACGTGCGCCAGACCTTGACCAACGCGCTGAAAAACGGTCAACTGGCACATGCCTATCTGTTTTGCGGGCCGCGCGGTACGGGAAAGACGAGCACCGCGAAGCTCTTGGCCAAGGCGGTCAACTGTCTTCACCCCAAGGACGGCTTCGAGCCCTGTAACGCCTGCGAGGCCTGCACGAGTATCCAGCGCGGATCCAACGTGGACGTGCAGGAAATTGACGCCGCTTCCAACCGCGGCGTGGATGAAATTCGGGATTTGCGCGATCACGTCCATTACCTCCCTACGATGGCGAAGAAGAAGGTCTACATCGTGGACGAGGTCCACATGCTGACGCCGGAGGCGTTCAACGCGCTGCTCAAGACGCTGGAGGAGCCGCCGGCGCACGTCCTGTTTGTGCTCGCCACCACCGAGCCTCACCGACTTCCTGCGACCATCATCTCGCGGTGCCAGCGGTTCGACTTTCGCCGCATCGCGCCGGAAGCCATTGTCGATCGCCTTCGCCTCGTGGCGCAGAGTCAGGCGATTGAAGCGGCTGATTCCGCGCTGTGGCGGCTCGCTGAGGCGGCCGACGGGGGCTTGCGCGACGCGCTCGCCCTGTTTGAACAGGCGGCGGCGTTTGGAAACGGCCGGATCGACGACACCACCGTCGCCGATGTGGTGGGCAGCGTCGACATCGGATCGCTCGTCGCGCTCGTGGGCGATCTCGCCGAGCGCTCGTTTCTCTCGGCCGTGGACAGGCTCGGGCGCTGGTACGCGTCGGGCAAGGACGCGAGCCGCATTGTGCACGACTTGTTGCAAGTGGTGCGCGATTTGTTTATCGTCAAGCTGTCGCAACGCCCGGACGCTCTCGCCGGCAAGCCTGTGGATCCCTATCTGCCGGTGGTGTCTCGCGATGACGTCACGGTGGACTGGTTGCTTGCCGCCATGCGCAGGCTGGGCGAACTCTACACGCAACTGCGGTACGTGGAAGAGCCGCGCCTGGCGCTCGAAGCGGTGCTGATGGGCCTCGCGGCCGAGAGGCGGTCCGCAGGCAACGTGAATCCGGCGGCATCCGTGGATCCGGCGCGCACCGATGCGGCTACCCGGCCGGATGGACGCCCGCCTGAGCAGCCGGCTCAAGTTACCGATGTGCCCGTTCAGGCATCCGATCCGGCCCCTGCGGCGCCTGAAGTGACACAGGGCCCGACGGACGCGCGCGAGAAGAGCAGCCGACCCGCGCCCGCTCGCGCGGCCGCGCACCGCAAGCGCGAGACGCTGGCGCGGCTGTATCGCGATCGCGACGAGGCGCTTGAGGCACGGCTTCGGGAGATGTGGCAGGACGTTCTCGCGGCCGTGAAGGCAAAACGCGTGCAGACGCACGCTTGGCTTTTGCACGGGGAGGTTGCGCTCGCCACGCCGCGCGCCGTGGTGCTTTCATTCAAGAGCCGCATTCACCGCGAGGCCGTCATGAAACAGGCGGACCGCGCGGCCATTGAAGCGGTACTCGCGGAGGCGCTCGGACAACCTGTGCAACTCTTCGCCATCCTGCAGGCCGACTGGGAGGAGTTTGCGGCGTCGTTGGCGCCGGCCCTCGTCGAGCAAGCCGGATCGCGCGAAGAGGGCGAGCCGCCATCGCCGGATGTGGTTCAGTTGGCGATTGACCTGTTTGGGGCTGACAAAGTGACGGTGGAAGACGAGGGAGACAACCCATGAAGAATATGAACCAATTGATGCGTCAGGCGAAAAAGATGCAGGAGGAAATCCTGAAGGCTCAGGCTTCGCTCGCGGAGCAAGTGGTCGAAGGGACGGCGGGCGGCGGTGCCGTCAAGGTGCGCATGAATGGGCACAAGGACGTGGTGGCGGTCGAGATCGACAAGAGCGTCGTGTCGCCGGATGACGTGGAGATGCTCCAGGATCTGATTCTCGTGGCTATCCAGGACGCCTCCCAAAAGGCGAACGATCTCGCCGAACAAGTCATGGGCAAATACACGCGCGGCCTCAACTTGCCGGGGATGTTCTGAGATGTACGGGTATCCAGAGCCGGTGGCGCGGGCCATCGAACACTTCATGAAGTTGCCCGGCGTGGGGCCAAAGACGGCCGCGCGCCTGGCTTTTCATGTGCTCGAGATGAGCGAGGCGGATGTCCATGCCTTCGCCAAGTCGCTGATCGATTTGAAGACGGGGCTTACCGAATGCGCTGTCTGCTGCAACATTACAGAGGCTTCACCATGCGCCATCTGCCGGGATCCGCGCCGGGATCCGCGCGTCATCTGCGTGGTGCAGGAACCGCGGGACGTGATCGCCATGGAGCGGACGCGCGAGTACCATGGGTTGTACCACGTGCTGCACGGCGCCATCTCGCCGATGGAAGGCGTGGGCCCGCAGGACATTCGGATTCGGGAACTGGTGACCCGCGTGGGCGAAAACGAGGTTGAGGAAGTCATTCTTGCTACCAACCCCAACGTCGAGGGCGAGGCGACCGCGATGTACATCTCGCGCCTGTTGAAGCCGTTTCAGGTGAAATTGACGCGTATCGCGCACGGCTTGCCGGTGGGCGGCGACCTTGAGTACGCGGACGAGGTCACGCTCGCGAAGGCCCTGGAGGGCAGGCGGGCGCTTTAGCAAGCGGTGTGGATGCGCCGCGCCCAAATTTGAATTGTGAAACAGGAGGTACAGTGGTGTTTCGCGCGTTCTTCAAGGATTTTCGAGCGTTTATCCGCCGCGGAAATGTGATGGACTTGGCGGTCGCGGTGATCGTCGGAGGGGCGTTCGGGCAAATGGTCACCGCGCTCGTCAATGACGTGATCATGCCCCCTATCGGACTCCTGCTTGGCAAAGTCGACTTCAGCAACCTGTACCTCAATTTGTCCGGAAAACACTATTCATCTCTTGCAGCGGCCAAGGCTGCAGGTGCTCCCATTATCCAATACGGTTTGTTCCTCAATACAGTCGTGAATTTTCTCATTGTCTCGCTGGTGATCTTCGTCGCCATTCGGCAGCTCAGCCGGCTGAGGAAGGCGGAACCTGCGAAAGCGCCGACCACGAAAACGTGCCGGTTTTGCAAGTCCGAGATACCGATAGAGGCTGTCCGTTGCGCCTACTGTACCTCGTTTGTGGAGGGCGAGGTGGAGGAGGGGTAACGGATTCTCGGTGATTGGGGAGCATTGAACCTCTTTTTCTACTTTATTTCAAGTTGGAACGGAGGGGTGGTAACGAACCTTACAGAATCAATTGATTTGGCAGACAGATCGTGCGTATAATCAGATTCAAAATAAATCATTAGTCGACCGTCGACGGTCGACCGTATACACAAGGATGGAGAGGCGATTCGTGACAGCCATTCAACGTGGAGAGCCTTTGGTTAAGCAAGTGTACAAGTATCTCTACACCGCCATCCTGTCGGGTGAATTTCGTCCGAATGACAAGGTGGTGGAAACTCACATCGCGGAAAAGCTCCAGGTAAGTCGAAGTCCTGTTCGTGAAGCGATAAGACTTTTGATTCAACGAGATCTTCTAGTGGAAGATGCAGACGGAGTTCGGGTGTTTCAGCCTACACAGCGCGATTTCGCGGAACTGTACGAGATGAGGCTCGCGCTTGAACCTGTGGCGGCAGAGCGTGCTGCTGAGAACATGTGCCCTTCTGGTTTGCAGTCTCTTTACTCGAACGCAGAAAAGACTGAACAGGCGCTTGCGTCAGAAGATTGGGACGAGATTGTGTCGTTGAACAAGGAGTTCCACGAGTCTATATGGCAGATGTCGGAGAATCGAAGGATTCTTAAGGCGATGCAGGAAATTACGGATCTGGTTCAGTTTTATTGGAGGTCACTACTTTATATCCCCAATCTCGATATTGAAATCGTAGAAGACCACTGGCGAATCATTCGCTGCATCGAAAGGGGGGATTCCACGGGTGCGCATGCGGCCATGAAGCAACATGTAGCCAAAGATCTTCGAGTTATATCAGAACGTTTTCAAGACGTAAAGGACGCTTTTGAAGAAACGAATCGACGATAAGAGCACAAGGGGGTTCATATCAGATGAAGCGCATGAAAAGCAGCACATGGGTTGGCGCTTTCGCGGCCGTGACACTTGTGGGAATGGTCACTGGCTGCGGGCAAGCGGGGACGTCAGTAACTCCAACGAAGCCATCCACTTCTGCAGCGGCTGACGCTCGCGCGACCACGCTCACTGTCGGATTGCAGGCAGATCCGGCCACACTCGACCCAGCGCTCTCAAGTGCTCTTGTGGACCGCCAGGTCATGGCCAACATTTACGACACGCTGTTTTCGCTGACACCCAGTGGGAAAATCGTCCCCAACCTCGTTGAGTCGTACTCCGTATCAAAAAATGGACTGGTGTACACGTTCCAACTTCGAAGAGGGATAAAATTCCAAGACGGTACGCCGTTCAATGCGGAGGCAGTGAAGTTTAACCTCGTCCGTGACATGTCGCCCACATCTGCTCGCAAGAGTGAGCTCTCGTCGATTGCGAGCGTCGAAACTTCAGGGAACTATACGGTTGTCATACATCTCTCGCATCCCTACAGTCCCCTTCTTGCTGTTCTGACGGATCGTGCCGGCATGATGGTTTCTCCAACAGCAGTGAAGAAGGAAGGGGCGAATTATGCAGATCACCCCGTCGGGACAGGGCCATTCATGTTTGCAAGCCGAGTGAAGGGTGATCACATCACACTCGTAGCCAATCCCCATTACTGGAAGGGAAAGCCGAAATTAAGCGAGGTTACATTCAAAATATTTACAGATCCAAACGTCGAGATCACCAATTTGGAAAACGGGAGCATTCAGCTAGCAGATCAAGTTCCGGCACAACAACTTCCCATGCTCGAAAAGAACTCGAATTTCGTTGTATCCAACCAACCTGGGCTCGGATATCAGGGCATTTATTTAAACGAGCCCTTT
>NZ_BCSG01000018.1 GCF_001570745.1 Alicyclobacillus mali NBRC 102425
AAAAGGCTCAATCAACAAAATCCCCAGAATTGCAACGCCATAAAGTCCAAATACGCCTGCACATAGGACAAACAAAAATTGTAACAACCGTGTCGCCTGCACCATCCCCAAGGCTGGCGCGGTAAAGGAGGCGATACCGGTGGCGGCGACAATAATGATCATGCCTGCGGACACGATCCCGGCGCGCACTGCAGCCTCCCCGATGACCAGGGTGCCCACAATGCTCACAGACTGCCCCACGGCTCTAGGCAGTCTCGTTCCCGCCTCCCTCAGTGCTTCGAACGCGAACATCATGAAAAGCGCTTCAAAGACCGTCGGAAAAGGGATCCCGGCGCGCTGAGAACTGATCTTTTGAACGAGCGGCGTAGGAACCAAGTCTTGGTTATACGTCAACAACGAGACATACACGGCCGGGAGTAGTACCGATGACCAAAACATGATGTGGCGCAAGAGACGAAGAGGCAAGGCGAGCGTGTAATGCATGTAGTAGTCTTCCGGCGACGTGATGAATTGCGCGAATGTCGCGGGGAGCACCATGCACATGGGGGTGCCGTCCACTACAATTGCGACTCTTCCCTGCAGCAGCCCCGACACCACGCGTTCGGGCCGTTCTGTTTCCTCGATGGTTGGAAAAATTGTCCTTGGCGCATCTGCAATCCACTCCCTGACCACATTCATGTCGACCACACCATCAATACACACCTTAGATAATCGCGAGGAGACCTCTTGAATGAGTTGAGGCTTCGTAATACCTTCGACATATAGAAGGGAAACCGTCGTTCTCGTTCGCTCACCGATTGTAAAATCGAGAATCCTGAGGTCTGGTGAACGCAATCTCTTCCGCAATAAGGCGATATTCAGAACGCGGTTCTCCACGAACGCCTCTTGCGGCCCCTGTAACGTCGGTTCGTTTTCCGCTCGATCAACCTGGCGACCTGGCAAAGACTCGACGTCCCAGATGAAAGCTGTTCCGAGTCCGTCTTGAAAGAGAACCGCTTTCCCTCCCAGCACAGCTGTGACCACGTCATCTCGCTTCTCAGTTGCGTTCATCGACATCCATAGTGCCTGCTGCCTCAAGTGCTTCAAGGATGATATGGACTTCTTTGACGCTTCTTCCAAGCGCAAGATCGAGAGTCCCATTTGAATACGCTCTGCAGCCACAAGACCGTCGATCCACACAACGAAGGCGAGGGATCCGTTCCATTCAAACGGCATTCTCTTGAGATCAGGAGCGGAGGCTAAACAAGCCTGGAGCATCAACCAGTTGTCTTCGACCCGCTTCGATAGAAGCCCATCTGCTCTGCCTGTCATCCTGCATCACCAGCGTACCTGGAATGCGATTCTCCCGTAGCGTTCACCAAACTCGATTTCCCTATGCGTCTAGACGAGTGGGCACCCTGTAATCCTCGCAACCTCGGCATCCCACGCAACAAGGTCGCTATGATCCAAGGCGTGAACCGAAGGCTTACCGAGCGCTCGCAAGCCGACGCCTATCTCGTCGGCACACGCCTGAAGAAACTTTGCCAACGACTCTGCCCCGGTGCGGACGTCAAACTTCGCCGAAATCTCCGCATTGGCCCACGCGATCTGAGTCGGAGGTTCGAACGGCAGTGTGCGCGCGAGTTGAGTATGCACGACTGAAAATAGTGCAGCTGTCCCCATGTAAACCGCCGAAGCGCCCAAACAGAGCGCTTTCATAATGTCCCCCGGCGTTCGAATCCCGCCCGAGACAATGAGGTCCACCCTATCTTGGTACCCTCGCTCGCGCAGAAATCGAGCAGCACGACAAAGGGCGGAGAGTGTGGGAATCCCAAAATCGTCAACGAGCACCGCAGGAGACGCATGGGTCCCACCCTGTGCCCCATCGACCACAATCACATCTGCGCCAGCTTTCACAGCCCACTCAATGTCTTGCTCGATGTAGTGACTCGCTGGAATCTTAACCGCAATGGGGGCTCCTCCGCTTATTTTCCTTAATCTTCTGATTAGAGAGCGAAAGGCGAGCATTCGCTCGACTTCGGGATGGCCGGCCGGTATATAGGCCACGTCCGATGCATCGGTCAGCCCCAAGTCTCTGCGGGTAGTTCGATCCAAACCTTTCGCGGACACAAACGTCCCAGAACCGACATTCGCTCCTTGTCCGAAGCGAATTTCAATCATATGTGCTCGTTGGAAAGCCGATTCGCCCCCGCGCCATGGCGCGCGATGGTACTGAACCACCCATTTGTCTGCCCAGTGCGTCCATTCCGCTACGACGGGGCCTTGCCCCACATTGCATGCCGTTCCAGCTTTCGCCGTACCAAGTGCAATCGCTTGGACAATGGGCTTTCGTAAAGCAACACCATATCCCATGGCACTTACGAGAATTGGCATCGACAATTGCAGCGGCCGTTTACAGTGTCGACCGATGGTGACCTGAAGATCCACTGGATCCGTCAACTCAAGAGGGCGGCGGCGAAGAGGGCCCGGCGTGAGGAGCAGTCCGTCAAAATGCGGGAAAGAGCGTCCTGTCCCAATCGGCTTTTCTAACGCTCTTCCGCTTTGCGCGCGCAACTCATTTTCCAACGTCCATTGTAGACCAAATTTTTTAAGCGCCGTGTAACCCTCTAACAGATTGTTCGTATAAGGATCTCGGAATAGAATTTCTGTAAATCTGCGCACCGCCAGTTTGAAGAAAGTCCGCAATAGCCATGGAGATAACAATAGCAGCAGAAGGAAAATGACGCTCAACTCGACCCCAATGACGATGCATACACTTTGGAGAAACTCCACCCTGCTTCCCATACGTGCCTCCTGAACCAGATGGAACGCACCATCACGTGTGGTCTCTCGCGATATGTCTCCTCCCCCCATAGTCTCGACATCTAAACCTAGTCCTACACGTCATACCGACTCGCCAAACACTCCGTTCGTGAGGACACTGGACCCTACTTCTCGTTGAATGCTCCACAACTCGCTGTAGACGCCGCCTCGATAAACAAGCTCGCGATGCGTACCGCGTTCGACGACGCGTCCTTCGTGTAATACGAAGATCTGATCCATGTATTCCATACCCGTAAGCCGGTGGGTGACCCAGACTACGGTCTTGTCTCGCAGCGCGGTAAAAAACGCTTCCATGAACGAGCGTTCCGTTTCGACGTCAAGCGAAGAAGTCGGTTCGTCACAGAGTACGACCTCGGCCCCAGAGAGCACAGCCCGTGCGAGAGAAAGCCGCTGACGCTCACCGCCCGAGAGCGAGTACCCGCGATCATGCAGCACCGTGTCGAGCCCCTTCGGAAGCCGCGAAACGAGATCCTCGAGCTGCGCGATGGAGAGGGCCGTCATGAGTTCCTCGTCCGTAGCATCAGGCCTCGCGAGCAAGAGATTCTGGCGAAGTGTCGTATGGAAGATGTATGTATCCTGCGGCACCGCTGTGACGAGACGTCGAAGCTCAGCCTCCGCCAAGCCGACGAGTGGATGGCCGAACCATCGCACCTCGCCCTCATCGTAGGCGACGAGACCTAGCGCCACGTGGAGCAACGTCGATTTACCGGCCCCGCTGTCCCCAACGATGGCAACCCGGTGACCACGGGGGACCTCGATGTCGACGTCCCTCAGCGCCCACACGTCTCCTCGGCGGCAGGAAAGACCACGCGTCGAGAACGCCGTATGGGTAGAAGCGAGAGCGAGTGGCAAAGTGGCCGACGCCCCTTCGCTCTCCGCTTGTGGACCGACCTCCCCGCTCGACACCGGCGCGAGATCGGCCATCTTCGCAACCGACCGGCTCACCTCAAAAGCATCCGCGAATGCTGGTCCCACAGTGGTCCAAGGTTCCATGGCCGCCATGACCATGAGTGTCACGGCTGCTATCATCGTGCCAGGCAAGTGCGACATGAGATGCAGTTCGATGGCCTCGGCGAGAACGACCGCCACAGTAGCCGTAGCGCCCACATACAACGCTCCATCGAGGATCGCGCGCACGGCGTCGAGGTGAGCAGTCAGCCGCTCCTCCTCCTCTTCCCAACTGTCCAGGCGCGCGAGCATCTCGTCAATCTCGCCATGCGCGAGTAGCTCCTCGATCCCACGGACGAGATCGTCCATCCCGGCTTCGCGCCTCTGGCGAATGGCGAACCTCGAGCTATGCCAGCGATTCGAGATCAACAAGGCCAGTAACGGTGCCCCGATTCCTGCCACGAGAACGCCGAGCGCGAATGTCACCGCGAGGCTCAGATCCATCCGCGCGAGCCATGCACCCACCAGCGCGCTCGAAGCAAGGCCGCTCCCGAGCGGCAAAAGAAGCCTCAGAAGCCCGTTCTGCACTCGTTCCATGTCCGTCAGGATGAGATCCAGGGTCGACACGGTGCGACGGCCAATCAAGGAATCCGGATGGCGCTCTAGATGCGAAAATACGATCGCGCGCAGGCGTGCCGTCAGACGAAGGACGGTGTCGTGCGAAATCAGGCGCTCGAGATAACGAAACGCCGCCCGACTGGTGCCGAAAAACCGCACGCCCACAATGGGCACCCACAGCATCAGAATCGTCGACGGTTTGAGCGCCGCGGCGGAAATCAGGTAGCCCGCCGTCGCCATCATCGCCGCAGCGGCCACGAACGTGGCGGAGGAAAGCCCAGTGCTACCCGCCACACGGCCGACGACTGGACGCACAAATCCCCACATCCAGCGCACGCGTCTCATCAGGCAAGCACCTCCTCGCCACGGTAACGGCTCACCATAGCGTGAAAATAGCCATGCGCACGCAGAAGTTCCTCCGGTCTGCCCTGTTCGACGAGCCGACCGCCGTCGAGGACGAGGACGCGATTGGCCGCGAGTGCCACGCTCAGTCGATGCGCGACAACGATGGAAGTGCGCTGCCGTAACCAAGGAATCAGATGCCCCTCAAGCGCGCGCTCGGTGGCGAGATCGAGCGATCTCGTCGGCTCATCGAGCAGCGCCACGGCCGGCCTCCGGAGGACCAGGCGCGCCAGGGCCAGCCGCTGCCGCTCGCCGCCCGAAAGCTGCACCCGCTCGCCGTCGATCTCCGTATCCATGCCGCCAGGCAGCCGCTCGACGACCTGGTCGAGCCCCGACATCCACAGCGCCTCCCGAATCTCCTCGTCGGATCGCGGCTCTTTCCACGTGACGTTATCGCGCAACGTCGCGTGGAACCACGTTGGCTCCTGCGCGACGAGGCCCAGATGACGGCGAAACGCGCCAAGATCAATCTCGTCGAGCGGCACGCCGCCGACCAGCACCTCGCCTGACTCCGGCCGGATGAAGCCGAGCAGCACGGCGAGGAGCGTGCTCTTACCCGCGCCGCTCGGCCCGACGACGGCGACCAACTCGCGCGGCCCAATGCGGAACGAGACGTCCTGAAGCGCGGGCTTCGTGGCGCCGGGATAGCGGACGGTGACGTGACGAAACTCGATGGCGACGCCCTGCGGGCTCACGAGCGACGTCCGGCCTCCGTCGCGTAGCGGCATGGAAGATATCGGCGTCTCGAGCACCTCCCGGTGCCGCTCAAGCATCGCCACGCCGTCCCGCGCCGCGTGATACTGGGCACCCGCCGTGCGAATCGGCAGGTAATATTCCGGCGCGAGCAGGAGCAGCACGAGGGCCACGCCGAAGTCCATGCGGCCGTTCAACAAGCGGATGCCCAGCGAGACGGCCACGAGGCCGATGCTCACCATGGTGAAAAGCTCCGTCACGAGCGAGGACAGAAACGCGAGCCGGAGCACCTTCATGGTCGTTCGCCGATAGTCGTCCGCCACGCGCTCGATGATGTCCACCTGCGCCCGGCTGCGCCCAAACACCTTCAGCGTCCAGAGCCCGCGCACCACGTCGAGGAAGTGGCCCCCGAGGCGTTCGAGGGCCTCAAACCGCCTGTCGGTGGCTTTCTGCGCCGCCTGCCCCACGAGGACAAGCAGCAGCACCATGAAGGGCACCGTCCCCGCAAGAA
Source organism: Alicyclobacillus mali NBRC 102425 (assembly GCF_001570745.1). Taxonomy (GTDB): domain Bacteria; phylum Bacillota; class Bacilli; order Alicyclobacillales; family Alicyclobacillaceae; genus Alicyclobacillus; species Alicyclobacillus mali. Next base: position 5,936 of record NZ_BCSG01000018.1, read on the forward strand.
TGACGGCCGTCAACCGATCCTCGACCGCAGCAAACGCGAGGATGGCGATCGGCACCGCCGCGGACGCAGCCGCTTGCGGAAGATAGCTCGCGAGATACGCGTCCATTCCGTCGATCCCGTCCGTGAGCCACGTCCGCCATGCTCCGGCCGGATGGCGGCGTACCTCCACCGGCCCAAGCGCAGCCATCTGCTCGACCATCTCGCGCCGAATGCGCCGTTTGACATGCGAGGCGAAGCGCTGGGACAGCCACTTGGCGACTGCCATCAGGACCGCTCTCGCCGCGATCACGGCGAAAAACGCGATGAGCGCGGCGAACCACGCATGTGCCCCGTCCGCACGCGGGAATACAGAACTCACAGCCCGCGACAGGTACCACGCCTGCGGCAGGACCAAGAGCCCGGCGAGCGCGGATGCGGCGGATGCGAGCAGGAACGTACGTCGTTCCTGGCGCGTCGCGACAGGCAGGTGACGAGTGACGGAACGCATGGGCTTCACCTTCGTTCCTCAGTATTCGAGCGGGTGATCGCTCGACAACCGCTTCCGGAACACCCAGTAACTCCATCCCTGGTACAGGAGAACGAACGGCACCACCGTCAGCGCGACGATGGTCATCACCTTCAGCGAATACGGATTCGATGCCGTGTTATAAATCGTCAGGCTCCACGCCGGATTCAGCGAGCTGACCATCACCCGCGGGAACAGGTCCATGAAGACCGTGATGGTCGAAAGAACGATGGTCAGCCCCGTCATGAAGAACGCCCAACCGTCGCGCTTCGCGCGAATGAAGAACTGGACCGAGAACAGCGCCAAACCGGCCAGGACAGGCACGACCCCCGGGTCAATGCCCCGGCGCGTGAACATATCCGTCTCGAGATAGCTCAGCACGACGAACAGGAAGGTGAGCGCCGTCGCCCACGCGCCGATGGCCGTGGCCGCCGCTCGAGCTCTCTCCTGCAGCACGCCGGACGTTCTAAGCGAGATGAAGAGCGCCCCGTGCAGGACGAAGAGAAGCGTCATGCTCACCCCGCCCATGACGGAGTACAGGCTGATGAGATCCCAGAACGATCCGACGTAATTCTTGTTCTGATCAATCGGAACGCCGTGCATCATGTTGGCGAGGGCAATGCCCCAGAGGAGCGGTGGCAACAGGCTGCCGCCGAAGATGACCCAGTCCCAGAACGTCCGCCAAGCCGGGTTCTCCACCTTGCTGCGAAACTCGAAGGCGACACCTCGCCCGATGAGCGCCACCAGCAGCAGAAAGAGCGCCATGTAAAATCCGCTGAACAGCGTGGCATACCAGCCCGGAAAGGCGGCGAACATCGCTCCGCCAGCCGTGATGAACCACACCTCGTTGGCATCCCAGAACGGCCCGATGGTGTTGATGAGCAGCCTGCGTTCCCCATCCGTCTTGCCGAGAAACGGAACCAGGATGCCCACGCCGTAGTCGAAGCCCTCGAGGAAAAAGAAGCCGATGAACAACACGGCGATGATCGCAAACCAGAACGATTCAAGTGTCATCTCGCGTACCTCCTAAGGCTCGTCGCACGCCCATCAAAGCGCCACTGGCGAAAGCGACTCGGATTCATCGCCGTGATCGTCTTCCACTGGCCCCTGTCGCACGACGCGCGCGATGAGGAACAGGTCCACCACGGCAAGAAGACCGTAGAGCACCGTGAAAACAATGAGGGTCGTGAGCACCTCGCCCGCGGACACGGTCGGTGACACCCCGTCTCGCGTCAGCTGCAGGCCGTACACCACCCACGGCTGTCGCCCCATTTCGGTCATGATCCAGCCCATGCTGTTCGCGATGAAGGGCAAGGACGTGGCCCAGAGCATCCACTTCAGGTAGCGCCTGCTAGGAACCAATCGATTGCGAATGATCCGCCACACGCCCCACGCGGAGGCGAGGAACATCAGAGCACCCGCGAAGACCATGATGCGGAAGCTCCAGAAGATCACCGGGACGTCGGGAATGTAATTGCCCGCGCCATATCTCGCCTGCATCTGTTGCTGGAGTTCGAGGATGCCGGGCACACTGCCGTACAACCGGTTGTAAGAGAGCACGCTGAGGAGGTATGGAATCTGAATCATCCACGTGTTCTTGTGCGCGCCAGCGTGGATGATGGCGAACAGCGTCCACGGAGCCGGGCTGCCACTGGTCTGCCAAAGCGCCTCCGAAGCCGCCAGCTTCATCGGCTGGGACACGAGGAGATACTGCGCCTGCTCGTGCCCGACGACCATCACGAGAAAGCTCGCGGCCACGGCCACGATGGATGCAATCGCGAAGCTCGGCTGGAACACCTCGATGTGGCGCTTGCGCAACAGTTGATACGCGCTGATGCCCATGACGACGAACGCGCCGGTCACGAGTGCTCCTAGAAACACGTGCGGAAATTCGTACCACAACTGCGGGTTGGTCAGGAGCGCGCCGAAGCTCGACATTTCGGCATGACCGTCTTTGAGCGTGTAGCCCACCGGGTGCTGCATGAAGGCATTCGCGGTCAGGATCCAGAACGCCGAGAGCGTGGTCCCGATGGCCACCAGCCAGATGGACGCCACGTGCATGCGCTTCGAGAGCTTATCCCATCCAAACATCCAGACGCCGAGAAACGTAGATTCGAGGAAAAATGCGAGCAGCGACTCAATCGCCAGCGGCGCGCCAAACACGTCGCCCACAAAGCGGGAATAATTCGCCCAGTTCATGCCGAACTGGAACTCCTGCAAAATGCCCGTCACCACGCCCACCGCGAAGTTGATGAGAAAGATCTTCCCCCAGAACTGCGCCATCTGCTTGTAACGATCGTCCTTTTTGGCGACGTACAAGGTCTCCATGATGGCAATCAGGTACACGAGACCGATGGTCACCGGTACAAAGAAGAAGTGATACACCGTGGTGATGCCAAACTGCCACCGCGCCAACGCGACTTCACTCGGCATGAGCTCTCCCCCTTCCATACTCGTGATCACAAGTGATACTTGGAGCGCTCCTTACACTTGGATCGTATCACCATATACTTCGAAAAAAATGCACTCTATGTGTAGGTTTTTGAACAAACCGCGGCACGAGCTTGAACAGTTTGTAACGACCGCACAGGCAGCCGACAAAAAAGCCGCTCCAGGGCTTCTCGTGAGCCCTTGTGAGCGGCTGTATCCGACGCGGCTCAGCCCGCGTGTTCCTCGTTCTCCTCAGCGCGAAAATATTCTTCACCCTTGAGCTTCACCTCAGGCAGGAAGAACGTACCGATGAACGTGAGCGCGGAAAAGATCAAGCCCACCAAGAACAGCTTTTGGATTCCGTACGTCAAGGACAACTTCACTGCCTGCATCAGCTGGTGATAGAGCGCCTGCCCCGCAGGGCCAAGTCGGTCGAATTCCGATGCGATGGCCTTCTGCGCCTGAGAGGTGAGCAGCGCCTGCGGGTTCAGCGAACCGAGTTTTCCCTTCACCGCTGAGAGCGCCGGAGGAAGGGACGCGCTCAGCTTGTTCGAAAAGGCGTGATTCAGCACGGTTCCAAACACCGGCGAAGCAACGACGCCGCCGAGCGAACTCACGAACTGCTGGCTCGCGTTTACCGTCCCCATCACGCGATACGGAAATGCGTTTTGCACCGCCATGTTCATGAGCGGCATCAAGGCGCCAATGCCAAGGCCCAGCACAACCATGTCCACCATGATGGTCGGCCACGACGTGTGCACGTCAATCCGGTTCAACAAGATGGAACCCACCACGATCACGGCGCCCGACAGCCAAGCCACATGGCGGTACCGCCCCGTCTTGGACATCACCTGTCCAGAAACCATGCTCCCAACCATGAAACCGCCCATCATCGGCGTCATGATCCAACCGCTGTTCTGCGCGTTGAGTCCGATCACGCCCTGGACGAAGATGGGCAGGTACATCAGACTTCCGAACATCGCCATTCCCACGAGCAACTGCAGCACGAGCGACGTGGTGAAGATGCGGTTGCGGAACAGCCACGGCGCGACAAGCGGATCCGGCGCCCGCATCTCCCAGAACACGAACACCACCAGCACCACCACGCCGCCTGCCAACATGCCGAGGATTTCAGAGGAGCCCCACGCGTACTTGCTTCCTGCCCACGTGAGTGCGAGCAGGATGGGCACAAGGCCGACGGTGAGAAGCGCCGCGCCCTGCCAGTCCACCTTGACCTGATCCTTCGTCCGAACCCTGGGCAGTGCGAATACGACGCCGACGATGGCCACGATCACGAACGGCAGGTTCACGTAAAACACCCAGCGCCACGACCAGTCGTCCGTGATGAAACCGCCAATGGCCGGCCCTACAATGCTCGAAAGCCCAAACACGGCCATCATCACGCCCATCCAGCGGGCGCGCTCCTTCGGGGAAAAGATGTCCCCGACCGTCGCCCGCGGCATGCTCATCATGGCTCCCGCGCCCACGCCCTGCACCGCGCGCGCCCAGACGAGTTCCATCATGCTGTGCGCCTGGCCCGAGATGGCGGATCCGACGCCGAACATCACGAGGCCGAACAAATAGAACGGCTTGCGCCCAAACACATCCGACAGCTTACCGTAGATAGGTACTGTGATGGACGACGTGATCATGTAGGCGGTGAACACCCACGTGTACAAATTCAAACCGTGCAAGTCGCTGATCACCGTCGGCATCGCCGTCGACACCACGGTCTGATCCAGCGACGAGAAGAACATTGTCACGAGCACGGTGGCAAACGCCCACCACTTGCGGGCGCCGGTGATTTGATTGGTACTCTGCACCTCGTACGCGGCGCTCAATGTCATACCTCCTGTCGGGGAATCTCCTCCCCATCCCACTCCGTTCGAAGGTGTTTCGCTGCCGTGACCATCGTTTCCAGGGCTGAAACGCACTGTTCAAACGCCCCGGGCTCGATGCGCGACACCATCTGCCGCATCATCTCGAACCACGCCCGCTCCACCTCGGCGAGCTTGGCGCGCCCGGCCTGCGTGAGCTCGATCACGACGACGCGCCTGTCCTCTTCATCCCGCAGCCGCGACACGTAACCATGATGCTCGAGGCGATCGATCATCACCGTGATGGCGCTCGGCGTCACCTCCAGCCGCTCCGCGAGCTGCGACACCTTGAGCCGCCCTTCGCGCCGAATCATCTGCATGGTGAAATACTGGCCCGCGGTGAGGCCCGTGTGCAGCCGATTCAGCAGGTGTGGTCCAAACTCCTGCGCCAGCACGCCGAGCGACTGTGCAAACCGCTGGGTCAGCGCGTCCATGTCCCCTTGCATCCGCCATCCTCCTGATGCGCAATCGTTCACGTCGCCAAATCTTTATAACGAGCTAATCTTTCTATCGTTTAACATTTACATTGTATAAATGTCCTGCGCGGGCGTCAAGTCGACAACATCCGACCCATACCGCTCGCCGCTTGTGGTACGATCACCCCAACTGTACAGGCGTTTCGTCGCGAAGAGGAGGAGTGGAATGGAATACCGCATTGAGGGCTCGACCATGCAGACGCTCGAAATTCGACTGGAACCGGGAGAAAGCGTGTTTTCGGAGGCGGGGTGCCTGCTTTCGATGACGCCAGGCACGTACATGGAGACGCGGGCGCCGGGCGGCCTCGCAGGCATGTTTCGGCGGGCGCTGAGCGGCAACAGCGTATTTCTCACCTACTATCGCGCCGCGCGAGGCGAATCCGTGGTGCAGTTCACCACGCGCATGCCTGGGCACATCCTCGCGCTGCCGCTGCGCCAATACGGACGCGTGATCGCAGAGCGGCACAGCTTTCTCTGCGCGGAGTCGACGGTGGACTACGGCGTGGAGGTCACGCTCAACATCGGCCGCTTTCTCGGCGGCAACGGCCTGGCGCTGACCCACCTGGCAGGCGACGGGATGGCGTTTCTGTCCATTGACGGCGAGATCGTCGAGCGCGATCTCGCCCGGGGCGAGAGCCTGCTCGTTCATCCAGGCCACATCGCGGCGTTCACAGACGGGATCGACTACCGAGTCCAGCTCATGCAGGGCGTCGCCAACATGTTGTTTTCGGGAGACGGGCTGTTCCTGGTGCAACTGACGGGGCCGGGGCGCGTGTGGCTCCACTCGGTTACCGTGCACAACCTGGTCCACATCATTCAGGAGTACTGGGGATCGCCGCGCTGACGCTGAGGCGCAGGGCTCCCGTGTGCGGATCGCGAAACGGGCGCGCATCCACGCGAAAGACGGCGCGCAGAAGCTCAGGCGTAAACACCTCGTCGGGCAATCCGTCGGCGACCAACCGGCCGCGGTGCAGGCAGACCGTGCGCTGACAGTGAGCGAGAGCGAGTTCCAGATGGTGCAGGGCGATGATGATCAGGCGGCCTTCCCCGGCGAGGGCGCGCAGCCTGGCCAGGATGTCGAGCTGATAGTGGATGTCGAGGCTCGCGATGGGCTCGTCGAGGAGCAAAATCGGCGCCTCCTGGGCCAGGCAGCGTGCAATGGCCGCCCGCTGTCGCTCGCCCCCGGAAAGATTCGCGAGCGGCGTGTCTTGGTACCCCATGAGCCCCATCACGGCGAGCGCGTCGTCCACCGCGGCCGCGTCCGCCCTGCCAAGCACACCGCTCGGCGCGTGGCTGTATCGCCCCATCTCGACAAACTCGCGCACGGTAAAGGGGATGTCGTCTGCGACAAACTGCGGAAGATACGCGACGCGGCAAGCGCGCCAGCGGGGTTCTCGCGCGTGGATGGGCTCGCCCATGACCTGAACCGTGCCGCCCGTCGGGCGAAGCACGCCTGCCATCGCGCGCAGGAGCGTGGTCTTGCCTGCGCCGTTCGGGCCCACCAGGCCCACCATCTCGCCCGGGGCAAATTCGGCGCAAATGTCCTTCAGAATGGGATGGTAGTGGAGATGGTGGATCTCGATCATAGGCCCGCGTCCCTTCCACGCCGCTGTCGGTACAACAGATAGAGAAAAAAGGGCACGCCGAGGCACGACGTCACGATGCCGACGTTCAATTCCGCGGGCTGAACCGCGGTCCGGCCGACGAGATCGGACAGCGTGAGCAGCACCGCGCCGCCCATGGCGGATGCGGCGAGGAGCGGGCGGTGATTCGGGCCCATGAGGCGCCTCAGGATATGCGGCACAATGAGGCCAACAAACGAGATGACGCCCGTCGTGCTCACGGCCACCGCCACGATGAGCGCGGCCACGGCAAGGGATACGCGCTTGATGCGCTCCACGTCCACGCCCACCGCCTCCGCGTGCTCCTCTCCCGTCGTGAGAATGTCGTACGCAAAGGCGAGGCGCAAAAAGACGGGCATGGCCAGCGCGTTGACGGCCGCAAGCGTCGCGGCTTCCGTCCAGTTGGATCCGTCCAGGCCGCCGAACAGCCAGAACATCATCTGCTGCATCTCCTCGAGTGGGGACAGGTCGAGGATGGCCGTGATGATGGCGCTGCAGAGCGAGCTCAGGGCGACGCCCGCGAGAAGCAGCCGGTACATATCGGTGCGCCGCGCGCTCGTCGCCAGCCGGTAGATGATGGCAGCCACCGCCAGGCCAAAAGCGAAGGCCAAGGCGGGCGTGGCCACTTGGGTGCGCGCGGCAAACCCCGTCGAGACGGCGATCACGGCCCCGAGCGCGCCGCCGCTCGACACGCCGATGACGCCCGGGTCCGCCATGGGGTTGCGCAGAATGGCCTGGAGCACGGCCCCTGAGAGCGCGAGCGCGGATCCCGCCAACACGGCCACGACGAGCCGAGGCCAGCGAATGGCCCCCACGACCACCGCGTCAAGGCCGCGATGGCCAGCGAAGTACGCCCACGTGTCGGCCGGGATGTGCCAAAAAGGGATGATCACGGGCCCGATGCCGATCTCAAGCGCCGCCGAGGCGAGGAGCGCGAAGGCAAGCGCTCCAAAGGCCCAGGCGCGGCGCCTGGTCATGCCATCACCTTCGGCGACTTCAGGTGTGCTGTGGGATGCAGCACCTTCGCGACGTCGTACACGGCCCGCACGACGTACTGCGACACCGAGGAGATATCGGCGCTGTTGATGGCGTACAGGTGATGCTCGCGCACCGCGGTGACCGACTGGAGCGCCGGATCGGAGGCGAGTTTCTTCAGGAAGGCGGCGTCGTCGGACGAGTCGATGATCACGTCCGGGTTCCACTTGACAATCTGCTCGTCCGTGATCTTCTGCCACCCGTTCAAGATGTGCGCCACGTTCACGCCGCCCGCGTCGCGGATGATGTCGTCGACGGTCGTGTCGCGCCCGGCCGTATAGCCGTACGAGCCGTAGTCGAGGACGGTCGGCCGCGGTTGGCCCTGAACCGCGCCTTCGATTTGTGCGATGTCTTGCTTCATGTTGGCGACGACCGCATTGGCCTTGGCGGGCTCGCCGACGAGGCGGCCGACGGTCAGGATGTTCCGCTCGATGTCGGCGATGGCGTTGAAGTCATTCAGGCTGAACGCATACATGGGTACGCCGGCCTGGTGAAGCTGATCGAGCACGGTCTTCGTGACGTAGCCCGCTTCCAGGACGAGATCGGGATGGACGGCCAGCGCCTGCTCCGGATCGTCACCGCTCCAGGCGCGAATGCCCTTGACCTGGGCGACCACATTCGAGTACTCGGGATTGGACGCCATGGTCGTCACGAGCGCAATGCGAGATCTGGGGACGAGGGATACGAGGATCTCGTCCGTGCCCTCCGAACCGGACACAATGTGCATCGGCTGGTGTTTCAGGGTGACGGTGTTCCCCATGTCGTCCTTCACGGTCATGGGATACGAGATGGCAGACGCTGCGCTCGAATTCGTAGTGAGGCTGTTTTGCGTGGCCTGCGGCGTGCCACAACCGGAGACGGTGGCGCCGAGCGCAAGCGCCACAGCCAGCGCGGTTCCTTGGAACAACGGACGTTTCAACACGTGTGGACCCCCCAATCTGTGCGTGGAGCGGTCCCATTCGAAGAAATGGCGGACGTAAATGCCCGCGCGCGTGCACGCGCCTTTCCTCGAAGGGCGCCCGCGTGTCGCTGGGCAGGTCTCCTGGCTCACAGGTCTCGTCCGCGCGCCTTCCCACCAAGATGGCAGTGGCGTCACGGATTGGCTCGACAGAGCCCGCTTTCCTGTTCACAGTGGCGGGACCGCGCCGGACTCTCACCGGCTTCCCTATTCTCTTCGCCGCGTTGCCGCGCGAAGCACCCAGCGACATGGATCGAGTTCCATCGTAGATGGGGGCGGATAGCTTGTCAAACGGCATGCGTGTCACACAACGCGGTTGACAGACGTCTACAGAAAAAAGGAGGTCATGCGCATGTGGGGAAAGGTCGCGTTGCTTGCCACCTGCCTCGCCGCGAGTGTCCCTGTCGCGGCTGCGGCTGTCGGCTCTGGAAGCTCGGGCCCCCTCCGAGCGAGCCTGAGCCCATCCTCCTCCCATCCGCCCACTCCTGCGGTGCAGGACATGCGCAGCGTGTCCATCACCGCAGGCCTGGCGGGAATCGGGTATGAGCCCATCCACCCTGCCCAAGTCGAGGCGGAAATCGCGAAATGGATGAAGCAGGCCCGACCCGTGCAGGTGAACATCCCGAAGCTTCCCGGCCCACCTATCATTGTAAACGCCAATATCGATCCGCCCGAGGTGTTCCTCACACTCGCGTCCGGCGCAACCGCCACGCTGATGCCGACCACCTACTTCTCAGGCCGGGGCGAACCGCTGTCCAAGGACATCCAGCACGTGCCAGACGTCGTGACGTTCACCGAAGGATCGCGCACGTGGTATCTGCGATCCGCGCCGCTGTACACATGGCTGATGGACGGCGGCTGGAAGCGCGAGTTCCAACTGGCGCATTGAATCCTCGGTCGGATACGAAACCTCGGGCGGAAGCGACCTAAACCTTGACGCGCGCCAGGGAAGTGTCCTGGCGCGCCGGTCCGTCACTTGCCGTCGCGAAAGACGACGGGGCTGTGCTCGTACGCGATCTCGTCCACGCCTGCGCGCGCGTTTGCGGCGCGGGCCATGACAAACAACAGATCCGACAGGCGGTTCAGAAAGCGCAAGGCCGCTTCTGGCACGGGTTCATCCGCGGCGAGGCGCCACGCCTCCCGCTCCGCGCGGCGGACGACCGTGCACGCCAAATGAAGCGCCGCCCCCGCAGGGCTTCCCTGCCGCAACACAAACTGCGTGAGCGGCGGCCCCTCCTCCTGATACTTGTCGATGAGGGGTTCGAGATCGTCCACCCACGACGGATCGACCTTCGGCACGTAATCCTTCGCGGAAGGCGGCGCCGCCAGGTCCGCGCCCACGTCCCACAAGCGCTGCTGTAACCAGATCGCGAGACGGAGCATGTCCGACAGCTGCTCGCCCTGCATAAGACTCGCGGCGAGCCCAAGCGCCGCGCAGGCCTCGTCCACCGCGCCGTACGCTTCGATGCGCCGGTCGCCCTTGTGCCTGCGCTCGCCGCCGATGAGGGCGGTGGTGCCGCGATCGCCCCCGCGCGTGTACAGCCTCATGTCACATTCCTCCCTGACCTTGCTCGTTCCGAAAACATCGCGGTCCCCTCGAGCACGTCGAGCCCCGCCCTCAGGATGGGCCACGCCATGAGCGCGCCCGATCCTTCGCCCACGCGCAGGCCGAGATCCAGCAGGGGACGCTTGCGGAGCTCGCCGAGCAAGAGCGCGTGCGCAGGTTCCGGCGACAGGTGACCCGCAATCAGAAAGTCGCGCACGCCGGGGCGCGCGCGTTCTGCCCACAAGGCGCAGGCCCCGACGAGCACGCCGTCCAACAGAACCGGCAGCCCAATGGCGGCAGCCTCGAGAATGGCGCCGCAGATGGACGCCAACTCCAGGCCGCCCAGGTGCGCGAGGCCGGCCAGCCAGCGCGCGTCACCGGCCGAAAACGAGGGCTCGCGCTCGCCCCATACGGAGAGGGCGGTGCGCACCACAAGGCGCTTCTCGGCGAGCGCCTGCTCGCGGATACCCGTGCCCGTCCCGACGACGAGATCGACGTCCACGGCGAGGAGCCAGGCGGAGAGCGCGCTAGCCGCGGTTGTGTTGCCGATGCCCATCTCGCCAAGGACCACGAGATCAGCGCCGTCCGCGTGCGCGTCGCGCACGGCCTGCATGCCGATTCGAATCGCTTCCGCGCACTCGTCGAGGGTCATCGCCGGCCCGCGCGTGAAGTCGCGAGTACCCGCCGCAACCTTGCTCCGCCGGACGTCCGGATGGCTAGGCGCGGACACCATGCCGACATCGTAGACGCGCCATGGAACGTCGAACGATCTCGCCAGCACAGTCGACACACTGCGGCCCGACGCGATGTGGTTCACCATCTCCTCCGTCACGTGCTGGCCGTAACGCGAGATGGGGCGGTCCTTGGCCACGCCGTGATCGGCCGCGAAGAGCAAAAAGAAGGGGCGGCGAATGCGCGGATGCGCCGTACCCTGGATGGCCGCGATGTCGCAAAGCACGGGTTCGAGCGATCCGAGGCTGCCAACGGGCTTCGCGAGTGCATCGAGCCGCGCCTGAACCGTGTCGCGCCAGGCCGGATCCACGTGGTGCGGCGATGGTAATTGCAGGACAATTTGCGCCACCCTCTCACTCCTCCGCTTGGTGTCTCCCTCCGATGTACCAGAAGAAAGGGCATTGCGCAACAAATCTACGGATGGCGTGCGACTTTCATTTGAGTTGTGGTAGAATAGGTTAGGGAGATGATGGTCATGGGCAACCATGAGCAGATTTGCCCCCGATTCGAATGGGCGTTTGCGTTGCTCGGCAAGCGCTGGACCGGGCTCATCATTCGCGTCTTGCTCGAGGGGCCCAAGCGCTTTAAAGATATCTCGGATATGATTCCCAACATGAGCGACCGCATGTTGGCCGAGCGATTCAAGGAGCTCGAGAGAGCCGGACTGGTCGTTCGGCGAGTGTACGCGGAGACACCCGTGCGGATTGTGTACGAGTTGACGCCGAAGGGCGAGGCGCTTCGCCCGGTGATGGAAGCCGTGCAAAAATGGGGCGACGAGTGGGTCACCGACTCGGATTGCGACGAGTATCAGCGTCGGTACAAGTGCGCATCGCGAGATCGTGCACTGTAGAGCATACAAGACAAGGGTTTCGCGCAGGCTGTCGCCAGGGCATCCGCCCGTGGGACAGCCTCTGTCATGTGAGCGCGAACCAAGCCGTCAGTCATCAACGCGGGAGTTCTGCGAGGAGTGAGACGCGTGAACGCGTATGGCATCCCGAGCCGCCTGCAGGTGCTCGGCTCCGACATCGACAGATCACAGTTGAAATATCACGACCGCCGCGTGGCCGTGACGAAAGAATTCACGTTTGACGCGGCACATCATCTTCACGCCTACGACGGCAAGTGCGCCAATCTTCACGGTCACACGTACAAGCTCGTCATCACCGTGAGCGGGCGCGTGAATGACATCGGCATCGTCGTGGACTTTGGCGACTTGAAGCGCGTGTTCGAGGACGTGATCAAGCGCCGGCTGGACCACCAGTATCTGAACGAGGTGCTGCCGCCGATGAACACGACGGCGGAGAATATGATTGTGTGGATGTGGGAGGAACTGGACCGCGCGCTGGAGGCGCACGGGCGGGATCGCGACGTGAGACTGGAGCGGCTCGAGCTGTATGAGACGCCGACGAGCCGAGCCTCGCTGGATCGGGCGTGGATGTCGTGAAGGTGGACGTGGCTTCCATCCGCGCGCCGTGGGAAGGCGCCTACGAAGAGGCGAAGCGGGGCGATCCCGGCCAGATTTCGCTGCCCATGGTCGAGATCTTCGAGACCGTCGAGGGCGAAGGTACGCGCGCGGGCTTCCCCACGACCTTCGTGCGGGTATTTCACTGCAACCTGCGCTGCACGTGGTGTGACACGCCGTACAGCTATGCGCCGGAGCGCCCGGCGTTTCACGCGACGCTTCGGGAGATCGCCGAGCGCGTCGAGGCATTTGGTTGGCCAAACGTGTGCCTCACGGGCGGCGAACCCCTCATCCATCGGCACAAGTCGCAATTGCTCATCGAGGCCATCGCGGGTATCGAGTGGGTTCGAGACGTGCACATCGAGACGAACGGCGCCATCGACGTGCGCCCGTACGTCCGGTTTCGCGACGCCTCGGAGCGGCTGCGCGAGGTGGTGCGGTTCATCGTCGACTACAAGCTGCCCGCGAGCGGAGAAGAGAGCCGCATGATCGGCGAACACCTGACGTCTTTGTCCGAGCGAGACGAGGTGAAATTCGTGATCGCGAACGAACTCGACTTCGCGCGCGCGCTTGAAGTCGTGCAGGCGTATCCCACGCGAGCGACCATCCTGATGAGCCCGGTGTGGGAAACCATGCCGCCTCGGGATCTCGTGGCGCTCATCCTGAAACATCGCCTGCGCGACGTGAAGCTGAACCTGCAGCTTCACAAAGTCATCTGGGATCCGAGCGCGCGCGGGGTGTAATGCAGCAAGAAGGAGGCCGGATTGTGCTCATCCTGTTTGATGCGTACGGAACACTGCTTGATTGGCACGGCGGCATCGCACACGCCCTGGCACAGGAAGATGTCCCCGCTGACGAGGCCGCTCGGCTGGCGAATGAGATTCGCGATACCCAGCTTCGGCTGGCGTGGCACGCGGCGCTCACCGAGGCCTACCGCGACTTCGACCGCTTGACGCTCGACGCCGTCGCACACGTCTTGCAGGGGCGCCTGGATGCGCCGGCCGTCGAGCGAATCGCCCGCGCGCAGGATGACCTGCCTGTGTTTTCCGACGTCGCGGAGGGTCTCGAGAAACTCCGGGGAGAACGGCTCGCCATCCTGTCCAATGGCACACTGCGCGCGCTGCAAGCCGCGCTCGCCGCGCGCGGCCTCTTGTTCGCCTTCCATCACGTCGTGAGCGTGGATCCCGTCCGGACCTACAAGCCTGCGCGCCGGGCTTATCAGCACGCGCTTCAAACCCTCCGAGTGGAAAAGCGCGACGTGCTCTTCGTCTCAAGCAATGACTGGGATGCCGCGGCCGCGGAACACTTTGGATTTCGCGCCTGTCTCCTCAGCCGATCCGGCTCCCGGGCACTCCCGTATGGGCGTTCGCCGCGGGCGGTCATCCGCTCCATGGCGGATCTGCCCGCGCTCCTCTCCTCCATCCGCACACCATGAAGCGAGCTGCCAACGGGACGTTGGCAGCTCGTCTGTCTTCAATGGCCGTTACGCGCGGCCTGCGAGGCTCTGCTCAGCGTACGCCACAAGGCGCTTCGTGATCTCGCCACCCACCGAGCCGTTCTGACGCGAGGTGGTCTCCGGGCCAAGGTTGACCCCAAACTCCGTCGCAATTTCGTACTTCATCTGATCCAGCGCGTTCGACGCCTGCGGAACCAGTGTGCGATTGCTACCCGAGTTGTTTGCCATCTTTCATGCCCTCCTTATGTGGTGGTGATGACACCTGTAGTGTGACCGGGCCATTCAGCCGTATGCCCCATAAAGCGCGCCAAATCTTGACTCGCCTGGCGTTGCGATCGCGACCGAGAGGCTGTACATTGGATTGAAATGAAGTCAAATCGCCAAGCTGTGGATGTGAGTGGAATCGATGTCGAATCGCGTGGCCATCGTCGACCTCGGATCGAATTCGTGCAGAATGTCGATTTTCGAGATCGACGAGGAGTCGTATCGCCCTGTGTACGAAGTCAAACAGAATGTGCGGCTGGCCGAAGGCATGACGGGCCAGCGACGCTTAACGGAAGCCAGCGTTGAACGCGCCATTTCCTGTCTGCGCCAGTTTGTACGCCAAGGTGCGCTGCACGACGTCGCCGAGTGGATGCCTGTTGCGACGGCGGCGCTCCGCCAGGCCGAGAACGGCGATGACGTGAAGGCGAGAATCGAGCGGGACACTGGTCTCCGCTTCCGCGTGCTCACCGGCGAAGAGGAAGCCCGCTACGGGTTCCTCGGCGTGGTCAACACCATGCCTCTTCACCATGCGGTCATTTTCGATATCGGCGGAGCGTCGAGCGAGATCGCCATCATGCGCAATCGCGCACTTGTGCGGGCCGCCAGCCTGCCGTACGGCGCTCTCAATCTGCGCGAGATGTTCGGCCGATTCGGAGAACAGACGTGCGTAAAGATGGCAAGCGATTGCGCCGCCGAGGCGCTTCACGACCACACCTGGGTGCAGGAAGGCGAACTCCTTCCGCTCATCGGACTCGGCGGAACCGCGCGGGCGCTGGCAAAGCTGTATCTGGCGGAGACCCATCGGAAAACGCCGCGGCTGCACGGCTTCGAACTTCCCGCATCGTATGTGGACGTCAAGCTGAAGCAACTTCAGCAAATGAGCGTCACCAAGCGGCGCAAAATGAAAGGCATCGCCAAACACCGGGCGGAAATTATCACCACGGGGCTGGCCGTTCTGGCGACGTTCGTGCGCACCCTGAAGCCCCCTTCGCTGTTCGTCAGCCGATGCGGCATTCGCGAAGGACTGCTGTTTGAACGATTGCTCGGGACCGTCCAACCGGTGGTGCCGTCCGTCCTCGAGTTCAGCGTCCGGAATTTCCAGCGCCACTTTCGCATCGATCGCGCCGCCGCAGGCGCGGTCGCCGACATGGCCATGCGCCTCAGCGCACAACTCGCTTCCCGGCTCAACCTCGATGCGAGCGACAGAATGGTGCTGTGGACCGCGGCGCAGCTCGAAGGCGCGGGAGCGTTCGTCCATCCCGAGCGATGGCGCGATCACGCCGCGTACCTCATCCTACACTCGGATCTGTACGGGCTCCGGCCGATGGAATGGCAGCTCGTGGCTCAGGTCGTCCGGTTCGATCATCGAGACCCGCGGGCAAAGAAGCTGTCCCTTTTGCTTCGCCTGTCGAGGTGGCTCGCCCTGGAACTGGGCATTGAACCGCACGAGGTCTCCAGGATCAAGGGCGGCGAGATTCAGATTGAAACCAGCCGCAGGCTGCAGGACATCGCGGAAGACACGGCGGATGCCAAGGTGGCCGAGGACCTCCGCAAAGCGCTTCAGATCACGTGCACCTTCCGCGAGTCCGGTTCCGCGGTGCTTCGCTCTGCTCCCTGACGGCCGAACGCCAGGCCGAGCGCCAACTGAAACAGGGCGATGCGCCTGCTTCCAGGTGCACCGCCCTGTTTATTCGCCCTTTGCTTCCTGAACGCAAAGCGGCGTTTTTCGCTTCTCCTTTAGGAATACCCAAATCCCGAGTGCAATTCCGACGACCACCGACGCGAGCGCCGTCCACTGCGCGGCATCCCAGCCGAATACGCCGCGCGGCGAGTCTCCGCGCAACATCTCCAGGAAGAAGCGACACACGTTGTACGTCACGAGGTAGTAGACGAACGGAAAGCCGAGCGGCCAACCCTTTTTCCGCTGCAGGATCACAAACAGCAGCGCAAACAGCGCGACATCCACCATGCCCTCCCACGTCACCGCGGGCCAGAGCGGCTGCTTGCCGTACGTCTCGTACGCCAGCGTGCCCGGCGGATAGACCTCGCCAAACCCTTGGTGCGTCGGCGCGCCAAATGCACTTCCGTTCATGAAGTCGGCGTCCCGGCCGATGCTCTGTCCCAAAAGAATGCCGGGTGTGGCGATGTCCGCAAAATGTAGGAAGCTGAGCCGATGCCGACGAAGGTACCAGATGGCGGCAACCAATGCACCGGCGATCCCGCCCTGAATCGACAGGCCTCCGTTCCACACCTGGACGATTTGACCTGGGTGTGCCGAGTAGTAGCCCCAATCAAAGAAGAAGACCTGCCAAAATCGGGCGCCGACAATGCCGCCGACCAGAAGCCACGGCGCCAGGCCCCACCAGTGGTCCGCGTCCCCCGGATTGCCTCGGATTTTTGCGAGATACAGCGTCACGCCCAAGCCGAGCAAAAACGCGAGCGCGAAAATGGTGCTGTATGAGCGAACCGGAAAGGAGCCGATGAAGAACCAATACGAGTGCACAGCCGCTGCACATCCTTTGCCGCGAACATCTGTCCAATGGACTCTTTAGACAGCCTACCGGTTCATCGCGAGCGCGTCAATGTCCGAACTAGGACCATCCGGTCGTGTCCAGCGCGTGGCCGACGACCTGGAAAGCGCCTCCGATGCAAGCGAATCCACGAGGGATTCAGCCTCCGGCCCTCGCCAGCCGCGGGCGGAAGGTCGCTCATGCACGGCCGTTGCGCGTCCTCCGCCTGCGCGGCGCGCGGGCGCATCAGCGCGACAAGATGAAGATCCAAGAGTTGACTGAGCCGAATGACCTCACTGTCCTGCAGACTGCCAGCCTCCGCCGCGCGCTCCATCATCTTTTTTCGCAGATGTTCGACGAGGTCCGTTGTCTGTCCCTGTTCTGGCATATGAACCCCCTACCCCAAACGACAGCCAAACACCAACGCCCACCATTATACGACGTTCGGCAGACGCGATCGCGGTCCAATCTGGGCAAAATCGTGGCGATTTTGTCGATCCACGCAGCAGGATGTCGAAATCGTCACACCTGGGCCTGGCGCTTGCGCACGCGGCCGCTCAGATCGAACGGTGTCACCTGATACACGCAGTAGTTCAACCAGTTCGCAAACAGCAGATTGGCGTGCGAGCGCCAGCGATTGAGCGGCGTTTGGGAGGGATCATCGCCTGGGAAATAGTTCTTGGGCAGTTGCATGTCCATTCCGCGTTGGACGTCCCGTTCGTACTCTTCCGCCAGCGTGGTCGCGTCATACTCGGGATGCCCAGTGACAAAAATCTGGCTCGCGTCCGGCGTCGCAGCAAGATACAGGCCGGCACCCGGCGACGTGGACAAAATCTGCAGCTCAGGCACCCTCGCCACGTCTTCGATGGCGACGTCCGTATGGCGCGAATGCGGCGCGAGAAAGACATCGTCAAATCCTCGCGTCAAGTCGCAGCGGAGCTCCACCGTGTGCTCGAACACCCCGAAACATTTCTCGGGCAACGGGCGCTTTGGAATGCCGTAATGCCGGTACAAACCTGCCTGCGCTCCCCAGCAGATGTGCAGCGTGGACGTCACGGCCGATCGCGTCCAATCCAGAATCTCGCACAACTCGTCCCAATATGTCACTTCTTCAAAGGGAAGATGTTCAACGGGAGCACCCGTGATGATCATGCCGTCAAACGCCTGCTCGGACACCTCATCAAACGTCTGATAAAACAGCTCCAAGTGTTCCGCAGACGTATTTTTCGCCACGTGGGAGCGCATGCGCAAAAGCGTAACCTCCACCTGCAGAGGAGAATTTCCGAGCAGGCGAAGAAGCTGCGTCTCGGTGACCTCTTTTTTGGGCATGAGGTTGAGGATCAAGATTTTGAGAGGGCGAATGTCCTGCGTGAACGCCCGCTGATAGCCCATGACGAAGATCTGCTCGGCGGCCAGAACTTCTTTCGCGGGCAGATCATCCGGCACCTTGATGGGCATGCTGACCCCCACCTTTCCGCGTCTTGGCGCTTTCTTCGGCGTGCACGGCGGCACGCACCCATGAGCGCAACGCCATCAGTGTAGCACAGGGCTTCCCGTCCGCAAAGCAAGGGGGTCTCGCGCAAAGCGCCGCGACATATGCATGACCAGGAGGGATGTCTGTTGCTGTTCGCGGTGGTGTTGTGCGTCCTGTGGATGGAGAGCTGGGCTGTGTTCCAGAGCGCGCGAAGGTTTGGCCGAGTTCCGCTCGCGGGGTGGCGTGTTTCCCCCGCTCATCTGATGCGCCTGACCTTCGCCGTGCAGCTCGCCGTGGAACTCGCCTGCCGCAGCAAAGCATTGGGAGGGGCGGCAGCCGCCGCACTGGGCTGCCTGGCGGGTGTGATGGCGCTTCGCCCGCGCTCGCTCCTCGAAATGTCCGAACTCATGATGGAGGTGTTCATGGGGATTTCCATGGGCATATTCCTGATTGGCAACATCCCGGCTCACATCGCATGGCTGCTTCTTTTGCCCATCGCTGTGTCGAGCGGAATGGCCTTTCTGGCCGGACTGCGCCCGACGACGCCCTAAACGACGTCGTGGCGATCCGCCTGCGCCTCTCGCGCCGGCGACACCATCCATGCCGGCCTGTCGGCGCGCTGGGTTCCCAGGTGAGACTGCGGCCGCATGCTCCAATACAACAAGGCGACCACGACAGATCCGATTGACACGACGAGCGGGACGTACGCCCCCATCACCGCCGCCTCAATCACGAGATAACTCGCGAGCATTGCGACGAGCGGCGACACGAGCCAGGTCTTCAGAATGGTCCGAACGACCTTCTGGCGCCACACGTCGAGTCCGATATGCGATTGTCCCACGCCGAAGATGGCGAGGGTCGTGGCCTGAACCTGAGGCACGGGGATGCCGCCGAACGCCGCTGCCAGAACCAAACTCGCGCTGGTGACCGAGACCACGATGCCCTGAAGCACAGACAGGTTGGTGATCCGCTTGGCGTTGGTCTCGAGCACGCGCCCTCCGAGCGCGAATGCGCCCAGCGCCACAAACAGCGCGCCCCAATAGAGGCCAGCGTGTACGGTCAGGACACGTGATGCGACGAGCGGTCCGACGGCGTTCGCGACGTTGTGCATGCCGGCTGAGAACGCCTCGTAACATCCGGATGCGAGCAGCACCGCGTGAAGCACAGCTGCCACCACACGCCCACGCTGGCCGACCCACGGGTCCAACCTGCGCGCGATGAGACCAAGCAGATACGACAGCACCATCGACAGAAATGGGACCACAAGCCACATGGACACGATGAACGCCAATCGGCCCGTGTGCACGTGTCCGACCGCGAGCCCTGACCCCACCACGGCTCCGACCGTCACCTCGCTCGTGGACAGGGGCACGCCGACGACGTTCGAGACAAAGAGCGTCACGCAGGCCGCAGCGAGGACAATGAGCGTGATCTCGACGGTCACGAGGCGAGACGGGACAATGCCGTTGGAGATGGTCGAGACGACTCGACCCCCTCCGAGCGTGGCCCCGAGGAACGCAAACACGGAGACGAGAAAAAGCGCCACCCACTTTCGGCGGACCGCCCCCGCGCCGTACGCAGCGCCCATGGAGGCCGCCGTACCGCTTGCACCGATGTTGGCTGCGAAAAACATGGCGACCATCCAAGCCGCTAAGACCATTCTTCATCCCTCTTTCCATATGAGCCGACCGCCGGCGCATAAAACAAAGTAATCATAATTATTAAGTCGGAATTATTGTATCAGAACGGTTTTACTTATGCAATGGCCTGGGGCGATCTCGGCGGTCATGCGCCGAGATCGCTGTGCCAGTCATCTGCAGGTTTTGCCGTCAAGATGGACGTGATGCGATTGTCGTCATCCACGAGGACCACGGACGCTGTGAAGGTCTCCCACTCCCCATCATCCACCCAGGCGAGCGACAGGACGATGACGCGATCGCCCGGTTGAAAATGGCGCGCCGGTGGACCGTTGAGGCAAACGACGCCGGAACCCTCAACTCCGGGAATGGCGTACGTGGACCATAGGACGCCGTTTTCCACGTTCGTGATCTGCACCATCTCGTATGGGCGAATATTTGCGGCCCGCATCAGCACGGGGTCGAGCGTGATGCTGCCCACGTAGTTGAGATCCGCCTGCGTCACCCGAACGCGGTGGAGCTTGCCTTTGCACATCTGTCGAAGCACGGGATACCCCCCTCGCATGTGCTCGCTTCAGCATACGCGAGTAGGGCAAATCCGCATGCCGGCCGACGCACCGCGCTCCTCACGCGACCGGCTGGGAGGCGTTCGCGCCGCCCGCCGCCGTGGCATTCCCCGTGGCATTCCCCGTGGCATTCCCCGTGGCATTCCCCGTGGCATTCCCCGTGGCATTCCCCGGTGTGGGCGATCCCGTCGACTGCCATTCGATGGGGCCCATCCCGAACGTGGACACGAGCTCGTCAAACAGCAGCTTCCCCGCGAGAATGTGCCCTGCCTCATTTGGGTGCCAGGCGTCGCCATAGTACATCTTCCACGTTTGGTGATGGGCTTCCATGTATAGCGTCATGTCGCGGTTCAAGTCGAGATAGTAGACGTTCGGGTTGTCGAACGAGGACACCACGTCGCTCTCCACCTGCATGTACGCTTCATCTTCGGCGTGATTGTATGTTGCCGTGGCTTTGGTCACGGGCGACGTGACCACGAGCACCACCGCGTGCTCGGCAAGCGCTTCCTCGATTTCGTCCGCGATGGCTTGACGAAAGGCTGCCAACGGCGTCTTGTCGTAGATATCGTTGAGAAGCCCCCAGGAGAGGACGACCACCTGAGGCCGATCTTGCTCCAGCCATGCCAGGTACTCGCCTTCTCGGTCAAGCGTCACCGGCGAGCCGCCGACCACCGTTCGGTCGTCATACACGTAGGTGGTGTCCGTCGACGCCGACAGCGCGGCGAAAGCCCGGCGCAGGTAACTGTCGTCGTGAGGATCCTTCCATCCGTGCGCCATGGATCCTCCGACGACCATCACCTTCTCCGTCGTCAAACGCGGAGACAGGGAGGCCGCGCCGTCAGCCGCAAACACGCTCGCGTCTCGGCTCTGCAGCCACCCCACGCACCATCCGCTCACGGCCAAAAGCGCGCCCGAAGCGATCCATCCGAGCCGTCGGCGCCACACGTGCGCGCGCTTAATCTCCGGTCGCATTGACCGGCTTCGCCTCATGCCGACCTCATCCTCTCTTCTGCACTTCCCCTGCCCTCCTTCGTGATAGCACACGTTTGTTGAAATGCGATCAAAACTTCACATCACGGAGCCGTGATCGTCGCAATGAGCCCGGGCAATGATTTGGCAGATGTGATCTCGGTCCACCACATCGTCGTCAAACGTGACAACCGCGATTTGGTCGGCCAAATCCACGTCAAAGTTGCGAACGCCTTCCACGGCATGCAGCGCCACGGAGACCTTGTTGGCGCATAGGGAACACGTGGCGTCGCGAAGCGTGAGCGTTGACAAGGTCATGTTGCTGCCTCCTCCCTGCTTTGGCCATAGCATGAAGCGAGAAGTTGTGCGTTATGCCTGCATGATGAGGTTGAATCTGGAAGATAATAAAGGTCGAAGCCAGGGGAGGGACGTCCATGCACTGGTTCAAGTCGTTTACCGAGCGATTCGGACTTACGAACCCCGTCCGCGGCCGGTATCGCCCGCGCATTCCGAGCCAGCGCGACATGCCGACCTACACTGGCAATCTGGAGGACGCACTGAAATACTTCCGGAGCACGGTGGGACAGAGCGACGATTTCGTGGTACGGATCTTCGAAATTGGGAAGGTGTCTGGCGCGCTCCTGTTTTACACCAGCATCTGCGACAAGCGCGCGGTGGAGGATACGCTTCGCGCCATTCATCGCCACCGATTCCCGCGCCGCGCGCCGCGCCCGCTGCCGCAGTACCTGGTGGAGCGGGTGCTGTCGGGATCGGAGACCATGTTCATGGAGAGCACCTTCGAGCTGAAACAAGCCATTGCGGCGGGAAAACTCGTCATGCTCCTGGACGGCCACCCACCGGCGATTGTCATCAGCGCGAAGGCGGTGGAACACCGCGCGCCCGACCAGCCGATTCTCGAGACGTCGACCCGAGGATCGCAGGTCGCTTTCGTGGAGAATATCGACATAAATCTCGGCATGATCCGCCAGCACATGTCCACCGATACGCTTGTCGTGAAGCGCTGGTCCATTGGCGTGCGCTCCCACCGCGTCGTGGCCATGGTGTACGTGCGCGACATCGCAAACCCCTTCTCGTAGAGACGGTGTCGAAGCGACTCGAGGCCATTCACACCGACATCATCAGCGGGTCCGCTGCGGTCGAACAGCGCATCGTGGATCACCCGTGGTCCCTGTTCAGCCTCGTGCGCATGACCTCCCGCGTGGATGGAACGAGCATGGAGCTCAACCAGGGCAAGGTCGCCATCGTGGTGGACGGCGATCCGACCGTGCTGCTGGCGCCGGCGACATTCCAGGACTTCTTCCAGACCGTCGAGGACTATATGCACACCTGGTGGGAAGCGACGTTCATGCGGGTTCTCCGCGTGATCGCGTTCATCCTCGCCGTCTGGCTCCCGGCGCTTTACATCGCGTTTGTCGACTACAGCCCGGACCTGCTCCCAAAGACGATGGCGTTGCAAATCGCGCAATCCCGCCAGGGCGTGCCTTTTCCTGCCGTGATGGAAGTCATCATCATGCAGATTGTCGTCGAAATCCTGCGCGAAGCGACGCTGCGCATGCCGAGGCAAATGGGACAAGCCATCAGCATCGTCGGCGGTCTGGTCGTAGGCGAAGCCACGGTCCAGGCGGGCATCGTCTCCAATGTGCTCCTCATCGTCGTGGCGCTGTCGGCCGTCTCCGTGTTCGTGACGCCGAGCTACGAATTCACGGTGATGTCGCGCCTCGGCGGCTGGGTGATGATCATCGCAGCCACGCTGCTTGGCTTCTACGGCGTGGTGCTTGCCACCATTTGGACCCTGTTCGAGATCTGCAATCTATCTTCCTTCGGCATCCCATACGTGGATCCGCTGGGCGGCGATCACGTCAAGGACTTCTTCCTCGACGGGCTCGTGCGGCTGCCCATCACGGTGCTGGATCGGCGCCCCGAGCACCTGCATCCCGTGGACACCACGGGTGACACGGACCTCATGGTGCCCATGCCGAACCCGCAGCTGGAGAAGTGGGAACCTGGCGGCAAGCGGCCTCACAGCGACATGCGCCGGCAAAAGGCCAAGTGGCGAAAAAGGAAGAGATTGGACCTATGAGCTTCCGGGGCGCTCGCTGGCTGGTCGCCGCGCAGGCCGCGGCGCTCCTGTTTCTCGCAGGGGGATGCGGTGATTACCAGAAGATCAACGACCGCTCGCAGATCATCGGTATCGGCGTAGATCCGGTACCGGACAAGCCGGACATGTTGGCCTTCACGCTTCAGGTTCCCAATCTGGAAATTGCAACCCAACAAAGTCCCGGCCTGGGCACCGGAGGTCGGCAAGGAGGCGAGGCTGTACCCTACAAGAACTTTTACGTCGAAGCAACATCGGTGCAATCCGCCGTTTCCCGGGCTCAGACGATGTACGACAAGTCGTTCTTTCTCGGCAACCTGGAGACTGTCGTGTTCCAGACGGGCCTCAGCGAGCGGGATTTGACGCGCGTCACCGAACAGCTGATGCGTGATGAGACCATCGACAAGCTCGCGTACGTCGTGGCGACGCGAGATTCGGCGCGATCCGTCCTCGAAGCGAGGACGAACGCGCCTCCTGCGACCACCATCGAAGCGATGTGGTACAACGACATGCCGCAGCGCGGATACTCGGCGCCCGAAAAGCTGTGGCAATTTTGGAGGGACGCTGAACTCATCGGCCGGGAGCCACACGCGCCGCTTGTCGAGGCCACCGACGACAGCATACGCATGGACGGCACCGAGCTGTATTTTGGCTATCAGCCGGTCGGATGGCTCACGCCGGACGATACCGTGTTTTACAACTTTCTCGCGGGACAGGTTCGCGCCATTTCCATATCCATCCCCGACGCCCGTCGCACCTTTGACGTCCGCATCATGCGCTCGCGGGTGCATCTGCGCGAAGTCCCCACCAAGGACGGGATGGTGCTCTGGGACGACATTCAGGTGCGCGCCAACCTGAACTCGACGGAGACGATGGCGCAGCGCCCTCTCACGAATCGGGAGGTCGAGCGATACGAGGACGTCGTGGAGCGATACCTCCACGACAACTGTGTTCGGGTCTTTCGCGCCCTTCAGTCCGTCCAGGCCGATGCCGTTGGATTTGGCTATCGGTACCTGATCCATCATCCGGAGCGCATCTACGAAATTCGAGATCGCTGGGGAGACGAATTTGGCCACGCGCGCATCCACGTGACGGTGAGATGCCGGATCTCGCGCGAAGGCAATATTCTCTGAAGTGAGCAGGAGGCGAACCAACGTGAACGCGCAGAACGAGCGCCTGTACAACCTGTCGGCCTTTCAGGCCATCGCGCTCTTCTCGTCGAGCTTCCTGCCGGTCATGTTTTGGATCTACCCCACCGTCGCCGTGCACTACGCCCGACTGGACGCGCAGTGGGCCCTTCTTGTGACGGTGCTCATCGGCGTCGTCATCAGCTGGGTGCACGGGCGACTGAACGACCGCTTCCCCAACATGACAGGCCCCGACTTCGCGTGTTTGGTGTGGGGAAAGTGGATAGGCAAGGCCATCACGGCGCTGTATGTGCCTGTCTACCTGCTGTTTCTCGGCGTGAGCCTGTACTTCACGATTTCGCTCATGAAGTACTTCTTCCCGCTCACCATGCGCATGTGGCTCGCGCTCGCCATGACCGTCGTCGCATGGCGAGGCGCCTGGTGCGGGGTCGAGGCCATGGGCCGGGCATCGGCCATCGTCCACCCGCTCACCTTCGCGGGCATCCTGGCGTCGTTCGGCGCCATCCTGGCGAACGCGGATCAGCCGCTCATCCCGCTCTCATTCACCAGCCCGTCGCAGACAGCCTCCGGGGTCTACCACCTGCTCCCGCTCTATCTCGGCATGGACCTCATCCTCATTGTAAACCCGTATTATCGGCACCGCCGCGGCAAGAGCGAGTGGTATCCGGTCATCGCCACCGCCATCGGTGGCGTGGTGGTCATGCTCGTGTTCTTTTCCATCGTCGTCAATCTCGGATTCACGCCGACGGAGCGCCTCGCCTATCCGGTTCAGGCGGTGATTCAGCTCATCCGCCTGCGAGGATTTCTCGTCGAGCGCCTCGGCATCGTGATCATCATCCTGTCCGTCGCCTACACCGCGCTCTTCCTCGGCAATCATATCTGGGCGCTCTCCACCACCATCGCGCGGATTGTCGGCGTCTCCGATCACAAGTTCCGGCCGTTCACCCTCTTCGTCGCGCCGAGCATCTTCGCCATCAGCCAAATCATCGCCACGACCATGCATGCCCGCGACATCGTCACGATGATCCTCGCGCCGGCAAGCTGGGTGGTGGTGGTCATCATTCCCGTATCGACGCACCTCATCGCAAGCATCCGCGGCCTCCGAACCGACACCCGCGAGGAACTTCAGGCGCAAGGGCGACAGCGGCCGCCCAAGCGCAGGCGGATCCGAAGCTCGCCGTAAAATCCATTGCCATTTCCGCGCGCGTCTGATGAAATAGACGAAAAGCGGGCACGTACCGCGCAGACGGGAGGCATCCACGTGATTCGATTGCGCGGCCACCATTTGCTCTGCCTCCTGGGATACCGAGGCATGGGCTACTCGGACGACTACGTTCGCAACATGACGCAGGTCTACGAAGCGCTCCGCACGGACCCTCAGACGCGCGTCTGCGTCGTGGCGGGCCCGGATGACCTCTGCGACCACTTTCCGACGGATCAGCCCTACCACTGCCAGAGCGCGTCCGTCCACCGCCGCGACGCCAAGGTGCTTTCGCGCCTCGGCCTGCGCGCAGGCCAGTGCATGCCGTGGCGCGAGATCGAGCGCCGCGTGCGTGATCGCGTCCGCCCGGAGGACATCCGCTCGCTCTGCCACACGTGTTCGTGGCGCTCGCTCGGCGTGTGCGAGGAAGGCGTGGACCTCATTCGCAGGCGGCTTCCGCTTCCCCCCGCGCCCCCGCCGCCCTGACTTCTACGCATCGCCATTTGCTACAGGCAGGAGCACCATAACCGTGGTGCCTCGACCGACCTCGCTCTCAATGAGGAGGTCGCCGCCGTGATCGGCCACCATTCGCTTGGAGACCATCACCCCGAGGCCGGTGCCCTGCTCCTTCGTGGTGAAGAAGGGTTCACCGATGCGCGCGAGCGCGTCAGGCGACATGCCACTGCCCTCGTCGGAAATCTGCACGCGAGCCGCCCCGCCCTCCTGCCACAGGGCCACGCGAAGAACGCCGCCCGGCTGCATGGCCTCAATGCCGTTGCGCATGAGGTTGATGAACACCTGCTTGAGCTGATTGGCGTCCCCCTGCACTTTGATGGTCGCTGCCCGCGGCTCGTACTGAATGTCGACGCCGTGCAAAAGCGCCTGAGCGCTCATGAAGGCCACCACTTCTTGCACGAGATCCACGAGATCTAACTGTTGAAACTGCGGGCGGTCCGGCCGAGCCAAGCGCAAAAGCTCCGACACAATGGCCTCCATCCGCGACACCTCGCCGCGCATGATTTCCAGATACCGCCGATTGTTCGATCTCGCCCGCTGATACATGAGGTCGATAAATCCGCGCAGCGCGGTGAGGGGATTTCGGATTTCGTGCGCAATGCCGGCGGCCAGTTGCCCCACCGCGGCGAGCTTGTCGGAACGGGCCAACAGTTCACGCGAGGCCGCGAGTGCGAGTTCGGACTCCTTCTGCGCCGTCACATCCTGTACCGCGCCGAACAGCACGCCGCGGCCCGCGCCGTGCTCGTGATAGCGCCCGACGGATCGCACGAAGCGAATGTGACCGCGCCCCGTCCGGATGCGGTATTCCAACTCATACGTGTGCGTGTGCATGGCGCGCGAAACGGCCTGCTCCACGAGCGGCCGATCTTCCGGCACCACGGTCTCCAGAAATGCGTCGTGCGTGGCGGCGAAGTGTTCGGGCTCCATCTCCCAGATGTCGAACACCTCCTGCGACCAGGTGAGCCGCCGCGTCGTGACATCCAGTTCCCAATAGCCCGATCTCGCCAGTCCATACGCCAATTGCAGCCGCTCCACCGACGCCTCAAGCGCCGATTCGCGTTTCTGGCGATCCGTCACGTCGCGGTGCCACACCATCACGCCGACGAGCTGCCCGCGCCACTCGTCCGGCAGCAGCACGCTCTCCACCCAGCGCGCGGAGCCAACAACGTCGTGCCGCCACACCAGCCGCCCAACGGCCCGGCCCGTGACCACCTCCAGCCACGCACTGGCCCATCTGGCGCGCTCTTCGTCAAGCATGGGCCATGCCGCAAAGGAGCGCCCGACAAGATCCGACGCGTGCATCCAGGGCCGGACGGATGGCGTCACATAGAGACATTCCGCGTTCAGCGCGTGATACGAGACCCAATCCGGGCCCTCGCGAAAGGCGCCGCCCAGCGCATCGCTCACCGCCTGCACGCGCGCGTTCAAAGAAGGAAACCGACTGTCTACCATCGAATCCACCTTAGCTCCGCTGCCTGAGTGCGAAAAAAGCCGAACGGGCTTTCCGCGTCGGCCACACCCATCCGCCGCTCCATCTGGCTCTCACAGGTCGCGGCGGCGTCTTCCGCTATGTATGTGCTATCTCGTTGTGCTTCTGGTTGCCGTTCACCCAAGCTGTCGATCACCGCGCCAATCGAGCCGCCCACTTGGGCGCATCTACGCGTATCATAGCGAATTCCAACCCTCAAAACAATCCACAACAATTCCCACACTCGGCCAGGCGGGCACCGTTTGACCGCGGGAGAAAAAGGCAGGGGCTCGCCAGCCACCCCGCGAAACACGCGGAATGGAGGGCGGCCCCTGGCAGGCGAACGCCTGGTTTTCGCTTAAAACGCGCGCTGGTACTGAACCGGGACCTCCGGCTTTTCCCCGAGGGCAAGAGCGGCGTGAAAGGGCCAATACGGATCGCGCAGGAGACCTCGCGCGATGGCCACCAGGTCCGCATCGCCGTTGGCAATGACGGACTCGGCGAGCGCGGGGTGATCCAGCATCCCCACCGCAATGACAGGAACCTGGAGCGCTCCCTTGATCTCGCGTGCTGGCGGAACCTGAAATCCCGGATAGTTGCCAGGGCGCCGCGCGCCTGGGCGCCCCTCGCCACCTGTCGACACGTGGATGACGTCCGCTCCCGCGTCTCGATACCGCCTGCAAATCTCGATGGCGTGATCGACGTCATAACCGCCATCCGCGTACTCGATCGCCGAGACGCGCACGAAGAGCGGCATGCCCGAAGGCAGCTCGGCCTTCACCGCCTGAATCACCTCGACGCCAAACAACGCCAGATCCTCGCCGTAGGCGTCCTTGCGCTGGTTGGTGAGCGGTGAGTGGAACTGGTGAATCAGATACCCATGCGCGCCGTGAAGCTCGATCACGTCGAATCCAGCCTTCACCGCCCTGCGCGCGGCGGCGGCAAACTTCTCCACCATCTGCTTCACTTCGTCAGTCGAAAGTTCGCGCGGCGTTTTGTACTGCGGCCCGTCAAACCGAATCGGAGATGGCGCCACCGGAACGACGGCATCTTCCGCCTTGCGGCCGGCATGCGCGATCTGAATGCCGATCTTGGCGCCGTGCGCGTGGCACGCGTCGACGATGCGCTGAAACGGTGGAATGTGATCATCCGACCAGAGGCCGAGATCGTAGTCGGTGATGCGCCCGTCCGGCTCCACGTCGGTCATCTCGACGATGATGAGCCCGACGCCGCCCACGGCTCGGCTCGTGTAGTGCGTGAAATGCCAGTCGTTCGGCTTGCCGTCCTTTGCCGTCACGGAGTACTGGCACATGGGCGCCATGACAATGCGGTTTTTCAATTCAAGGTTGTGGATGGCGTACGGTGTAAAC
The DNA here is from genome assembly GCF_001570745.1 of Alicyclobacillus mali NBRC 102425. Classification (GTDB taxonomy): domain Bacteria; phylum Bacillota; class Bacilli; order Alicyclobacillales; family Alicyclobacillaceae; genus Alicyclobacillus; species Alicyclobacillus mali. The sequence goes on from NZ_BCSG01000018.1 coordinate 35,274, forward strand.
AGGTGAGCCATGCGGCCTGCGCTCCCTTCGGCAGCGTGCGGAGGACCTGCGTGGGCCAACCGCTTTTTCTTGGTTAAGAGCTATTCTTTTTATAGCACATGGAGCGCAGGCGGGCAAAACGGCCACTGCGGCGCTCCGCCGGTGGCCTCAGAGGCAGGCGCACCTCGACTTCGGTCCCCGCGCCGTGCGGTCCGGGGCTCGCAATGCGGATCTGTCCTCCGTGGGCCTCGGCGATCCACTTGGCAATCGAGAGGCCAAGGCCTGCCCCGCGCGTGGCCCGAGACGGATCGGCCTGGTAAAAGCGGTCAAACACGTGCGGCAGGTGCTCCTGGGGGATGCCTCGGCCCGTGTCGCACACGGCGAGGATGGCGCCGCTGCCCGAGAGATGCGCGCGAACCTCCACCCAGCCGCCTCGGGGCGTGAAGGCGATGGCATTGTCGAGCAAGATGCCTACGAGCTCCTGAAGCCGGTCAGCATCCGCCTCCACCATGGCCTCAGCGGCAGAGACGCGAAGTTCGATGCCTTTCTCTTCGGCGAGCGGCGCGAACCGCTGCGCGGCCTCCCGGGCGACGGCGGCGAGATCGACCGGCTTCGGACGAATGACCGCCTCGCCCTCGTCAGCCTTGGCGAGCGCGAGCAGATCGTTCACCAGCCTCTGAAGACGGCTCGTCTCGCGATCCAGCGACGCGACGATCTCGCTCACATCCATGATGGTCTCCCCCGGATGGCGAAACATGCGATCGATCTGCAGCCGCATGACCGCGAGCGGCGTCCGCAGTTCATGGGACGCGTTGGCGACGAATCGCCGCTGTTCTTCGAAGCTCCTGCGGATGGGGCGAAGCGCGCGGGAGGCAAGGGCAAACCCGGCGCCTGCGGAGACAACGGAAAACAAGCCGGCGGAGGCGCTCAAAATGGTCAGCAGCTCGCGCAGAAAGGCGACATCCTGGGCACGGTTGTACAGGATCATCACGGCGTTGGCCGACTGCGCGCCGACTCGCACCGGCCTTGGCGGGACCACTTTCATCCCCAAGAAAGGCACGCCCCCGAAGCTCGCCTCGCGTGGACGCGCGCCGAATCCGTACGTCGCGACGAGCGCCACTTCAGACGACGTGAAGCTGCCCGTTGGCGATTGCGATACCACCCTTGTGCCGTCGAGCAGCACATACACCAGATGTTGTTCGCGCGTCTCGTTCACCTCCGCCAGCCATCGGTCCGCGTCAGGTCCGGGGGGAATGGCATGACCTCGCGCGAGAGGCGCAGCCGCATCGCCGTCGGCATCGCCCGGGAGAATCTGATCATCCCGGCACGCGCGCAGATTGGCGGCGGCAGCGCTCATCGTGGCGATCTCGTCCGCGCGGACGCGGTGATCGGTAAACGCATAGACGACTGCGCTGAAAAGAAGGAGAATGCCGGCAAATACGGCGGTGTACAGGAGCACAAGGCGAAGCGCAGTTTTCCGAAACACTCACGGGTCACTCCACATGTAGCCGACGTTGCGGACCGTGCGAATGGCGGCGTCGTACCCGAAAGGATGCAACTTCTTTCGCAGGTAATGGACGTACAGATCCACCGTCGTATCCATGACATCCGAATCAATTCCCCAGACGCGGTGGAAGATGCGCTCGCGCAGGAGAATCTGTCCGCGGTGGCTGAGCAGGTATTCGAGCAAATCGAATTCCTTGTCGCTCAACTTGACGGGCTCGTCCTCAAACATCACGCGGCGGGCCAGCGGATCCAAGACGAGAGGGCCGGATCGAAGCGTCATGTCCGTGCCCAACTCTCGATTGCGGCGCAATAAAGCCCGCAGCCTGGCCAAAAACTCCTCAGTGGCGAACGGTTTTGGCAAGTAATCGTCTCCACCCGCGTTGAGTCCTTGAACGCGGTGGTCGACATCGCCCAATGCCGTGAGAAACAGAACCGGCACGTGGACGCGCTTGTCCCGCAGGGCTCGGACGAGATCGTAGCCCGACAGGCCGGGCAGCATGACGTCGACGACGAGCGCGTCATACACCGCAGTCTCTGCGAGATAGAGCCCATCCTCGCCGTCATACGCCACATCCACCTGAAACGACTCCTCGCGCAAGACCTCGGCGAGTGCGTCCGACAAACCCTGATCGTCTTCCACGAGAAGGATGCGCATAACGCCCTCCAAACGCTGCTGTTGCTTGAATCGGACACCCGACACCGAGTCGGCGAAAGGTCCCACAAGAAAATACGCGGTCAAGCTTGAAATCGGCTTGGAAGCGTGCCGTTCCAATCCGGTTTTGAGGTCTCTTCAACAAAATGATGACTTGGACTAGAAACGGAGGGGCATGGCTTGTCTGGGCTCGAACATCTCTTACCAAGCACGATCCACCCGATGGTGGTGCACTTCACCATCGCCATCGCGTATCTCGCCGGTGCCGCAGGGCTCGTGGGCGGAGTGCGCCAGACGTCGTTTTGGTCTCGGGCGTTTCTGTATCTTCTCCTGCTCGGCATCCTCGCCACCGCATCGGCCGCCGTCGCGGGTGTCGTCAGCGAGTCCTACCTCGCCAGGATTCCCGCACCGGTCGCACCACTGCTGCACACGCACAAGGAATACGGCCTGTTTACAGGCGCCTTCCAGGTGATTGCCACCGCCCTCCAACTCGCATGGGGAACCCGGCGCAGCCGCGTCTCCTGGCTCGCGGTCGTCTGTGCCGTCATTGCCTGCGTGTTCGTCACCATGGCGGGCCACCTCGGCGGCACCATGGTGTACCACTATGGGCTCGGGGTCAGGGCCTGAAGCCCTCGCCCCGAGCCCGCCCCAGCGCGGGTTGTGTCAGGCATCATATTCGCCCGCCCGATGAACCGGAATGTCGGCGGCCCGCAGCGCCGTGCGGCGCATGTCCCAAGAACGGGTTGCCGCCGACACGAGCAGCGTGACGACAAAGTTGGCCGCCAGTGCGATGAACCCGCTGTTCAGCCCGGCGACGATGGTGTGATCCGTGAGCGCAAAATACGCCACCAACAGGACACCTACGAGAATTCCGCAGGCGGCACCCGGCAAGGTGACCCAGGCGCGCCGCCACACACACAGGAAGACCGATGGGAAGAACTGCGTCACGAAGTTGTATCCCATGAGAAGTAGCGCCACAATGGCCGCGTTCGAGTGAATCGAAAAGAGAAATGTGACGGCGGCCACCAGCCAAACCACCACGCGGGCCACGGTCTGGACCTCCCCCGCACCAGCATTTGGCCGCAATGGGCGATACAGATTCTCGGCCACGAGCGTGCCGGCAGTCATCAGCATGAGCGATCCCGGCACCATGGCCGTCAACACACCCGCGCCGCCAATCACACCCACAGCCCACGCCGGAAACACGTGCTCCACGGCCGCGAGCAGGGCAAGATTGCTGTTCTTGAGACCAGGAACAATCAGGATGGCCGCGAATCCCGCAAAGAAGACGAACAGCAGGATAAGTTGGTAGAGCGGGAGAAACGTCGCGTTGCGCCGAAACACGCGCTCGTTCTTAGCTGTGTACACGGCTCCAAAGGCGTGCGGCCACATGTAAAAACCGAGGCCCGTGAGGGCCACTGTCGAGATGAACCACGGGACGCCCATCCCTTTGGCACCCAATTGTAAAAAGCCGGGCCGGAGGTGGGCAATGGATGTGAACATGGCGTGAAGACCGCCGACGCGGGCCGGCAACAGGATGCCCACAGCCACGACGACCGCGAGAATGGCGAGATCTTTCAACACCGCCGTCCAGGCGGTGCCGTGCACCCCACTCAGCGTCACATACAGCGCGAGCACCAGCATGGCGATCGCAATGGCCCACGCCTCCGGCAAGCGGCCGTAGGATGCCATTTGCACAATCAAACCAAGTCCGGTCATCTGCGATTGCAGATACGGCACCAGCGCAATCACGCCGACGATGGCGACCAACGCGCCGAGGAGCCTGCTGTCAAATTGGGCCGTGAAGAAATCGGGTTGAGACAGAAGATTGCGCGCTTTGGCGTAGCGCCAAATGGGCGGTAGCAGGAAATACGAGAGAACGTACGCCACGGCCCCATACGCCAAAATGTACGCTGCGGGCCCACCCGTGCCGTACGCCCACCCACTTCCACCGAGAAAGGTGAACGTCGTGTAGATTTCCCCCGCCAAGAGGAGAAAGACGAAAAGAGCTCCAAAACCGCGCCCGGCCACCGCCCACTGCTCGAGATCCATCCGCTTGTGCGCTCGCGACCACAGCGCGAGGACAAATGCGACAGCGATGGCCACCGCGATGATGACAAGAGGTGCACTCAACGCTCACTCCTCCTTTCGATTGGCCGGATCGCACGCGTACACGATGGCCATGACCAGGGACGTGAAGACAATGCACACCACCATGTAGAAAAACAGGAACGGCATACCGAGCACAATGGGATAGGTTCGGTTTGCGAACACCACGCCGACGAAAATACAGAGCACAGGGATGAGCGCGAGCGCACGGATGGACAATGCGATCCCTCCTTCCTATGGCGTATTTTTCGGAATCGAACGATAAACCAGACGACAAGTGACTATAGAATGCATGGTATTCGGCGCGTCGTCGAGAATTCCTGCCAGCAAAGAAAGCGGCCCGCGCTCATCCGAACGCAGGCCGCAGAAGTGCGTAGAGGTGTTGCCGCTGGCCGGGAAGCGCGGGCGCGCCGCGCAACATCATCACCGAGGATGCCTGTCCCTCAAAGCCGAGCTTGCGAAGGCGATGCAGAAAGGAAGAACGTTCGGCCGGCACATCCATCGCAATCGAACCGTCCACGTCTTCCGCCAGCAGGTGCATGAGGTGGAGCGCCATGATGTCGTTCTGCGCAACAATCGGCCCCAGGCGCATCCCGGTTGCAGATGAGAGCGCCAAGCCGATGCCCTGGACCTTGTTGGCCTCGTCTCGAACCGCGATGACCTTGTCCGCCGCGCGAACCACGCGCGGAAGCAGTTGCGAGCGGTCGGCGCCGAAGGCGGCCCCATCCAATCTGTACGCGTCCTCGAGCCACGCGTCGTCCGAAGCGTCTGCCGCCATCGGCTCCTGCGGAAGATGCGGCGCAAGCACGCGATCCGCCCGAAGCCGCACCACCTCTCCAACCGCGCGGAACCCGAACCGAGCGTAGAGCGGCGCGAGTTCCTTTCGAGCCACCAGGCCGACGGGTACGGGACCCGCCCCTAGGTCAAGCTGGCGCAGGGCGTGATCGATCAGTTTGCCGCCGAGGCCTCTGCGCTGAACATCCGGCACAACGGCGACGTTCCCGAGCCATGCGAGGCTCTGGCCATGCCGGTACACGCTTGCGACGCCCGCGAGTTGACCATCCAAGTACGCGCCCCACGCCTCGCCGGTGGCAAACAACAGGTCGATCTCGGCGGGATCAAACCGCCACCCCACCGACTCCACCACATTGGCCCATGCGGCGCGATCCGCCTCTCCCAGGCGAGAAATCACCCATTCCGTTGCCATGCGTGCCTCCTGTGCGCCGGTTTTCGCGCCTTAGCGCGATGATCATACGAAAACATCACCCAATGTGGGTGATGTCCGCTCCGCGACGATATGTACGCGAAGAAGCAAGCCTGTAAGCCGAGTTCTGTCCTCCTGTGCTGCAAGCGGCGTGACGCCTCGCACGTGTGGAGTGGCAATCATCTATCTAGGCCGACCGTTGCCAGCCGGCTCCAGCGACCAACCCGGGCGCGCGGCGGGCCACCGCATCAGCGCCCCTACTTGGTCTTGCTCCGGGTGGGGTTTACCTAGCCAGCCCGTCTCCGGGCTGCTGGTGCGCTCTTACCGCACCGTTGCACCCTTGCCTGAGCTCAAACGAGCCATCGGCGGTCTGCATTTCTGTAGCACTTTCCCTGAGATCGCTCTCGCCGGACGTTATCCGGCACCCTGCCCTGTGGAGCTCGGACTTTCCTCCCGTGCAGCCTCGCGGCTCGCACCGGCGATTGCCCGGCTTACTTCTTCGCATCAGCATGCAGAGTATACTCGGATTTCGCCTCACATGCAATGGCGGATTCCGGCGATCTCGCCCGCCGCTGGATGCATACCCGCCCATCTTTTGTTATGGTAAGGGTAAGTCCAACATGTGCGCTTCAGATGAGACACGATTTCAAGGCAACACGTGCTTGAGAGGAGTGGATCATCTTGTTGACGCGAAGACCCGGAGTCACCGTGCTGCACCTGGACGAAAGCCTGGCGATTCAGTCGCTCCCATTCCCGCCCGAGCACGAGGTCGTGCGGCTGGACGATATCCCGGGAACGCACGGCATGTGCGATCCGTTTGCGGCGCGCGCCATCGAGCAGCGCCTCGCCCGCCGAGCGTTCCACGGCGTAACGCTGATTGGGAGCGGCACCTACCACTACGTCACCTACTTCCTTCTCCGCGAATGCCAGGAGCCGTTTTCGCTGGTCTTGTTCGACCATCACACCGACTGCGCCGAAGAACCGCCCCTCCTGTCCTGTGGAAACTGGGTGAGGCGCGCGCTCTTTCGCGTGCCGAAGCTCCGCCGTGTGGTCATCGTGGGCGCGCGCGACGCTGGCGAATTGCGCCATCTCGGCCGCCGACACCCGGATGTCACGCTTATCGATGAAACGGAGATCTCGTCGCTTCCGGCGCCGCGGAGGCTCGCGCAACGCGTGCTCGATGCCGCCGGGAGTCATCCGGTGTACGTGAGCATCGACAAAGACGTGCTCCATCCGGCCGACGCGGCCACCGACTGGGACGGAGGCACCATGCGCCTGCGGATGCTTCTGTACGCCCTCGTCGCCCTCCGGCGCCGCCGACGCATCCTGGGCGTCGATCTCTGCGGCGAATGGCCCGTCTCCCCCGTTGGCGCGGTGAGCGCCCAGTCCCTTCGGCAAGTCCGGAAGAACGAGGTCGCCAACCGCGCCATTCTCCTCACCCTGCGATCCGGCTGACGCCTCACACAAAGCGCCACGGGTCGACGCCCTCGACGTCCACGCGGACCTCGACTCCCGGCCCCAAAGCCTCACCCAGCTTGCGGGCCACGGCCTCGCAAACTGGCGCCTCGAGCGCCGCGTGCGGCACGTCGACAATGGCGAGCCCGTCGTGCACGGCGTCCGCCGCCTGATGGTGCGACACGTCCGCGGTGACCAGCGCGTCGGCACCGAGAGCCAAGGCGCGTGGAATCCACCCACTCCCAGAACCTCCGAGCACGGCGATCTTCTGCACGCTCGCCCGCGGGCAACCCGCGTACCGAAGGTGGGGCAGGTGAAAGGCGCGCCTCACCCGATCCACAAAGGACTCGAGTTCCATGGGTTCCGGCAGCGTGCCGATGCGCCCGATTCCGAACGGGCGGCCAGGAACCGCCAGCGGATAGATGTCATATGCCACTTCCTCATACGGATGCGCCTTCAGCATGCTCGCGACGATGCGGTCGAGATCGCGCTCGTAGGCAATGGTCTCCAGCCGCACCTCGTCCACCAGTTCGAGCTTGCCCTCCTCGCCGATATACGGATGGGTGCCGGGCCCCGGCTTGAACGATCCCGTCCCAGGCGTACCAAACGTGCAGTGCGAATACGCGCCGATGTGGCCTGCCCCTGCATCCCCGAGCGCCTGGCGAACCGCGTCCACGTGCGACACCGGCACGAAGACGACCACCTTGGCAAGTTTGTCACGCCCCGTGACGTCCAGCAATTCGGGCTGGCTGAGGCCCAACTTCTCCACGATCACGTCGTTGACGCCGCCAGGCGCGCAGTCGAGATTGGTGTGCGCCGCAAAGAAAGCGGTCTGCTGCGCGACCAGCTTCGCGACCATGGCCTGGCGGGGCTTGTCCCAGCGAATCTCGGACAGCGGCCGAAAGAGAAGCGCATGGTGCGCGACGATCATATCCGCTCCCCATGCCACAGCGCGATCCACCACGTCGGGCGTCACTTCGAGCGTCACCACGAGCTTCGCGACGGGTCGGGCGGGATCGCCCAGTTGAAGCCCGATGCGATCGCCCTCCATCGCCATGTGGGGCGGCGCGATGACATCCATCGCCCGCATGACGTCGGCAACCGTCACCTGCATGTCCTATCCTCCTCCCATCGTGCCAAGAGCGCGTTCCAGATCTTCTTCCGCCTCGCGAGCAGTTCGAGCTGAGCGGCGTGCAGCGCGCGATGGTCTGATCGCTCGACGCGCGCCATGGCCCGCTCGGTGCGCCTCACCTCGGCTTCGATCCGGCAGCGAAGGCCCGGCGCACTCGCTAGGCACAGCAGCGGCCCGACCATCCAGAGCGCCTCCCACGCCTCGTCCGGCCGGAGGCCGCGATCGCAGAGGTGCGACAGCGGAACGGAGTAAGCTGGATCGGGCCCGCCCCGATATTCCGCGGCGATGATCTCGTACGGCTTGTCCGCTTCGCACACCGCCTCCTCCGCGGCGAGATGAAACCCAAGGCGATACAGCGTCTGCCGCAACACGTGACCAGCCCCCATGGGCTGAAACACCAGCCGACGCGCGGAACGCGCGATATCCTCCCGTCTCTCGACCATGTCCGCCTGCGCGCGCCCACCAAGGCCCGCCGACACAATGACGTCCGCCTCACCCACCTGGAGCGGCTCCAAACCGTCCCCCAGGCGAATGGACGCGCGCGACAAAAGCCCGCGAGCGGCTAGATGCGCGCGGGCTTGGGACAGCGGGCCCTCGCGGACATCCGTCGCGATGGCGCGGCGGGTCATGCCCGCTTCGAGCGCGAATACTGGCAGGTAGGCGTGATCGGTGCCGATATCGGCCAACGTTTCACACGGGAGCGCCAATTCCGCCACGGCCCGGAGGCGCGGCCCCAAATCCATTGCCATCCCCCTCTCGACTTCACTCACGCCATCAACAGTTGGGTTTACGCCTTCCAAAACGGGGCCTGTCGTCCCCGGAGCATGTACTCGATATGGGCAAACACCTCGCGCACGGCTGCGCGAAACTCCCCTTTCGTGGACGCGGCGCCGCAGCCCGTCGCCTCCACGCCCAGCGTGCGCGCGACGGCAATCGCCCGCGGAAGGTGGTAGTCAGACGTGATGATGACCGCCGTCCGATACCCTCGATCTCGCATGATATCCTTGCTGTGATACAAATTTTCCCACGTGTTGGTGGACATTCTCTCTTCGTGCACCGCGTCCGCGGGGACGCCGTTCATGACCAGGAAACGCTTCATGCTCCTCGCCTCGGCAACGGTCTCGTTCTCCCCCCGGCCGCCGCTCACGATGATGGCGCGGATGTAGCCCTGGCGATACAACGCAATGGCCGCTCGAAGCCTGGCCGCAAGCGGATGGCTGGGTTCAAAGCCATCCGTGTACGCGCCGAGCACGACACCCACGTCGCTCTTCTCCGGGCGCATGGACCTTCCCTCGTATTTCAGGCGTTCGGCAAACCGAATGAGAAACGCGAGCGACCCCACCGCCGCCACCCCGCACGCCAGCAGGCACATCCACAGCCAGGCCAAGTTGTCCCCACCGCCTCATCGCCGTCTCCTTCTCCCACGATACGCGGACGATGAGAGCTGTAGACCGGCGAGCAATGAGCCAACGTTTCGTCGCCCAGTTGCCAAAAACGAAATCAGGCCGCCACGCCCCATCACGAGACGAGCAGCCTGTGCATGCGCGGAGTGGCCATATCCTCACTCGAGGAAGTCCTTGAGCCGCTTGCTTCGACTCGGGTGGCGCAGCTTGCGGAGCGCCTTCGCCTCAATTTGGCGGATGCGTTCCCGCGTCACCCCAAACACCTTGCCGACTTCCTCCAGGGTGCGAGTGCGGCCGTCATCCAATCCGAAGCGCAGCCGAAGCACGTTTTCCTCGCGCTCCGTCAGCGTGTCGAGCACGTCCTCCAACTGCTCCTTCAAGAGCTCGTAAGCCGCCGCGTCCGCCGGCGCGGGTGCCTCGTCGTCCGGAATAAAGTCGCCGAGATGCGAGTCATCCTCTTCGCCAATCGGCGTCTCCAGCGACACAGGTTCCTGCGCGATTTTCTGAATCTCGCGCACCTTCTCCGGCGTCAGGTCCATCTCGGCGGCAATCTCTTCCGGCGTCGGCTCACGCCCCAACTCCTGAAGGAGCTGCCGGGAGACGCGGATGAGCTTGTTAATCGTCTCCACCATGTGCACCGGAATTCGGATGGTCCGCGCCTGGTCGGCAATGGCCCGCGTGATGGCCTGCCGGATCCACCACGTGGCGTACGTGCTGAACTTGTAGCCCTTTCGGTAGTCAAACTTCTCAACCGCCTTGAGCAAGCCCAGGTTGCCTTCTTGGATCAGGTCGAGAAACAGCATGCCACGCCCGACGTATCGCTTCGCGATGCTGACCACAAGGCGCAGGTTGGCCTCCGCCAGGCGCTGCTTCGCCTCTTCGTCCCCTTGTTCGATCCGCTTGGCGAGCTCGATCTCCTCCTGCGCGGACAAAAGCGGCACGCGCCCAATCTCCTTCAGGTACATGCGCACGGGATCCGAAATCTTGACGCCGGGCGGAACGGAGAGATCGTCGAGATCGTAATCGTCGTCCTCGCGCCCCCCTTCTTCGTCCCGCTCGTTCACGACGTCAATCCCGAGTTCCGCCAGCTGTTCGAAGAAATCATCCATCGCATCGGCGTCCATGTCGAACGAGCTCAGCCGATCCGAGATCTCCTCATATGTCAACGAGCCTTGTTTTTTGCCCAGTTCAATCAGCTGCTGTTTCGCTTCCTGAAGGGTGATACCCTGATCCTCATCGCGGATTTCGTCATTCGTCTTCGCCATGTTCCCCGCCTCCTTTACCCCATTCGGCGCAACCCGTCATTCGGCGTGGAGCGCGCGGGGCTGCTTCATGGTTGCAATCTGGCTCTGAATCCACTCCACTTGCAGTTTGATCTCTCTAGTCTTTTCTTGGTCGCCGGCCGCCTCGGCCTCGCCCCACGCTCGCACCTTTTCCTTCAACTCCTGCTCCAACCTGGAAAGCTCGAGCGCCCTCAGGTAATCCTCCACGAGTTCCACCGTGATCTCAGGAGGCTCGTCAAACAGGAGGGAAGACGCCAGGCGAATCAAATCCTCATCTTCCAGCCGATCCACGAACGCGGACGGCGGTTGTCCTGGCTGCTCGAGCCGCCAGGAGTACACGTGCGACAAAAGCGCCGTATGCAGTGGATGGGCAAGCTCGGTGACGCCCTTCTCCATCAGGTACTCTGCCGCTTCCTGGCTGAACAGCGCAGCCTGGAGAATCCGGAGGCTCACCTGATCCTTCCCCTTGGCGGCGCGCGGAGCATTCATCCACGGGGCAACCTCTTCCCTCGAAGGAGAACGACGCCTTAATGGTTTCGCGAAACCGCGCATCTCCTCCTTCAATGTTTCGACAGAGAGGTTAAATTCCTGTGACAAATTTCGCAGCTGATATTCCTGTTCAACCGGGCTTGCGCGCTCCGCCAGCAGTCGCAGCGCCTGACGCAAAAACTCGGTTCGACCGGCCGGGCTCACCCACTCCGCGCGGGCGCGCAGGTCCTCCATCAAGAACTGAACCGCGGTCCACGTCGATTCCGACAGCATGCGCTCAAACGCCCGCGCGCCGTGTGCTCGGATGTATTCGTCCGGATCCATGCCGTCAGGGAGCCGAAGCACCACGGGCGTGACACTGGCCTGCTCAAGCACGTCGATGGCCCGGACCGCCGCCTTACGCCCGGCCTCATCGCCGTCGTATGCGATGACGACCTTGTCACATTCGGCCTTGAGCAACTGGGCCTGCTCTTCTGTCAAGCTCGTACCGAGCGTTGCAACCGCGCATTCGATGCCCGCCTGAGCCACAGCCAAAACATCCATGTAACCTTCGAGCAGCAGAGCTCTCCGTTCCTGGCGTATCGCCTTCCGCGCGCGATGCACATTGAAGAGCATCCTGCCCTTGTGAAACAGCTCATATTCGGGCGAATTGAGGTATTTGGGCTTCACTTCGTCGCCCATGGCCCTCGCGCCGAAGGCGACGACCTGTCCTCGCCGGTCCGCGATGGGAATGATGACGCGGCCGCGAAACCGATCCACCAGTTCACCGCCGAGATCCACCGCGAGTCCGCAGGAAATGAGTTCTTCAGCCGAAAAGCCCTTTTGCTGAAGAAACGACATCATGGCCCGGCCCGAGGGAGGCGCATAGCCCAATTGGTAGCTCGCCATGGTTGACCGTGAAATTCCGCGCGAAAGAAGATAGTGAAGGGCTTGCACTCCAGCATCTGTATTCATTAGAATGTGGTTGAACGCTTTTGCGGCCAGCTCGTGTGCCTGCCGGTACCGCTCGAGCTTAGGTGAGCGTGGAGCAGACGCTCGCATCGATTCTGGCACGGCGATACCGCAGCGCTCGGCGAGCAACGACACCGTCTCTGCAAACGACAGGCCCTCGATATCCATGAGAAATCGGAACACGGTGCCGCCGGCCCCACATCCGAAGCAATGGTATACTTGGCGGTCGGGCGAGACGGAAAACGAGGGCGTGCGCTCGTTGTGGAACGGGCACAGTCCAACATACGAGCGCCCCGACTTGCGCAGAGGCACGTATTCGCTGATGACTTCGACGATGTCGACCTTCTGGCGCAGCGTATCTATGAACGTCTCTGGAACGTTCATCACTGCACCCCCTATGCGGCGTGAACCCACGGCCGTATGTGGCCATGTGGTTCGCCGGTACCTACTCACGTATTCTACAAAGTAGGACACTTTCCTCCTATCCGCAAAAAATTGTCTCTTTCTCGACACGAATCGACACCAAGGCTTCTCTCGAAGCTTGCGGCGTCCCCGGAAGCCAGCTCTGAGACATGCCTAGTATCGACGCCCCAAGTCAAATTTATCCTCTTCTCTATCCCCGAATCAGTTTATGGTTCCCACATGTCGCTTATGTGTGAAGATCGCCGCGATGATCGTCAGGGGCGTCGGGGAGCGACGCCACGATATCGTCGAGCACTTGGCGCGCTCGGCCTCCCACGCCTGCGAATTCGCGCAGTTGATGCGCGAGAATGCGAGACAGCGAATCCCGCATGCCGCCCGAAAGATCGACACGGTGAAGTTTGGCAATATCGGCGTACGTCAACAGGTGGAGGACAGCCGCTATCTTGCGCGGCACCGGCCACGCGCGGGTTACGTCGCTCGCCACGGCGCTCACGCACTCTCCGCAAATGAGGCCGCCTTCGCGCGGATCGTAGCGCAGCTCTCCGCCGGCCTGTGCAAATTCGGCACCGCAGCGAATGCAGCGGCGCCAATCGGGCGCCACCCCGAGCCACGCGCACACCTTTAGCTCAAACGCGCGCGCGAGCACATCCGCAGGCACTCGATCCGCCTCCAGCCCGTCCAACACCGACACAAATTGCCGGTAGGCCGCCGGAGGCGCGTCGGGCCGCTCCGGAACGGTGCGGCTGGCGAGATCGCACAAATAGGCGGCGTAGGCCGCTTTGACCACATCTTCGTGTACGGCGCGTCGCAGGCGGGCGATCTCGGCCTGCCGCACGTCGCCCATCCCCCGCCCTTGGTACAATACGTAGGTCCCTTGCGCGCAGAGGCGCGCCGCCGCCGACAGGCGCCCGGTCGACCTTGCGCCGCCTCGCGCCATGGCCGTCACGAGCCCTGTTTCGGTCAGGAGCGTCAGGATGGCATCGCGCTCGCCGTAGCGCACAACCCGCACGACAACGGCCTCTGTCGTCCATATCACCGTCACACTCAGCCCTTCAGCGACGCCTGGAAATGCGAATCCTGATGGAGCTCGTCTTCTTCCGGTTGTTCCTCGTCCGGGAGTTGTTCTGCTTCTTGACAGGCCCGATACAGGAGGTACGCGTACACGTCCCCGGTGAGCTCGAATACCTTCCACGTGATGTCACGCATCGGCATCGTCTCCCTTCCGCTCCGCGGACTGCATTTCCATGGTTGTAGTCTGCCGTGATGCCCCTCCCGTATACCCGGAATCCCCTGGGGCTCAGCCGTCCCGATCGAAGCCGAACTGGTGCAGCAACGCCGGCTTGTTCCGCCAATCCCGCTTCACTTTGACCCACAGCTCCAGGTAAATCCGATTGCCGAACAAAGCCTCAAGCTCGTGCCGCGCCATCTCGCCCACGCGCTTTAACATCTGGCCCTGTTTGCCGATGAGAATGGCCTTTTGGCTCTCCCGCTCGGTGTAAATGACCGCGCTGACGTACAACGTGTCCGACGAACGGCGCTCCATGTGTTCCACGGCCACCATCACCGAGTGTGGGACTTCGTCGCGCGTCAGCATCAGCACTTTTTCCCGCACAATTTCGCTGACGATGAACGATTCCGGCTGGTCCGTGATCATGTCGTCCGGGTAATACCTCGGCCCCTCCGGCAGTCGCTTCTCGATCACCTCGGCCAAGAGGTCCACCTGCTCGCCTCTGAGCGCTGAAATCGGCACGTATTCGTCAAAGGGCCGGAGCGCCTGATACTCCTCGATGCGCTTCAACACAAGGGCGCGATCCTCCAGTGCATCCACTTTGTTGAGCGCGAGAGCGACCGGCGTCCGCACGCGCTCGAGCTGCTTGACGATCTCGATTTCCGTGGGATGCACGTACGAAGACGCATCCACCACCAGGACGATCACGTCCACCTCGTTCAGCGTCTTGAGCGCGATGTCCACCATGTACTCGCCCAAGCGATGCTTCGGCTTGTGAATACCAGGCGTGTCGATGAAGATCATCTGCGACGTCTCCGTCGTCCGCACGCCGCGGATGCGGTTGCGCGTCGTCTGCGGTCGGTTCGACATGATGGCGACCTTCTGCCCGACGAGCGCGTTGAGAAGAGTCGACTTGCCGACGTTCGGCCGACCTATGAGCGCCACGAAACCAGATTTGTAGGTCATTCCGCTGCTCCCCCCTTTCGCGGCCGTTTGATCTCGATGTCTGGGTGGTAAGGCCAAAGCCTCACTGCCCATACGGCCATCAACCAAATGGTGACAAGAACCACTGACCCCAGATTGCGAAGGCTCCAAAGCCACAAGTGCCACGGCCAGTCGGACACGAGCAGCCACGCCGCGATGGCGAGCGCTCCAAACGCGACGAACGTCACGGCGCCGCTCGCGACGTCCTTCGCCATGCCAGCCACCGGATGATCTTTCCAGGTGGAAGCCACGTCCACGGCCAGTTCGATCGCCGTGTTGAACAGTTCTGCGGCGAATACGCACATCGACACGAACACCGTCAGGGCCGCCTGCGCGATGCTGGGGCGCAGGCACCACTCGACGGCGGCGAGGCAGGTGAACAGCCAGACGTCCCGCTTCAGATTTTTCTCTGTGTGGAAGGCGTACACGACGCCGCGCAGGCTGTACGCCACGGCGCGGACAAACGGCTGCGCCTTGGCGTCGGTTCGCGCGTGCCCGCCTCGCCCCGCGTCCTTCATGGATTCACCGCCTCGTCACTACGATCTCGCCAGCCCGATGCCGAGCAAGATCTCCTCCTGAAGCCCGAACATCTCGCGTTCGCCCGCCTCATCCTCGTGATCGAACCCGTTCAGGTGCAAAAAGCCGTGCACCAACAAAAACGCCATTTCTCTTGCGAGGGAATGGCCGTATGCCCCGGCCTGTTCGTGGGCGCGATCGACGCTCACCACGATATCGCCGAGGATGGGGTCCACGTCGTCGGGATCGGCCAGCGCCACGCCCTCGTTCATCGGGAAGGACAACACGTCGGTGGGCCTGTCCACCTGGCGATAGGTCCGGTTCAACTCGTGGATGGCGCCATCGTCGACCAACAGCACGGACACCTCGCCCCGCACCCCGATTCGCTCGGCCGCCGCCTCAAGCACGCGTTCGACAAACGCCTGCGGGTCAGCGTTCGGCGGATCGAGCGGCCATTCCACCTCACAGGTGACATCGATGGACAAACGGTTCACTTTGCCACTTCCTTCTTCAACTTGTCAATGTCGGGATACTCAATGCGCGCGTGGTAAATGCCTTTGAGCGTCTTCATGAATGCTCCGACCATCGCGTCGAGATCCTGCAGGGTCAGATCGCATTCGTCCAATTGCCCGTCCTGGAGGCGATCTCGGATGATCTTGCGGATGACGCCCTCCACGCGGTTGGGCGTCGGCCGCGACATGCTGCGGACCGCAGCCTCGACCGCGTCGCAGATCATGATGATGGCGCACTCGCGCGTCTTGGGCTTTGGGCCCGGGTATCGAAAGTCGTCCACGCGCACGGTTCCGTTTTTATCCTGCTCCTTGGCCTTGTGATAAAAATACCACAAAATAGTCGTCCCGTGATGCGTGGCGCAAATATCCTGGATGGGCTTCGGAATCCCGGCCTTGCGCAGCATCTCGAGTCCATCCGAGACGTGCGACGTGATGATGAGGTGGCTGAGACTCGGCGCCACCTTGTCGTGCGGATTCTCCTTCGTCATCTGGTTCTCCACAAAGAACATGGGCCGCCTTGTCTTGCCGACATCGTGGTAATACGCGCCCACGCGGCACAGAAGTGGATCGGCCCCCACCAGTTCCGCCGCGGCCTCCGCAAGGTTGCCGACAATCAGGCTGTGGTGGTACGTGCCCGGGGCCTCGAGCAACACTTTCCGCAGCAGTGGATGATTCGGGTTCGACAGTTCGAGAAGCCGAATGGGCGTGAGCAGACCAAACGCCGATTCGAAAAACGGCAAAATACCCATTGTCAGAATGGCCGCGAACACGCCGTTCAGCGCAGCCAGGCCCACATGCAGCGACAGCGCGTGCAGATCTGTCCCCCGGCTCGTTTCCAACAAGTAGAGCGCGATGACCGTGCCCATGTTCACCGCTGACACGATGAATCCCGCCCGCATGAACGTCGCCCGGCTGGTGACGCGCGCAACGCTGTAGGCGCCGACGAGCGATCCGACGAAGCCGTAGAACACAAAATCGTAGTTCATCCCGAACGCAGCCCCGAGCAGAAACGAGAAGAAAAAGGCCGCCACCACAGCGAGGGACGAGTCCATCATCACCGTGATGAGCATCGCGCCAAGCGAGATGGGCAGCAGATACGGCGTCGACGTCGGCCCGCCCGCCTCGACAATCCACTTGGTCACCGCAATCAGGATGGCCATGAGGACGAACACGAGCCCCAGGATGCCAAGCATCAGGTTATCCAGCCGGCGCCTCGGTGCCCTTCGCTCGACGTAGGCGGCGAGCATCGCGATTGAAAGCGCGATGAACACAGCGAAGCCAACCCCGACGCGAACGCTCGGATACGCCGAATACAGTCCCACGTCCTTGAGCTTGCTGATGACGTCCTGCGTGACAACCTGGTTCTTCGCGACGATCACGTCGCCTTGATGAATCAAAACCGGCTGAACGCTCTCCGCGGCTTGCTCACGCGCCTCCTGCGTCGCCTGCGCCTGATACACCATGTTGGGCCGGAGCACGCTCACCGCGGTGTTCTGCACAATCAGGGCCGCATCTCGATCCAGCCCGAGGTTGAGATTCACAATCTGCCTGTCCACAAGAAGCATCGACTGTTGCATCGAGTCGGCGTAAAACGGCTGACTCAGGATGGCCTGTACCACTTTCGCCGCGTCTTTCTCAAGCCCGGCGAGCCGCGCGGCAGGCTCGCCCAGCATCAGTTCCAGCGTCGAGGTGGACAGCCCTTGCGGCGCAACACGCCGCACCTCCGCCAGGCGCTCGGCCGGCGTCAGGTTCGGATTGCCGGCGGCCGATCTCGCCGCGTCAAACAGCCCGGCGAGTTGTTGCAGCGCGTCCGACAGCACCTGCGGCGACTGCGCGTACTGCTTCGGGACCTTCGCCTCTGCCGCCTGGCGTTTGGCTGCCGTCGCAGCCGTATCGACGGCCGTCACCGGGGCCACAACGGTCGTGGGGCTCACCTCTCCGACCGCGAAATGATACCGGGGAGGCATCATGCTCGACGCGAGAATTGCGAACAAGAGAACGCCGAGACCCGCGTATATCCACACGCGGATTCGCCGACTATGGCGAAACGCATCATCGTCCAGCCAGCGGCGAATGGCGTTACCCCATCCTGTCCACTTCATGACCAACATGCTCCTTGCGCTCGAGGCAGGGCCTCAGCCCTGCCTCGCCTGATCTTGTGCGTACGCGTCGATGATCTTTTGAACCAGATGATGCCTCACGACGTCCGACGGGCTGAACGTGTGAAACGCGATACCCGGAATGCCTCGCAGCACGCGCTGCGCGTGCACCAACCCAGACAATCTGCCCGTCGGGAGGTCAATTTGCGTCACATCGCCTGTGATGACCATTTTTGAGTGAAAGCCGAGGCGCGTGAGGAACATCTTCATCTGCTCAATGGTCGTGTTCTGCGCCTCGTCAAGGATGACGTAGCTGTCTTCAAGCGTGCGCCCGCGCATGTACGCAAGCGGCGCAATTTCAATGTTTCCGCGCTCGAGCGCGCGGATGACCTGCTCCTGCCCGTAGATATCGTGCAGCGCGTCGTACAAGGGCCGCAGATACGGATCGACCTTCTCCTGGAGATCCCCTGGGAGAAAGCCAAGCTTCTCGCCCGCTTCAACGGCGGGCCGCGTCAGCACAATCCGCTTGACCTCGCCGCGTTTTAGCGCCATCACGGCCATCGCCACCGCGAGATACGTCTTGCCCGTGCCGGCCGGTCCCACGCCAAACACGATGTCGTTTCGACGGATGGCGTCGACATACCGCCGCTGGCCCAAGGTCTTGACCCGGATGGCCTTGCCCTTGTACGTCGTGCCGATTTCCGTCGTGTACACGTCGATCACGTCGTCGAGATCGCCCGCGTGCGCCATTTCAATCATGTATCGATAATCCGATTCGCCGAGTTGCATCCCGCGGCGAACCAAGGTGGTGACCACGCTCAACAGATGCTGCAGGCGCGAGACCTCGTCTTCGTCGCCCACGAACTGGATTTCCGTGCCGCGCACAATCACCTTTGCGGAAAACGCCTGACTGAGCAGGTGCAAAAGCAAGTCGTTCGGCCCGAGTGCTTGCACCGCTTCCTCATTTGTAGGAAACACCCATTTCTTCGTCGCCGTCTGCTCAGCCAACGATGCACCATCCCCGTCCTTACGATTGCGCCGCGCCCTGGGACTTGAGCGGTTCTCCTGCCTCCGGGATGGGCGCGGGAGCGCCGATGTCCTGTTGGACGCGCGTGAGTATGGTCGCGTATAGAGTACCACGCTCGAGACGCTCCTGTAAAACCGACTGGCCCAGGATGACCATATCCCCGCCGGCAAGGGACCGGACGTCGGAGGCTGCCATGACAAGTGCCTCCTGCTTGGCCGCCGCGACATCCAGGTTCCATACGGTGGGCTTGACCTCGTACAGCGTGGCGTGCACCCACTGCACGGGCAATCTCCACGTTCCGATGTGCCAGTCGGTCTCGGCGTCGCGCTCGTAGACGCCCGAAGGCGCTTCTTGAAATCCCCACACGCGCAGTCGCGTGCCACCCACGGCGAGATACTCGCGTGAGACCGAAGCGCCGGTCAGTCCTTGTGTCGAGATCTGAAGCGGAATGGACACGTCGGACGTGTACCAAACCTCTGCGAACACGCTGCCGCTCGCAGGAACGCTGGGGCCGCGATCGGTCAACAGGCCGGAGATGAGCACCTGCCCCGGCTGCACGACTTGATTAGGCTTGACCATCACGCGGCCGCGGGACGCCTGCACGTCGAGGATGACCCCCGGACGCGTTGCGACGATGTTGCACGGCGTCTGACTCGCTTGGGGAACACCCGGGATCTTCGGAATCCCCCGCACCACCGCGACGGACCCTTTGACTTCCACCCCGACCCAGACGTAGTTCGGCGCCCGAGCCACCACGCGCTCCGCCAGCTCAGCAGGCTGCGCGAGGCGCGACTTCCACTGCCCCACCTCCAGCCCTGCCTCCGCTGCGGCCTGTCTCAATTCCGCTTCCTGATCCTCGCCCTCCGCGCCGACGATCTCGACGCGCCACACGATGGACGAGAGCGCGTAGAGAATGGCGACGAACGCCAACGCGCCAGCGGCGAACGCCTTGCGCCTCCTCAACCGCCGCGCGAGAAACGGCGCGCCGTGTCGTTCGACGACGCGAAACCGCACGCCGAAGTCCCGCCGAGACGCCATCAGGCGGCGAAGCGCCGAAACACCCAACCGGAGCATCACGCCGCCCGTGGCGAAGCGCACATCGCGCACAACCACGCCGTCTTGCTGCAGCCACGCGACGATGTGGCGCGCCCCAGGCCCCGTCACCCAGAGCGTCACAGATCCGTTGAGAAACCACTCGAACCGGGAGTCGCTCATTGCGCGCCACCCCCAAAGCTCAGGTGGCGAACGCGACCCACGGCGTGAATTTCCCGCTCCGTCACGAGTTTGATGACGAACGACTCTCCCTCGATCTCGACGACCCGATCGCCGAGATCGCACGAGATCCGGTCCGATGAAACCTCGAGCAGCGCCTTCGCGCCCTCGATCATCACGTCGTCGCCCACGATAGTCACTCGAGCCACGGCTTCGACGGTGTCGGGCGGAAGGCGCAGCACCTCGCCCGCGCGCCGCTTGATTGAAGACGTCCATCCCGGCATGGCCCATTCCTCCCCCTGGATGACTATGCGAGACAGGCTCGCAATAACACCCATCGGGATGAGCCCGAGAAATGAACGGAGGAGCCGTCCTCAGAGAACGGCTCCTCGTGTATTCGGGTGTTCACCCACCCTTATGCGAGCAGGCGCTCGACGATTTGCTGGACGCGACGGCCGTCCGCGCGCCCGCGCACCTCGGGCATCAGCTCGCGCATCACCTTGCCCATGTCGGCCTTTCCGACGGCGCCGACCCGCGCCATCACGTCCTTGGCCAACTGTTCGATCTCGTCGTCGCCGAGCTGCGCCGGCAAGTAAGACTCGAGCACGGCGATTTCCTGCTCGGCCTGTTCAATGAGATCCGTCCGTTTTGCTTCCTGAAACGCCTGGAGGGAATCTCGGCGCTGCTTGATCTCCTTCTGAATGACGGCCAGCGCGTCCTCATCCGTCAGCGCTCGACCCAGCTCGATTTCTCGATTCTTGGCAGCCGATTTCACCATCCGGATGACCGAGAGCCGGACCTTGTCCTTGTCTCGCATCGCCTGCTTGAGGTCCTCATTCAGCTGATCAAGGATGGCCATGCTTGGATCCTCCCGATTCGCCTCAGTAGCTGCGGCGGCGCTTGCGCTGGGCTGCCTGGGCCTTCTTCTTGCGCGCGACACTCGGCTTCTCGTAATGCTCGCGTTTGCGAACCTCCGCCAACACGCCATCGCGGGCCATCTGCTTTTTGAAGCGTCGCAGCGCGCTGTCGATGGATTCATTCTTGCGCAGACGGACTTCCGACATGAGATCCCCTCCCCCCGGACACATCAGTTGTCGCCATTATAGTACAGCAGGAAATGCTCGTCAAACACGCATGCCGCCCCGGTTGAGCGCATAGGTTGTCCTAGAACGGGAGGGAGGCGCATGATCACCCACATCTTCGCCACCGCCCTCGCACTCGTTGCCTTCCTCGGCGGCCTGCGCCTCATGCGGTCCGGCTTCGAGCGCATGGCAGAAGGGCGCCTGGCGCGCCTCATTCGGACGGCCGCGTCGACGCCGACGCGCGGGATGGTCACCGGAGCCGTGAGCACGGCGCTGCTTCAGTCCTCCGGGGCAGTGACCGCCATCACGGTCGGACTCGTCGCCGCCGGAAGCCTGGATTTCGCGAGCGGCCTAGGACTGGTCCTCGGTGCCAACGTGGGCACGACCATCACACCCCAACTCCTGAACCTGAATCTCTGGGGCATCGTGCTCCCAGCCCTCGCGGCAGGCCTCGCGCTCTCTCTGCACCCTCGTCTCAAACATCGACCGCTGGGCGAAGGACTTGTTGGATTTTCCTGCATCTTCATCGCGCTTCAGGCGCTTACCAGCGCGCTGCGCCCCCTCGCGATGGCCCCCTTCTTCCACCAGGCGCTCGCCGGCGCTGGGCGCAACATCCTGCTCGCGTCACTCGCCGGCTGTGCTCTGAGCGCGCTCGTCCAGTCCTCAACCGCCACAACGGTCATCGCCATGGCGCTCGTCGGCGGGCACATGATCCCCCTGGAAGGCGGGATCGCCATCTCACTTGGCGCCAACATCGGCACCTGTCTCACGTCGGTCATCGCGGCCATCGGCACGCCGCGCCCCGCGCAGCGCATCGCACTCGCCCACGTGCTCCTGAACACCATGGGCGTCGCGGCGTTTCTTCCTATCCTGCATCCCTTCGCGAGCGCGGTGTCCCTCGCGTCGGCTTCACCCGCTCAGGCGGTGGCCAACGCCAATACCGCGTTCAACGCCATCTGCACGCTCGCGGCTTGGCCGTTCGTGCGCCAGTTCGCTCGTCTCCTCACGTGGATGCTGCCGGATCCGCGCACGGCCTGATAGCATCAGGCCTCGTCCAGCAACTTGAGCGCGGACGACGTGCCGAGCCGGTCCGCGCCAAACCGGAGCAGGTTGCGCGCCGCCGCCCTCGTGCGAATGCCGCCGCTCGCCTTCACACCCGCGCTGCCGGCGACCGCGATGGCCATAAGCGCGACGTCCGCTGGGCGCGCGCCCGCCCGGTGATACCCGGTCGACGTTTTGACAAAGTCGGCGCCCACCGCCGCCGACACCAAGGCGCCCTTGACCACGGCGTCCGGCCCGAGCGCGCTCGTCTCCAGAATCACCTTGACCCAAACGGCGGGAGACCTGAGCCGCGCGGCCTCGACCACCGCCCGCACCGCCTGCGCATACGTCCACACGCCCCCTTCGGCCAGCGCGCCGATGGGCCCTACCATGTCGATCTCGTCCGCCCCCGCGGCGACGGCCTCGAGCGCCTCCTGCCGCATGGCGTTCGCGCTCTGTGTCCCGTGCGGAAAGCCAATGACCGTGCACACCCGGACGCCGCTTGCCGCCATCGCCCGCTTCGCCAGAGGCACGTGGCGCGGAGAGATGCACACCATCGGAAGGTTGTGTTGGATGGCCTCCAGGCACAGGTTTTGCACGTCGATCTCGCTCGCCTCGGGTTTCAGCAGCGTCGACTCGATGGCCGCCCTCACGGCAGCTTGCGTCACCTCGCGAGGCAGCTGAAGGCTCTGTGGTTTCGGCAGAGGCAACTCTGGGAAGGTCACGGCCAACTCCTCGCGGCACGCCTCCACCAGTTTCCGAGTCGCAGGCTCTGCCTCGCGCCACGCCGCGACCAGATCATCCCAAGGCTCGTCCGGCCCGAGCGCCCGCCACGCCTCCTCGAGCCGCCCATCTCGCCACGCGAGAAGCGCCTCCGCCTTCTGAAACACAAACCGCCAGTTCGCGTAGCCGCGCTCGTCGTGGCGCCGCCTCGCCTCGTCCCACGGCAAAAAGTACGCCCCGTTCACTTCCTCGGCCTGGTGCACCGGCTCGGAGCCGTCTTCGGCCACCATGAGAAAGAGCCGCACCTGCTTGCGCACCGGCTCGCCACCGCGCTCGATGAGGTACTCCACGCGCCCGATGTCGCCCGCGATGCGCCCGATGACCCCCGTCTCCTCCTGGACCTCGCGCAGCGCCGCCTGCTCCCACGATTCGCCGGGCTCGAGGTGTCCCTTGGGAAAGGACACCTTGCCGTACTGATCGTCAATGAGGAGCACCTCGCGCGCCCCGTTTCGCTCGCGCACCACGACGCCCCCAGCTGCCCGCTCCACGCGCATCGTCACGATGTCATCCGCCCCCATTCCATCGCCTGCTCTTCGCCAGGCGCCTGCTCTTCGTCGGGGAACGTCACCTGCTCGAGAAAAACGGCCCGGTGCACGCCCGGCCCGACGCCTGTCATCCGGACGCGGATGACCTCGCCGACCATCGACTCCAGCGGCACGCCCGAGGGCGCCTCGAACGCCACGCGAAGGTAGTGGCCGTCGTAGCCCACGAGCATGCGGGACGCCTCCGGCAGGTGGCTGTACGCGCGGCGCGCCTCGTCGTCCGCCGAGGCGAGCGGCGACTCCGCGATGACCTCGAGATCCCGCCCCACGAACGATGCGGCGTACGCCTGGCGGAGATCGTCTCCGAGCGCGATCATCCGCGCGACGCGCTCGCGCTTGACGTCCTCCGGCACCTGATCCTTGAACTTGTACGCCGCAGTGCCCCGCCGCGGGGAGTACGGAAACACGTGCAGCTGCGCGTACCCCTGCGCGCGCACAAACGCGTACGTCTCCTCGAACTGCTCGTCCGTCTCGCCCGGAAAGCCGACGATCACGTCCGTCGTCACGGCGAGATCGGGCAGACGGCGGCGAAGCTCCCGGAGCGTGTCGGCGTACTCGGCGGTCGTGTAATGCCGGTGCATCCGCCGAAGCACCGGATCGGAGCCCGCCTGAAGCGGGATATGCAAGTGCGGCACGACCTTATTCGACGCCGCGAGCACGTCCATCAGGCGATGGTCGATTTCGCTCGCCTCAATCGAGCTAATCCGGATGCGAAACGGCAGGTCGATGCGCTCGAGCTCGACCAGCAGATCCGCCAGGCGATAATGCTCAAAGTCCTCGCCATAGCCACCCGTGTGGATGCCCGTCAGCACGATCTCGCGATAGCCGGCACGCGCCAGCTTCGTGGCCTGCTGCACGACGTTCTCCGGCTTGCGGCTGCGGATGAGCCCTCGCGCGCGCGGAATGATGCAAAACGTGCAGAAGTTGTTGCAGCCGTCCTGGATCTTGAGGTTGGCCCGAGACCGCTCCTCGAAGTACGGCACGTCGAGTTCGTCGAACTCGTTCGCCTTCATGATGTTGCCGACCGCCAGATACGGCTTCCGCTCCGCGAGGACGGCCTCGACGTGATCGACAATTTTCGACTTCTGATCGTTGCCCACAACCAGGTCCACGCCCTGAATGCGCGCGATCTCGTCAGGCGCAATCTGCGCATAGCAGCCCGTGACCACCACGACCGCGTCCGAATTCGTGCGGACGGCGCGCCGGATCATCTGCCGACTCTTGCGATCGCCCGTGTGCGTGACGGTGCACGTGTTGACCACGTACACGTCCGCCACGCTGTCAAACGGCACCTGCGTGTAGCCGCGCCGCTTGAACGTCTGCCATATCCCCTCGGTGTCATAGAAGTTCACCTTGCAGCCCAAGGTGTGAAATGCCACCGTAGGCACATTCTCAACCTCCCATGTCGCCGGATTCGGCAAGCGCAATCGCGAGCGCCACCGCGCCCGCGGTCTCCGTGCGCAGGATGCGCGGACCGAGCGTGACCGTCTGGCAGCGCGCGTCCTGCTTCGCAAGCCGCCTCTCGCCGCTGGCAAGTCCGCCCTCCGGCCCGACCACCACAGCCGTTCGATTTCCAGCCCCGTGGGCCCGCATGGCCGAGCGGATGCCGCGTTCCCGTTCCTCCTCGTCGAGCACCAGGACGCGATGGACCTCGTGTTCCGCGATCACGGCGAGCGATGTGGAGAAGTTCGGCGCAAAGACCACAAACGGCACCACGTCGCGCTGCGCCTGCATCGCCGCCTCGCGCACGACCTTGCGCCAGCGCGCGAGCTTCTGATCCACCTTGGGGCCCGAGAGCTTAACCACCGAACGCTCGGCCTCAAACACGACAAATCCCCAGGCGCCGATTTCCGTACACTTCTGCAGGATGACATCCATCTTCTCGCCTTTGGCCAGCCCCTGCACCAGGACAAACCGCTGCCGGGGTTCATTCGAAGGCGCGCGCTCGCGCAAGTGCACGCAGACCTCGCCGGATCGCACCTCTGCGATCTCGGCCCAAAACGGCCCGTTGGCAGCACACACGACGAGGTCCTCGCCGGGCCTGGCGCGCAGGACGCGCGAGAAGTGATGCCCGTCTTCCCCGCTCACCCACATGCGAGACCCTTCATCCACCTGGGCGTCCAAAAAAAGGCGCGGCAACATCAGCGCTTCACCGCCAAGACGCTCACCCAGTCGTCCTGATGCGCCCTGCGCACCACCGAAAACCCGTGATCCGCGAGCGCCTGCTCCACCTGCTCGCGCTGCGATTCGATGTAGCCCGACGTCAACAGGAATCCGCCCGAAACGAGGCGCGGGCGGACCTGCGGAACGAGCGCGATCACGACGTCGCGCAGAATGTTGGCCACGGCGAGATCAAACGTCTCTTCCGGACGGAGCGCGGCCAAAAGGTCTCCTTCGCGCACATCGACGCGATCCCCGAGCCCGTTCTTGCGCGCGTTGTCTCTTGCGGCCGATACAGCGACGGGATCGAGGTCGATGGCCACCACACGCTCGGCGCCGACGAGCGCCGCAGCGATGGCGAGCACGCCGGTGCCCGTCCCGACATCCACCACGCGCATCCCAGGGCGGACCACCTCGGCCAAGATCTCGGCGCACATCTGCGTCGTCTGGTGATGCCCCGTGCCAAACGCCATCCCTGGCTCGATGGCGATGACGCGCCGATGGCGGTACGGCTCGAGATCGGCCGGCTCGGCCCAGACTGGGGCGATGACCAGCGAATTCCCAACGGGAATGGGGTGATACTGTTCCCGCCATGCGTCCTTCCAGGCGGATTCATCCACCAATTCCACCTGAACGTCCGAGGCCTGCGGCCCGGGATTTAGCCCCGCCTCTCGGACGCGCTGCACCGCATCTCGCACCCGGCTCTCGATCTCGCCTCGGTCATGCGCCTCTGGAATATACACCGAGATCTCCACGTCCTGCGTGGGCGTCAACTGCTCGTCAAACCACTCACCGAACCGCGGCGGCCTCACCTCCGCCGGCGAAATGCCCTCCATCTGCACGCCCTGCACGTCCGGATAGCTCTCCAGCACAGCGGCCAGCGCATCCGCCGCTTCGTGCGTCACGCGCACGCGCACGTGCCACCAACGCAATGCGACGCCTCCTCACGACATATGTGATAAGTCTTCATGGCATCAGCCGAGAAACGCGTCCTTCACGCGCTCCATGAAAGTCCGCTGCTGCTCGTGCGTCTGCTCGCCGAGCTCCTTCGCGAGCTGGCGGAACAGTTCCTTTTGCCGCTCCGTCAGATTCGTCGGCGTGACCACGTGGACCCGAATGTGCTCGTCTCCGCGCACCAGGGGGGACCCAAGCTTCGGAATCCCCTTGCCGCGCAGGCGGAACGTCGTGCCCGTCTGCGTTCCCTCCGGAATCCGGAGCTTCACCTTGCCCTCCAGGGTCGGCACCTCAATTTCGTCGCCCAGCGCCGCCTGCACAAACGAAATTGGCACGTCGACGTAGATGTTCGTGCCTTCTCGCTCAAACACCTCGTGCGGTTGGACGTGAATCACGACAAACAAATCCCCTGGCGGCCCCCCGTTCGGGCTCGGCTCGCCGTAGCCCGCCATGCGCAGACGCGTCCCGGTGTCGACACCCGGAGGGACTTTGACGTCGACGCTCCGCCGCACCCGCCGCCTGCCCTGACCGCGACAATCCGGACAAGGTTGATCGATGATCTGGCCGCGCCCGTGACACACCGGACAAGGACGCCGGTTGATCATGCGGCCGAACGGCGTGTTCGTGACCGTCTGCTGTTCACCCGTGCCGTTACACGCCTGACAGACGCGCGGCTTGCTGCCAGGCCTTGCGCCGGATCCTCCGCACGTCGAGCACGTCTCAGTCCGAGGCACCTGGATCTCGCGATTCGCCCCGAAGGCCGCCTCCTCAAACGTGATCTCCATCTCGTACTCGAGGTCGTGCCCCCGCACGGGCCCCCTCCGCGTGCCTCCGCCAAAAAACATATCGAAGATGTCGCCAAAACCGCCCAGGTCGAAATCGCCAAACCCAGCCCCAGGACCCCCGGCCTGACCCTGAAACCCGCCGAAGCCTTGCGCGGGATCTTCATGGCCAAACTGGTCATAGCGCGCTCGCTTATCCGGATCCGAAAGCACACCGTACGCCTCTGCGATCTCGGCGAACTTCTGCTGCGCATTCGGGTCGTCCTTGTTGACATCGGGGTGATACTGGCGCGCGAGCTTCCGATACGCTTTCTTGATCTCTTCCTGCGTGGCGGACCGGCTGACACCGAGAACCTCGTAGTAATCTCGCTTGCTCACCGGTATCCCTCCAAACGACCACCGTCACTCCACACCATCTTACAACGAGGGCAGGGCGACGTCACGCGCATCACCCTGCCTGATCCACCATTCATCCCATTCTATGCGCTTCGATCACTTCTTGTCCGGGTCCACTTCCCGGAAGTCCGCGTCCACCACCGTGTCAGACGCCTGACCCGTGGTTCCAGTGGCAGCATCGGCAGCCCCGGCTTGTTGCCCCGCGCTCGCCGCCTGCGCGGCTTGCTCGTACAGCTTCGTCGACAGCTTGTGCAACGTCTCCTGCAGCGCTTCAGACTTCGCCTTGATGGCCTCGGCGTCCGATCCGGCCATCGCGTCGCGCAGTTCCTTCTGCTTCGATTCAGCCTCGCTCTTGAGGGACGCGTCCACTTTGTCGCCGAGATCGCGCAGCAGTTTGTCAGTCTGATAGAGGAGTTGATCCGCTTGGTTGCGTAACTCCACCTGTTCGCGGCGCTTCTTGTCCTCTTCGGCGTACATCTGCGCTTCCTGCATCATCCGCTCGACCTCGTCCTTGGACAGGCCGCTCGAAGCTGTGATGGTGATGCGCTGCGACTTGCCAGTCGCGAGATCCTTCGCCGACACATGTACGATGCCGTTTGCGTCGATGTCGAAGGTGACCTCGATCTGCGGCACGCCGCGCGGAGCGGGCGGGATATCGTTCAACGTGAAGCGGCCAAGCGTCTTGTTGCCCGCTGCCATCTCGCGCTCGCCCTGCAACACGTGAATCTCGACAGACGTCTGGTTGTCAGCCGCCGTTGTGAAAACCTGGCTTTTGGACGTCGGAATGGTCGTGTTTCGCGGGATGATCCGCGTGAACACGCCGCCCATCGTCTCGATGCCAAGCGACAGCGGCGTCACATCGAGCAGCACAATGTCCTTGACTTCTCCCGTCAACACGCCAGCCTGGATGGCGGCGCCGATGGCGACAACCTCGTCCGGGTTGACGCCCTTCGACGGCTCCTTGCCAATAAGGCGCTTGACCGCCTCCTGAACGGCTGGAATGCGCGTCGAGCCGCCGACCAGAATGACCTTGTCAATGTCAGCCGGCGTGAGTCCCGCGTCCTGAAGCGCCTGGCGGGTCGGCCCCATGGTCGCCTCGACGAGATCGGCCGTCAACTCCTCGAACTTCGCCCGCGTGAGATTGACTTCGAGGTGCTTCGGTCCGGTCGCGTCCGCTGAGATGAATGGAAGCGAGATGGTGGTCGTCAAGGTCGACGACAGTTCCTTCTTCGCCTTTTCCGCCGCATCCTTCAGGCGCTGCATGGCCATCCGGTCGTTGGACAGATCGATGCCCGTGTCCTTCTTGAAGAGGTCGATCAGGTGCTGAATGATGCGGTTGTCGAAGTCGTCGCCGCCGAGGTGGTTATTGCCGCTCGTAGCCTTCACTTCGAACACGCCATCGCCGAGTTCCAGGATGGACACGTCGAACGTGCCGCCACCGAGGTCGAACACGAGAATGGTCTGGTCTTCTCCCTTGTCCAACCCGTACGCGAGCGCGGCCGCCGTCGGCTCGTTGATGATGCGGAGCACCTCAAGCCCTGCGATCCGGCCTGCGTCACGCGTCGCCTGGCGCTGGCTGTCGCTAAAATAGGCCGGCACCGTGATGACCGCCTGCGTGACCGGCTCGCCAAGAAAAGCCTCCGCGTCCGCCTTCAACTTCTGCAAAATCATCGCGGAGATCTCGGGCGGCGTGTACGACTTGCCGTCGATGGCCACCTTGTGGTCCGTGCCCATGTGGCGCTTGATGGAGATGATGGTCCTGTCCGGATTCGT
The DNA here is from genome assembly GCF_001570745.1 of Alicyclobacillus mali NBRC 102425. Taxonomy (GTDB): domain Bacteria; phylum Bacillota; class Bacilli; order Alicyclobacillales; family Alicyclobacillaceae; genus Alicyclobacillus; species Alicyclobacillus mali. The sequence continues at coordinate 64,951 of NZ_BCSG01000018.1, forward strand.
AATGGCCTGGCGCTTCGCGACGTCGCCGACGAGGCGCTCTCCATCCTTCGTGAACGCCACGACGGATGGCGTGGTGCGGTTGCCTTCAGCGTTCGGAATGACGACGGGTTCGCCGCCTTCCAACACCGCGACACAAGAGTTGGTGGTACCGAGGTCAATGCCGATGACTTTCCCCACTTCGCGTCCCTCCCCAGATGATGGACGGTTTTGGCCGTATTTCGTTTGTGTTCATACGCCGTTTTGCGCAGCTCAGACGCTGACCTTCACCATGGCCGGGCGCAGCACCTTGCCGTGCAAGAGATATCCCTTTTGCAGCACCTCGATCACGCGTCCCGGCTCCTGGCCTTCGACCTGTTCTTGCATGACCGCCTCGTGCTGCGACGGATCGAACGGCGCGCCAGCCGCCTCCATCTCGGTCACACCGTACTGATGCATGACTTGGGTCAGCTGGCGATGGACCATCTCGATCCCCTGCTTCATCTGCGGCTCATCCACGCCCTCAAGCGCCTGAAGCGCGCGATCAAAGTTGTCGAGGACGGGCAGCAAGTCGGCGAGAAGCTTCTTGGTCGCAAACTGGACCAGTTCCTCGCGCTCCTGGCGCGTGCGCCGACGAAAATTGTCGAAATCCGCTCGCGTGCGCAGAAGCTGCTGCGTCAACTCCTCAATCTGCGTGTCGCGGGGATCGGGGCCCGAAGCGGATGGACCTTCGTCGCCGGATGATTTACCAGCCTCGTACGACAGATCCTCCTCCGCCATCTCGGCCGGATCGACCTCCGAGGAGCGAGCCTCGTCTTCGGCGTTCTCCGCCGACTTCGCCTCTGCCTCTTCCTCGTTTGGATCCTTTACCACATCTTCCGCCACGGACAACATCCTTTCTCCACTTCATCACCCACTCGACGCGAACCGAGTCAAAAATTCCGTGAGCGCCTGCGAGGTGAACGAGAGAATTTGCATGACGCGATTGTAATCCATGCGCGTGGGGCCCAGGATTCCAATATGGCCCACCGGAACACCGCCCAAACGGTACGTGGCAGCAATGACCGTGCAGTCCTTGAGCTCCATCACCGCGTTTTCGGCGCCGATGCGCACCTCAATCCCGTCCTCCGCCTTTGGGAACCAGTTGGCGATAAACTCGTTTTGCTCCAACAGGCTGAGGATGGACTGGGCCTTGCCGACGTCGTGAAACTCCGGCTGTGCCAGCATGTTGGAAGCGCCGCCGATATAGACGGCTTCCTCGCGCTGCGGCACATGACACACCTCGTTCAGGACGGCGATGGCGTCCTCGAACCGCGCCACGGTCCGATGCAGTTCGCCAGCCAATTCGGCGTACAGCGTGCGCCGAAGCTCGGAGATGGGCACGCCGACCACCTTGTCGTTCAGCACGCGAACGAGCGTCTCGACATCGTCGGCCTCCATCTCGGACGAGAACCGCACGTGCACGGTCTCCACATGCCCAGAGTTCGTGACAAGAATGGCAATGGCGCGTCCGCCGCCCAAGGGAATGAGCTCAATCTTGCGCAACTTTTCGGTGTCTGTCTTCGGCCCAAGCACGATGACCGTCTGCTTGGTCAGCATGGAGAGCATGTTCGCCACCTCGCGGGCGACCTGCTCCACCTCGTCAATGCGCTTGGCGAACACAGACTTCAAGAACTCGCCCGTCTCGCGATCCATCTGTCCCAGGCGCAACAGGTTGTCGACGTAGAACCGATAGCCCTTCTGCGATGGAACGCGTCCGGCCGAGGCGTGCGGCTGAGTTAAATAGCCCATCTCCTCCAGATCCGCCATCTCATTGCGGATGGTGGCTGGGCTGAACTGAATCTCCTCGTGTTTGGCGAGTGCCCGCGAGCCAATGGGTTCCGCCATCCGGACGTAGTCCTCGATGATCGCGGACAAAATCAGTTGCTGTCGGGGCGTCAACACGGTCTCGCCTCCTTGTTAGCACTCCAGGCGCTCGAGTGCTAAACCGCTCTCCTTGACAATATCAATCCCGTTGCTCCTTGTCAATGGATGTCGGCCGTCCCAATCCACTGCTCAAAGATGGCGTTCGCCACGGGCCAATAGACATCCGGGATGTGGTATGCCGAGCCTCGACGCTCCAGCAAGCCATCGGCCAAAAGTCGCTCCACCACGCCAGGGAACACCTCCTCGATGCGCCGCCCAAAGCGACGCTCGAATCGGTGCCTGTCCACGCCCTCGGCCAGACGCAGGCCAAGGATCACCTGATCCTCCGCGCGCTCCTCGATGGGCACCCGCTGCCGCTCGGACACGGGCCGTCGCCCCTCACGCACGGCCGCAAGATAGGCGGAGTAGCGACGCTCCATGGCGAACCGTTCGCCCCGGACGTAGCCGTGAGCGCCGACTCCGGTCGCCTCGTACGGTTCGTTCCGCCAGTACACGAGATTATGACGAGCCTCTCCGCCAGGCCGCGCAAAGTTGGAGATCTCATAGTGGACAAATCCCGCTTGACACAGCGTGTCGCGCACCAAGTGGTACATCTCGGCTTCCGCGTCTTCCCCAGGCAAGCTGAGCAGTCCCATCTCGTTCCATTTGGCGAACGGCGTGCCCGGCTCAATCTTGAGCCAATACGCGGAGACGTGATCGACCGGAAGGCGAAGCACCGCTTGGACGCTTTCCTCCACGTCGTGGAGCGCCTGATCCGGCAGGCCGAACATCAGATCCACGTTCACGTGCTGAAAGCCGAGATCGCGCGTGGCCCAGACGGCTTCGTCGATCGCGTCGCGGAGATGTGCGCGGCCGATGGTCTGCAGCAGATGGTCCTGGAACGCCTGCGCGCCGAACGAGATGCGATTGACGCCGTGATCGCGCAGCACGCGGAGCTTTTCCCGGGTGATGGAGTCTGGATTCGATTCGAAAGTGATTTCGGCATCGGCGCGGAACTCGAAGCGCCGATGCAGGGCGGTCAACAAACGATCGAGGAGCGAAGCGGAGAGCAATGTCGGGGTACCGCCGCCGAAGTACGCTGTGGCGAGCGGGGCCTCCATGGGTTCCATCAGGTCCCACTCCGCCACGAGCGCGTCGACGTACGCCTCCATGGCGGCCGGCGACTTCACGAAGGTCGTGAAATCACAATAGAAGCAACGGCTCTTGCAAAACGGAATGTGCACATACAGGGATTGAGGCGCTCGGCGCTCCTCCCGATCTTCCACAGACATCACTCCATCTTCAGCACGGCCATGAACGCCTCCTGAGGCACCTCGACGCGCCCGACCTGCTTCATCCGCTTCTTGCCTTCCTTCTGTTTCTCCAGGAGCTTCCGCTTGCGCGTGATATCGCCGCCGTAACACTTGGCGAGCACGTTCTTTCGCATGGCGCGAATCGTCTCGCGCGCGATGATGCGGCTGCCGATGGCCGCCTGAATCGGCACCTCGAACAGCTGGCGCGGGATGATGTCCTTCAGTTTCTCGCACACGATCCGGCCGCGCTCATACGCCTTGTCCTTGTGCACGATGAAGGACAGCGCATCGACCACTTCCCCGTTGAGAAGGATATCGAGCTTGACGAGGTTCGACGGCCGATATCCGATGAACTCATAGTCGAGCGACGCATACCCCTTGGTGGACGATTTCAACCGGTCGAAGAAGTCGTAGACGATCTCGGCCAGCGGCAGATCGTACACGATGGTCGTGCGCGTGTCGTCGAGATACTGCATGTCCTGGAATTGGCCCCGCTTCTCCTGGCACAGCTCCATGATATTGCCCACGTACTCCTTCGGCGCGAAGATGGTGGCGCGCACGAACGGCTCCTCGATTCGCTCAATCCGATCCGGATTCGGCATCTTGCTGGGGTTATCAATCTCCTCCATCGTGCCGTCCGTGCGGTACACGTGATACACCACGCTCGGCGCGGTCGTGATGAGCGTGAGTCCGTACTCGCGCTCCAGCCGCTCCTGCACGATTTCCATGTGCAACATGCCGAGAAAGCCGCAGCGAAAGCCGAACCCAAGCGCACTTGACGTCTCGGGCTCGTACGTCAACGCCGCGTCGTTCAACTCCAGCTTCTCGAGCGCCTCGCGCAAATCCTCGTAATCCGAGGAGTCCACCGGATACAAGCCGCAGAACACCATGGGGTTGATCTTGCGGTAACCGGGCAGCGGCTCGGCGGCCGGGCGCAAAGCGTCGGTGACCGTGTCGCCGACGCGCGTGTCGCGCACGTTCTTGATGCTCGCTGCAAAATACCCGACTTCGCCCGCCTCAAGCCGATCCACCGGGGTCATCTTCGGGCGGAACACGCCCACCTCGTCGACCTCGAACTCCTTGTCCGTCGACATCATCTTGATCCGCATGCCCTTCTCGATGGCGCCGTCGAACACGCGGATGTACACGATCACGCCGCGGTACGAATCGTAATGCGAGTCGAAGATGAGCGCCTTCAAGGGCGCGTCGGGATCGCCCGAAGGTGCCGGCACACGGGTGACCACCCGCTCGAGCACTTCCTCGATGCCAATGCCCGACTTCGCCGAGGCGAGGACCGCGTCCGACGCGTCGAGGCCAATCACGTCCTCAATCTGCTGCTTCACCCGCTCCGGGTCGGCACTCGGCAGATCGATCTTGTTGATGACCGGGATGATCTCCAGGTTGTTGTCGATTGCGAGGTACACGTTCGCGAGCGTCTGCGCCTCCACGCCTTGCGACGCGTCCACGACGAGCAGCGCTCCCTCGCACGCCGCAAGCGAGCGAGAAACTTCGTACGTGAAGTCGACGTGGCCCGGCGTGTCAATCAGGTTCAGGACGAACTCCTGCCCGTCCTTTGTGCGGTAATTCAGCCTGACGGCCTGCAGTTTGATGGTGATCCCGCGTTCCCGCTCGAGGTCCAGCTGGTCGAGCAACTGATCCTGCATCTCGCGCTGGCTCACCGCACCCGTGAACTCCAGAATGCGATCCGCCAACGTGGATTTGCCGTGATCGATATGTGCGATGATGGAGAAGTTGCGGATATGCTCCTGACGTTCGCCCTTTGCCACGTTCATCCTCCTCGGCGCACCGCGCGCCCGTCCGCACGATGCAGGCCTCCGTGCACAAAAGAAACCGCGCCCGGTGCGCGGCCTGCCGATATCATATGGATCAGTATAGCACGGGCTGAGGGAGCTCGCCACGCTGGCGCCATACGGGCGGATCAGTGGGAGTGCGAATGCGTGTGCCCCTCCCCCGAGACGAAGGCACCCGCCGACTCCCAGCCTTCCTTCACGACAAAGTACAAGATGCCGCAGGCGGCGAGCGGATCCACCCACCACCAGTGGAACAGGTCGTTCATGGCCACCCCCGCGAGCAACGTCCACGACATGTACCCGCAGGTGAAGGAACACATGGCATCCCCGCACAGAGCCGGGCTGTCGAGAAGCTGACCATAGCGGAGCTTCTCCACCGCGAGCCATGGCGTGATGACGCTCGAGGCCATGGCCACGGCCAGGCCGAGCACGGTGATGGAGGGACCTTCCTGCAAGCGAATCGCCTGGCCGGATTTCACGGCCACATATGCAGCCAGGGCGAATAGACACACCGCGACAAAACCACTGGTCCACCGCTCCACGGGATGTCGGCGATCCACGCTCTGGCCCGTGTGGATTTCCACGTACAGTCGGACCACGAGCAGCATGCCGCTCACCAATTCGATGGCGCTGTCCACGCTGAACGCGGACAGTGCCAAGCTGCCCGCTCGATACGCCGCGATGGCGGAAAACACGGCTTCGCAGGTGATCCAGCCGACCGAGAACAGTTCCAGTTCCAACGCGCCGCGAAGGCGCCTTTCGCGCAGCGATTGCATCGCGACCTCCGGTCAATTCGTATTGAGAAACAGCGCATTGAGCACGCTCTTCAGCACCGAGCCGAACACATGGCTCACCTTTTCCCCGACGTACACACCGCCGGTGTCCATCGCGGCCGCGAGCGCGCTGTTCGCGGCATCCTCAGGGTCGGGCGACGGTCCGTTGCCCGCTACCACCGTCGAAGGCACAGGATTCGAATACTCGATGGCGGGAGCCTGCGGAGAACCGACGTCGGGCGACGGCACACTACCTGGTTCCGATTGGCTGCTCAGTCCGTCCGTCTGCGTCGCTGGCGTTTGTCCGCTCGTCGCCTGTACCGTTGGCGCTCCCGTGCCGAGGTGGCTCATGAACGAGGACACGACGCTGAATACGGTGCCACTCGCGCCGAGAAGTAGGGTCAGGAAGATGGCGACGGCCAATCCCTGCTTGAGCCGTCGGCGCGCGTGCTGCCATGTCGTCTTCATCTGCGCTTCCTTCCTTCGCGTAGAGTCTTTGTCCTCTAACAGCCTACGCCCATTTGTCCAAACTTATGACTGGGATAGAGACGTGAGAGAGGCAGGAGCCAAGGGGTCGAACGGCGAATGCTTGAACGTGCTGTATCGAACCGGAACTGCGTGGAAAGGAGGCGTTCTTCCTTGAGCGGAGACTTGGTGGTGTGGCCCATGTCCGCGAACGGCGTCGCGTACGCATCCGCGCCGAGCCCAGGTCCAGATGGCCCGCCCGACGCAGCGCAGTCGTTCGCAGCTGCGCTCGCCTTATATGCCGACGCGCTGGATGCCGAAGGACCAGGCGCGTCCGCCCCTCAGGCAGCGGAACCGGAGGCGACGGCCACGTCAAACACGGCACCCGACGACAACGCGTGGCCCAGCTGGGTGACGGCACTTCCTCCTTCTCCTGCCGAAGGCGAGCAGAACGACGCGCTCGAAGCCGTCATTCGCCAGGCGGCGGACAAATACGGCCTGCCGACGACGTTGCTCCAAGCCGTCATGGAGCAGGAGTCAGGGGGCAACCCGAATGCCACTTCGGCCGCGGGCGCGATGGGCTTGATGCAGCTCATGCCCGCCACGGCGGCGGCCTACGGCGCCACTCAGCCGTACAATCCCGCCGAGAACATCGACGCGGGCGCCCATTATCTCTCGGACCTTTTGACGCGGTATCAGGGCAACGTGACACTGGCCCTCGCCGCATACAACGCGGGCCCGGGCGCGGTGGACGCGTACGGCGGTGTGCCTCCGTACCCCGAGACCCAGGCCTACGTGCGCGACGTCCTCGCGAAGGCCGGCCTGTGACGTCAGTGCGTCACCAGGTCGGCATCCTCCAACGTCATCGCCGGATGCAATGCCACGTTCATACTCTTGGCGATGAGATAAGCGACGTTTTCCATGAATTCATCGACTTCCTTCGGCGCCACCACGAGATTCTGCTCGACCGGCTCCAGCACTTCCCGCACCAATTGCCACTTCTCCGGCCCCGTCAGCTGATCCAGCAGGCGGTTGGCGGCATTGCCCGGCACCTGCCGGCCGAGCTCACGGAACACGAGCTCGATGGCGTCGCTCGCGATGGTCGCCGCGTCCACCACGGTCGGCACGCCGATGGCGATGACGGGCACGCCCAGCGTCTCTTTGTCGATGGATTTCCGCTGATTGCCCACACCGGCGCCCGGCTGAATCCCCACGTCGGAGAGCTGAATCGTCCGGTGCAGGCGCTCGAGCGATCTCGCCGCCAAAGCGTCCACCGCCACGACCACATCGGGCCTGACGCGCTCCACCACGCCGAGCACCACTTCGCTCGTCTCGATGCCGGTCAGCCCGAGCACCCCGGGTGCAAGAGCCGCGATGGAGCGGTAGCCTTCGCCGCCGCCGAGCACCTCCGGCATGTACGTGAAAAGGTGGCGCGTGACAAACAGCCGGTTCACCACCATGGGGCCTAACGCGTCCGCCGTGACGTGCTCGTTCCCCAGGCCGATGACAAGCGCGGTCTCGGCCCGCTCGGGGAGAAGGCGCTTCAATTCGTCGGCCAGGATGCGCGTGAGCCTGTCCTCGAGATCGAAGTCGCGGCGGCGCATCCCGGGCGCCTCAATGGTGATGTACGTGCCCTTCCGCTTGCCGAGTCGCCTCGCCGCGACCTGGGAGGAGACGCGAACTCGCGTGATCACGACGCCCTCGTGCTCTTCCCGCTCCTCTTCCACGCCGCGGATCTGGCCTTCCCGAAGCGCCAGCTCTCGCGCCTCCACGGCGAGGTCCGTGCGAGGCGACGATCGCGAGATCGGCAAGTGGCACGGCTTCAGTCGCACCTTCCGCGCCTTACTCCATGAAATGATCATTGGTCGCCCTCCCCATGTGTTGCGGTCGTCCCCCAGGATGTGTTACACTCTATGTCGTCTGTAGATTGCCGCCCGGCCCGGTTTCCATGCCGATGCGTCGGCGAGTTGTACGAAGCGAGGTGACATCATGGCCAACATCAAATCCGCGAAAAAGCGGGTGTTGATTACGAAGCGCAACACGCTGCGCAACCGCACCATCAAGTCGGCGCTGCGCACGCATATCCGGAAGTTCGAAACGGCGTTCGCGGCGCAGGACGTGGAGGAAGCGCAGGCTCGGCTCCGCACGGCGCTCCGCGCTTTGGACAAAGCGGTGACGAAGGGCGTCATCCATCGCAACACCGCTGCGCGTAAAAAGTCCCGCCTCGCAAAGCGGCTGAACGCGTTGCTGAATGAAAAGCAGGCGCAGCAGGCGTAACTGCGAGCGCTCTCCTCAAAGGCGACTCTCGGGAGTCGCTTTTTGTTTTTGCATCAGCCGTTCCACGTGGCCATGGGCGAGATCGCGCTTGGCCAGCGCCACCAGCTTGGCCACCATGGGACCGCCCAGTTGTCCTCCTATCTCCCCAGCCTCCTTGGCCGTCAGATTCCCATTTCCACCCTCATCGGCATAGGACACTCCCAGCCGATCCGCCACGAGTTTCGCGGCGGATGGCTTTTCGGGAGCCGTCCGTGGCACTTGATGGAGTTTGCCATCCGGGCCAATCACGTTCACCGTGGGCACACCTCTGTCGCTCAACCACATCACCTCCCGACGTGCGCGCAGGTCTTTTGGCTACTGTGCCCGGTTGTGCGCCGTCGTACTCGCAGCGCACGCGAGTTCCATGAGCGCGAGGTTCAAGGCCACTTCCGGCGCCAGCCGTCCGCGCTTGACGTCCCACTCCGCGTCCGCCAGCACGCGCACGAGCTTGGCCAGGTTCCGCTCCGAAAACCGCGTCGCCTGGCGAGCTGCCGTGCGAAGGGCATACGGATGCACACCGAGCTCCTTGGCCCGCTGCTCCAGGTTGGTGGCGCCTCTGGCGAAGGCCATCAGCCGAACCTGACGCGCCAAAAGGGCGATGAGCGCGAACGGGTCATACCCTTGGCGCGCAAGCCCTTCCAGTCCCTCAAAGACTGAGCCAACGTGGCCCTGCACGGCCCAATCGATCCATGCGAACACGCTGTCCTCGGCCTGCACAGGCACGAGCTCCAGGACGTGATCGCGCGCAATCGGGTTCTCGCCAGCGTACGCCTGGAGCTTGGCGAACTCGTTCATCGAGCGTGTCAGCGACTTCGTTCGCCGCCACAGCTCCGCCAGCGCGTCCTTGGCGATCACGACCCCCTTCGATCGCGCCAGGCGCTCGAGCCTCAACATCGCGTCGCGATCGCGGCTGGGCACAGGGCACGCGATGACTGCGTGGCGCTTGGCCAACTTGGTGACGCGGCGGCGCTCGTCCAGCTTATCGGCTGGAACAGAAAGCACCAGCGTTCGACCCGCAACCGGCTGTTCCAGGTACGCAGCCAGACGCTCCGCGTCCGGGCCGGATCGCCCGTCTGGAGTAAACGCTGTGGCATTGCGAACATACACGAGGGGCTTGTCTCCCAGCAGTGAAAAGGAGCAAAGTTCAAGCTCAGCGGGCTCGAACCCGTCCTCCTGGTAGTCGAAGCGGAGAACAGATGGGCCATCAGGTTGATTTCGCGCCAGCTCGTCGCAAAACCAGTCAAAAAGCCCGATCTCGCTCCCGTACAGGAGATAGACCGAAGCCGGACCGGCCTGCGTCAGGTGATCAATAGCCTCGAAAACGTCCAAAACGAAATACGCCTCCCGAATCGAGTATACCCGATCCGAGAGGCGCGACAGGGCGCTGTAATTCAGATGCGGACGACTTCCTTCGCGTGACTTCCGGCAAGCCGCAGGCCACCCAATTCCCACAGGTACTTGGCCTTGCTTCCTTCCTTCGCCAAGGCGCCCATGACACCCTTGATGGGCACGCCGAGGAAGCTGCCGACACCGACCTCCGAGCCGAGCGAGCAGAGCGTACCCCAGTCGCGCGGTTTGAACGGCTCCATCTCGCGGCGCCGCTCGCGTAGCAGGATATTCTTCGCCGCAAGCGGCCCCATCTGTTCCGCGTTCTGCGCGGTCGGCGGATAAGGCCTGCCGTTTTCGTCTTCTGCCCAAGCGCTGTCCCCAGCGATGAAGATCTGCTCATCGTCCACGGACTGCAGGTAGGCGTTCACCTTGGCGCGGCCGCGGCGGTCCACCGTGAACCCGGATTCGCTCAAAAGCGGATTGGCGCGCACACCTCCGGTCCACACGATGGTGCCCGCCTCGACCTTCTCTCCGCCGTCGAGGTGAATGACGCCCTCCGTGACTTCGTTGATCTTGGCGTTCGTGCGGAGTTTGCCACCGCGCTTCGTGATGGTTTGCGCAACGTATGGCCGCAGATGCTCCGCGACCATCGGCAGAATGGTCGGCATCGCCTCGATGCACTGGACGTCGACCTTCTCCCACGGGATGTCCAACTCGCCGCAGAGCTTCGGAAGATACTCCAACAGTTCTCCCATCAACTCGATGCCCGTAAGCCCTGCACCGCCGAGCGCAATGCGCAGATGGCGCTCGTCGCCGTCCTGCTTGTAGAGCCTGAACTGGTCATCGATGTGGCGGCGGATCTCCACCGCGGAATCGAGATTGGTGATGCTCAAGCTGTACTCCTTAAGGCCCTTGATCCCGAAATACTCCGAGACCCATCCCAGCGCATAGATGAGGTAATCGTACCCAATCTCGCCCTCGGTCGTCTTCAGGACGTGCCGCTCGCGGTCAATCCCGGTGACGCTCGCCACAACGAGCTCCGACGACTCGTTCCTCAGCACTTCCTTGATGGGAATCTTGTACTTGTCGCCGACGTCCCGCCCGCCGGCCACCTCGTGAAGAAGAATGGTGAGGTAGTGGTAATCATGGTTGTTGACGAGCGTGAACGGGATCCCTTGCCTGTCCAGGTAGGCCGCCGCCATCATGCCCGCATAGCCCGCGCCAGCAATCACAATTTTGCTCATGTGCGTCCTCTCCAGTTCCCAGTTTGCTTCGTCTTTCTTTTCATGTCCGATCTCGCCTCGCCGGACCGAACACTTCCATCGCACAATCATAGCACAATGGCGGTTGAAGTCCACTCATCCGTGCCTCCTCGGCATCCGAACATGTGCAACAGCGACCAGCGCGAACACGAGGGCGCATGCACTGGCGAACGAGGCAGGGGCGAGCGAGCGTAAGCTGCCATGCCAAGAGGCCACGCGATGGACAAACCACACGACGGCGAACATCGAGGCGCAGCCGAGGCGACTCAAAACTTGCGCGCACCACGCGATGGGAGGCCATGGCAACGCGTGCGCCACACCAGCCGTGAGCCCCCACAGGACGATGAGCGGCATCAATAGCTCAATGGTTGGCTCGAGAATGGCGGTGGAAAGCGCCCCGTAGGGCGTCCACTGCCGAAACATCCACCACAACACAGGCACCATGTAGGCGTCGACGACGGCGGTGACGAGAAACGCCCGGACGAGCGACGCGCCCACTCGGCGAACCGCACTCGCTGAGAAAGTACGCCTGTCATTTGATCTCTCAGCGCGATCCGCCGTGGTTCGCCGCCACAGCGAATCTGCCTCACAGACCGCAAACGCCGCGTAAAACGACAGAAGCATGCTGGGCGTCAGGAGATCAGCCGGATCCAACACGCCCGCCATCCCAGCCGAAGACCATAACACCGTGTAGCCACTGACCCGGCGGCCGCACATTCCCGCCGCGACGGAGTATGTGGCGCCGCAAGCGGCGCGAAGCACGGCAAGCTGAAAACCACATATCAGCGCGAACCCCCAGATCACGCCGAGGGCATAGGCCCCGTACGCCAATCGCTTTTTGCGCATACGTGCGCGGCCAAACAGGTGATGCCACGGAATCGCCGCCATATCAAGCGCGAATCCGACATTGGATCCACTGGCGACGAGCAGATGCGTCACACCAGCCGCCAAGAAATCTGCTGACACGTTCTGTGGCAAATTGCCCTGTGCGTCGCCGAAGATCATGGACAGAGCAAGCTGAACGAACTCGCGGTTTTCTTCCTGCGCACCATCCTCCATGCCCGATGCCATGAAAGATGTCACGCGCTCGCCCACGCTCGCCGCGCGATGAAGCACCCGCACCCGCCCGTCGAAGAGCTCCAGAGGCGACAGGATGTCCATCGCCGTTGGAACTCGGTTCGAGGCGACGAACGTGCCGTCCGCCTCCACCCACTGCCCAGCGTCGACATGCGGTCCGCGTTCGACGAACACGAGTGCCTCATAGTGACACGGGTGCGCGTCCTCTCCCTCGCCGCGCACTGCCAGCATGATCTCTTTGCGGCCGTGCGTCTCCTTGACGCTCTGCACTTCCCCTGCGATCACGTCCCTCGCGCCCGGGGGCACGGCCGGATGTGCGGGCCGCCACGCGGCCCAGACGGAACCCGCGACCACGCCGGTCGCGAGACTCGCGGCGACAACCAGAAGCAAACGCCGGTCCCGGCACCACACGAAACCGACAAGCGCCAACGCCATCGCAACCGCGGCGGCGGTGCCCGCGGCGCGCCATCCCCATACGTATCTTGACCACTCGCTGGCGAGAAACGCGATGATGGCGCACGCGTGCAGGCGAGTCCGGCTCACGGACCAGGATGGCCCGCGGTGGATGCATTTCCCGGTGGCACAAACACGATGAGGTCTTGCCACTTTGCCAAGGTCTTCTCGCCAATCCCCTTTACATGGCGGAGACTGTCGAGATCAGAAAACGGGCCATGCGCTTGACGATACGCGATGATGGCGGCGGCGCGCTTGGGTCCCACGCCAGGCAATGTCTCGAGCGTCTCCAGGTCAGCTGTGTTGATGTTGATCTTTTGCCCTGCAGGGACGGCGTGCTTCCGCGCACGGCTCGCCCCACCGCTCTGCGACGCGCTCATTCCGCCGCTCGATGCCCTGCTGGCAACGCCCTCTGAGGGATTCCCAGCTGTCCATGCCACAGTTCCCATCTGCCCGCTGGCCTGAGTCTCAGGCGCGGTGTTCTCCGAGGTGGCTGCGGGAATGTCAATCTCCTCGCCATCCCAGACCAGCGCCGCCTGATTCACGTCCGCCGCATCGCCGTCGCGCCGGAAGCCGCCCGCGGCGCGAATGGCGTCGCGCACGCGCGCGCCCTCCTGCAAGGTGACAAGGCCAGGATGGCGAACGTCGCCGTGAACGTCCACCTGCACTGTTGCCCCGTTGTCGGCGTTCGCGCCCGCCGCTTGGGCCGCATCGCTTGTGGCTTCAGATGTCGGTGAAGATGTGGGCGGCACAGCGTTGTCCACCGCCACGTGCCGAGATCCGATCCACGCCGCCCCCGCCGCCACCCCGATGAGCAGAACAATGCGCAGATAGCGCACGAAGGAGCGAAGTCGCGTGAAGAACGTTTCGCGCCCCCCTTGCACCCGGGCGTCCATCGCCTCGCTTGCGCCTGTCGACGGGTTCCAATCTCCTGCAAACGCATCTTCCCATCCCGCATCGTCGAAATGCGGCGCCTCTCGCCACGGAGCCTGTGCCGCACCGGATGTATCTCTCCACTCGCGCACGGAGCTCTCCACCTTCATCCCTCCCTGCAGACATCGATGCCCCACAGATTCGAGGTTAGGTTGGCGAACACCTGTTTGCGATACAATCAATTCCTCATGACTTTGGAGACGCCAGTGGAATAACGAGCGGGCATTGAATATCTTGCCTGAGAAGAGGCGTTGCCGAGCCTTTCCGGGGTCGTGTACAATCGATGCAACGGTATGGGGAGGTTGAACGCGGTGCTGACGCCCAGCATGGAAGACTACCTGGAGAAGATTTACGAACTCATTCACGAGAAGGGATATGCGCGCGTCTCAGACATCGCCAACTCCCTGGCCGTGCAGCCAAGTTCCGTCACGAAGATGCTTCAGAAGCTCGACGAAAACGAGTACGTGAGTTACGAGAAGTACCGGGGGATTGTGCTCACGGCAAGAGGGCATAAGATGGGGCGGCTGATGAAGGAGCGTCACGCCATGCTGGCGGATTTCCTGCGCATGCTCGGCGTCCAGGAAGACACGCTGCAGAAGGATGTCGAGGGCATCGAACATCACGTCAGTCCCGCGACGCTCGAAGCCCTTCAGTCGCTGGTGCTGTTCCTGCAGGCCCATCCGGACGTACTAACTTCGTTCCTGTCGTTTCGAGAGCAGTCAAGCGAGCGGTCATCCACGTGAGCCATCGAAGGTGGTGGACCGTCACCGCCGTCTGAGCAGCCATACAACGCGATCCGCCTGGTCCACCGGGCACGCTCCGAAATCCCCCTGGACCTCCGCAACGTCCCACCCTGTCCGGCCGAAAAGGTCGTGGAGCGCTGCCGGATCCCAGTACCGCTGCACGTGCTCCTCGTCAAACCGGCGATAGAGCGTTCCTTCTCCGTCGATCCCGGCAAATCCGCACACGCGATGGACAATTCGTTCTCCCTCGACCTCGGTCTCGTGCACGATGACGAGATGATCGCGCACGTCGTGCCATGCGCCGTCGCGAAGCTGTTGTATCCGGCGCGGGCCGAGGGTATCGAGCGCCCACTTGCCTCCGGGGCGCATGCACGCCCGAACGCGCTGGAGCGCGCGTTCCACCTCGTCTGCCGTCAAGAGGTAATTCAACACGTCGGTCGAAGCGAGGGCGAAATCGGCGGCCTCGGGAAGGGCGAGATCGCACAGATCCGATTCCAGCCAGCGCACGTTCGCCAGGTGGCCCCAGGCGTCAAACGCGACGGCCAGCATCTCCGGCGATCGGTCGACGGCGTAGACGCGCTCGGCGCGCTCCGCGAGCCAGGCGGCCATCCTGCCCGTGCCGCAGCCGAGATCCATCGCCACGCGAGCGGAAAACAGGTGTGGGGCGAGCGCTTGTTGCCACGCGTCGTAGAGCGCATCGCCCATCAACTCGTCGTAAAACGCAGCGAGATCTTCGTACGCCATGGTCAGTTGGCCTCGATGGGAATCCACTCGGCGTCGCCCCACAGGCGCTCGAGGTGATAAAACTCCCGCTCCTCAGGCCGAAACACGTGCACCACCACATCGCCAAAGTCGAGCAAGACCCAGCGCGCCTCATCCAGTCCCTCGACGCCGCGGCAGGTGACGCCGAGTTCGGCGAGATCGTCCCGCACCGCCCGGGTCACCGCCTCCACCTGCGGGCGCGAACTCGCGGAACAAATCACGAAGTAGTCCGCCACGGGCGTCAGTTCCTGGACGTTCATCACCACGACGTCGGTGGCCTTCTTGTCCAAGCAGGCCGTCGCAGCCCGGCGAGCGATTTGCTCGACGTTTGGATTCATGCACATGCCTCCTCGATTAGAGCGAATGTCGCGCCTTCCGGCGCACTTCGTTCAACAACTCGTTTCGCGCGTTCACGGTCGTGAGATCGATGGCGAAGCCGCGATCGAGCGCGTACCTGAGCGTGGATTCGAGGCTCGCCAAGGCGGCCGCCTTGAGATCTTTTTCGGCGAGCAAGCGGATGTCATCCACACCGGGGTAGTCGCGCGACGGTTCGATGGCATCTGCCACAAACAGCACCATTTCAAGCTCGCCCATGCCGGGCCTGCCGGTGGTGTGGTAATACACCGCGTTCAGCACGTCGGCATCCTCCACACCGTATTCTACGCGCGCGACGTCCGCGGCAACCGGACCGTGCAACAGGATGGGCGCCTCGAGCCAAGCTGCTGGCACGTCCAGCTTTCGATCGCGTGCGTGGGCGAGAAGCCGGTCCTGAGGCCATTCTCGCGCGAGATCGTGGAGCCAGGCGGCGAGCTCCGCGTCGAGCACAGGCGCCCCAAATCGCCGAGCGAGCGCCACGGAAGTCTCCACGACGCCGAGCACATGCTTGTAGCGCGCAGGCGTCAGCGACTCGGCGAGGCGCTGCCGAAGATGATGGATGACGTTCCCCCGCTCCATCCCGATCCCATGCCTCCTTCCGGCCCCTGGCGCCAGATCTCGAGCACCGGATCCGGCACAAGGCCACACACGTCGAGACGCCGGTCCAGCCGATCTCGCACCCACGTGGACGACACGTCGAGCATGGGCATGTCGATCACGTCCATCCGAATGTGGGGGAGGCGCGCGCGGGCGCTGGCCGCGGCGGTGTCGAAGTCGTACCCCGGTCGGCGCGCGACGACAAAGCGCACCATCTCGCAGAGTTCCTCCGCGCCGTGCCACTCCGGAAGGTGTTGCAGGCTGTCTGCGCCGAGGAGAAAGAGAAACTCGACCTCCGGATACCAGGAGATGAGGGCGCGCAGGGTGTCGACGGTGTACGACGGCTTCGGCAGGCGATTCTCGACATCCGTGACGCGCATGTGCCGCCTCGCTCCAATCAGCGCCTCCACCATGCGAAACCGCCACGCGAAGGTGTCCACGTCGATCTCTGCCTTGTGTGGCGGCTTCGCGGCCGGCATCCACCACACCTCGTCGGCGCCCACCTGCTCGTAGGCAATCTGAGCCATGGTCAAATGGCCGACGTGCGGCGGATCGAACGTGCCGCCGAACAGCAGAATGCGCCCCGGCGCCGCCGCCGATGTCCGTTCGCCGTTTGCCTCAGTATACCATACGGTCTCTTCACCCATGGCCGTTCGCCTCTTCCCGCTCGAGGGCCTCGTAGACCGCGCGCTGCATAACATCGACGGGCGCCTCGCGATCGAGCCACCACTCGTACGCCTTCACGCCCTGCCAGATGAGCATCGAGGCGCCATCCGCAACCTTCGCCCCGCGCGCCTGCGCCTGGCGAAGAAAGAGCGTGTGCAGCGGCCGATAGACGATGTCCTGCACCACCTGATGCGGCTGAAAACATTCCGGCGATTCAACTGGCGATTCCTCGACCCGCGGCCACATGCCGATAGGCGTGCACTGGACCACCAAATCAGCCCGCGCGATGGCCTCGTGCCGATCCGGCCAGGCCACGTGCCGAACGGAAAGCCACTCGCCGTACAGCTGCGCGAGCGCCTCGGCTTGCTCGGGCCTGCGACAGCAGACCGAAACCTCGCTCCCCGGCCGTTCCTTGGCGAGCGCCGTGAGGATGGCTTGCACACTGCCACCCGCGCCAAGAATGGCCGCCTTAAGCGAGCCCTCGCCCAAAAACGGCGCCACGGACGCCCACCATCCGCTCACATCCGTGTTGTGCCCCACCGCTCCCGTCGGGGTGAAGCGAACCACGTTGACCGCCCGGGCCATCTCGGCCTCCTCGGTGCGCGCCTCCACCCAGTCGTACACGCCGAGCTTGTGGGGAATGGTCACGTTGATCCCCACCGCGCCGATGGCGCGCAGGCCGCGCAGCGCATCGACGAGATCCCCCGGCTCCACCTGAAAGGGCAGGTACACCGCGTCCACACCCTGCGCCTGAAACGCAGCGTTCATCATGGTCGGCGACAGCGAATGCATGACCGGCTTGCCGATCACGCCAAACAGCCTCACGGCGCATCCCCCCCGCCTTGCGGATTGTGCGCACGGTGGGCGAGCACGCCGACGAGCCTCGGCCGCATGGAAAGAGACAGCCACGCAGGCGCCTCAATCCGCACCAGCGTCCTGCGCCCCGCCCACGCAATCCAGCCGAGCCCCGGCAGAACGATGTCCCCGCCCCGTTTGCCCAAAGAGAAATCGGCGTCGCGCCGCGGCGGCGCCGCCACGAGCCAGGAGCGCCGATCCGCAAACGCGTCCGCGCACGCTTCGCACGGGACCTTCAGGATGTCGTAGCGGTGATCCGCAAAAAACGAATCCGCCCGTTCCCGCTTGGTCCGATGCACCGGCAGCTCGTTCGAGACATAGAGCACGATGCCCTGGCGCTCGCCCCCCAACGTCTCGAGGCGCACCAGGCCGCCGAGAAACAGCGCTTGCCCGGGGTTCAACTGGTACACGCGCGGGCGCACGCGCGATCGCGGCACCACCCACTTCAAACAGTCGCCGCACAGCCGCTCGATGACGCGCGACGTGTACATGAGACCCGGCGTGTCAAACAGTTCGACGCGGCCGTACGGTCCTTCAATTTCGAGTCGCGACATGGCGAGCGTGGTCCCCGGCCTGCGCGACACGGTGAATGGCTGCTTCCGCTCCGACAGCCGCTCGACCATCGCGTTGAGAAGCGTCGACTTGCCCACATTGGCCATGCCCATCACGTACACCGGCCGCTTGGTCTCCCTCGCGACGCGATCCACGAGCCGGTCGACGCCACGGCGCTTCTCGGCGCTGATGAACACCACATCGAGCGGCTCCACGCCCGTCGCGCGCACCTCGCCACGGATCCAGTCCGCCAGCGCCTCGTAGCCCACATCGGCCGGCAGAAGATCCACCTTGTTCACGACGACGATCACGTCGCTCGACGCGACGAACCGCCGCGCGCTCGGGATGAGGCTGCCGGCGAGATCGAACACGTCCACGACGTACAGCACGAGCCCGGGGCGATCGAAGATGGCCGAGATCTGGCGCTGATACGTCTCTTCGTCCACGGAAATGGGCGTGAAGTCGCCGTAGTGGCGCATGCGAAAACAGCGCCGGCAGAGCACGTCATCCCGCTCCTGGTGGCTCTCCGGCACGTAGCCTGGCATCCGCTCGTCCGTCGATTGAAGCGGTGCCCCACATCCCACACACACTCGGGTGTCAGTCATCCAAACGCCTCCTGTCCGCGGCGGGCTCGGGGCGCCGGAGCCCTCGCCGTTCCAACCGCCTCAAGACCAGCCGCTCGGCCATGCGCGAAATCTTGGTGCCCCACCACTCCACCGGATTCTGTGGAAGCACCAGAATGGCGTACAGTCCAAGCCGCTTCGCGCCCTGGATATCCGTGAAAAGCTGATCGCCCACCATCGCAGTGGCCTCCGGCGGCATATGGAAGCGGCGGAGCGCCTCCAAAAACCCGCGCGATTTGGGCTTGCCAGCCGCCGAGACCGCCGGCACGCCGCACAGTTTGGCAAACGATTCGACGCGATCCTCGCCATTGTTTGAGATGATGCACACGTGAAAGCCCCGCGCATGCACGCCGCGCAACCACGCGGTGAGTTCGGACGGCACGTCGGGGTGATTCCACGGCACCAGCGTGTTGTCGAGATCCGTCAAAATCAGGCGAATCCCCCGCCGCCAAAGGGCGTCGAGATCAATCTCGTAGATGGACGCCACGTACTCGTCCGGCATGAGCCGCGAGAGCCAGGCCAAGCTTCTCACCCAATTTCGTCGTTCGTTGTCCGCGCGCTTCGATAACAGTTGGATATGATACCATACGCGTAGATACCGACGCCAGGGATGCGCTCCCGCGCGGACCCAACGTTTTCAGGCGGCGGCTTGTCCGCTTCACTCGCGGAGGTGGAGAAGATGTCCACGTGGACCGTGACCTATGCGTTTCCCGCCAATCTCAATTTCATCCTGTATGTATGGCGGCTCCGCGCACATTCCGAGAGCCCTGAATCGAAAGGCGCACGCGATGCCCATTCGGATGGGGAAGAGCGATTTGCGCTCATTTGGCAACAGGAACTCGAGGAGATTCGCCGCCTGGGCGCGGCCGAAGTCGATGGCCGCTGTCTCGCGGGATTGGAAGGTCCGCTGCGCCCTCTGTTCACCGACTCGCCGATAGGACATGGCGCCTTTGAATCCGCGTGGCCCCTGTTCGCGGAGTGGTGGCAACCGGCGCGCGTGGCGTATGAAGAAGCCATCCAGCCGTATCTAAGCCAATTGACCGAGCAATACCGTGCGGATGATGAGCATCGCCAGGTGCTCCTCACCTACGCGCCGCACCCGAGTGAATGGGTGTCGCAACACGGTTCGGTCTTCGTCCTCCCGTTTGAACGCATCTTCGCGGCGCGCGCATGAGGCCCGCCGAAGCTCGGCGGGCCTCCTCTACGCGTCTGCGCCAGAGCCGGCAGGTTTCCGCTGGCGCATGTTTTCGTACAATTTCACAATGGCCTTTTGCTCAATGCGCGAAACGTAGCTGCGCGAAATGCCGAGTTCCTTCGCGATTTCCCGCTGCGTCCGCTCCTCCCCGTCCGGCAGCCCAAACCGCTTGCACAGCACCTCCCGCTCGCGCGGGGCGAGAAGCGGCAGGCACTCGAACATCTTCTGCTTCTCCCACGACATATCCACGGCGTCGATCACGTCGTCCGGATCGGAACCCAACAGGTCCGCGAGCGTCATCTCGTTGCCGTCCTTGTCGGTGCCGACGGGATCGGACAAGAAGGCGTCGCGCCGATGCTTCTTGCTGCTGCGCAGGTACATGAGAATTTCGTTTTCGATGCAGCGGGCAGCGTAGGTCGCGAGCTTCGTGCCCTTGTCGGGCCGATAGCTCTCGACGGCCTTGATGAGCCCGATGGTGCCGATGGAGATGAGATCGTCCATCTCCTCGCCGGAGGATTCGTACTTCTTGGCCAGGTGCGCGACGAGGCGCAGGTTATGCTCGATGAGGCGATTGCGCGCATCGGCGTCGCCCGCGAGGTAGTCGCGAATCGCGCGCTCTTCCTCCTCGGGGCTCAGCGGGTGAGGAAAAGCGCCCTGCTTGACATACGAGACAAACAGCGAGACGTCCTTGAACACGAGCGCCAGCAGCGTGAGCAAGCCGGGCACTTGGTCCACCTCCAGCCTGGATGCGTTGCATCTAAAGCTTTATGCGGAGAGGACAGGAAAACTGCTATGGCACAGGAAAGGGACATCCGGATTTCCAACGGGGCATCCTGGCGAAGCATGCAGAAATCGCAGGAGAGACGGGATTGCTCATCACATCTAAATCGTGCTATAATTTGTATAATCATATCACAACCTGGCCAGACGTCCAAGGGAGAGGGCAGCGCAGGCGGAGGTGCGCAGATGCTGTTTAGACAGACCTACGAATATTTCGTGCTCTTTAACAAGGTAGCCTTCAGCAACCGCTTGGGATTCCTGTGGATGCTCGTATTGCCCGCCGCTGTGTTCATCGCGCAGCACGCCTCGTGGTTTGCGCACAAGCCGACCATCCCAACGTATGATGCCTCTCTGGCCGGTTGGTGGGGATACGTGGTACTCGGCAGCTCGGTGAACGGCGTCGGATTATCGCTGTTACAGATGCGAGAGTCGGGATTTCTCAAGATGTTCCGCTTTGTCGGAGGGCACGCCTATACGGTCGCAGCAGGACAAATTGCGTCGATGTTGTTCTACACGCTCGTCAACGTCACACTGCTCACCGCGGCGACGTCCCCGATGTCCCCGGTTCCGTTTTTTGCGCTGTGGCCAATTGCCATGCTCGCCTGCACAATATCCTTCATCCCGGTCGCCATCTTTTTCTGCCTGATTCCGTCTCTGCCTGTGAGAGTTCAGTCCATTTCACCGCTGCTCAACGTGCTCATCGCGCCGTTGGTGTACCTGGCGTTTGTTGATGGCTACCGTTCCTTTCCAATCACCAGAGAGATTCTCGACACCTTGAACCCCATCGTGTTCGTCATGCGACTCACAAGCGCTTTGTTCACTGTGACAGGGCTCGGCTCATCGATGCACGCAGACACACTTCCAGTCATCGCGGTAGGCGTGTTCTATTTGATGATAGGTCTCATAGGTCTGCGCTCGATTCGCGTGATATCCACCGTGCTGAGAACATGACGAAGGCACGAACTGCCGTACAGGGAGGACGACGACGTGCGACTTCAGCTGGAGGAAGTCTCGTTTCGCTATCCTCGATCGAATCGTTGGATTCTAAAGGATCTTTCCGCGACGTTTGAGCCCGGGAAGCTGAACGCAGTCATCGGGTTGAATGGCACGGGAAAGACCACGCTCTTCGACATCATCGCCGGTGCCTTGCCGCGCCCGGATGGCGTCTTGGGAGCGCCTTCTCCAGAGCGCATTGTGTATCAGCTGCAGAGCGTTCCGCTGTTCAACACGTTGAAGGGGAAGGACCTCGTTCGCCTTCTCATGAACATCGACCACGGCGCCACGCCATCCGTCGGCGGATTTCCTCATCGCTTGGGACTCAACGAAAGAGAGAACGCGCTCTTCGAGCGCCTATGGTCCACTCGCCTTGGAGCCATGTCCGTGGGCGAACGCCGCTGGCTGGTGACGACATGCATTTCCTCGATGGATCGAGACTTGTATCTGTTTGACGAACCGACCGCGAACGTCGACCCTGAAGCGCGTATCCGGATATTGTTCCGGCTCGGTAAACTCGCGCAGCGAGAAAACACAATCGTCATCATGTCCACTCACCACCTGCACGAGCTGCAGTACGTCGACTCCATGGTCTATCTGCTCCACGAGGGGCGGATTCGCTTCCAGGGGCCGTACGAGGCGTTCGTAAATCAGGTGGATGGCGAACCCCATCAGAATCCGGACCAAATCTTTCACCGGCTCATTGAGGACACGTGAACATCAAAAAGATAGATCCCTTCTCCCAGGCGTTTGGCCGTCCGCCCCCAGCGGCTTTCGGAAAGTCAAGCAGTACAGGTTGCCCCCATCGAGCTCCTGCACGCGAACATCCTCAGCCATCTTCGGCACCGCGTGGATCGGTATCTCCACGAGCGCGCCGCGGTCTCGGAACCAACGCCTCACGAATGGAACTCGCTCGTAAGTGCTCCGGACCTTCCGCTCGGTTTCGTCCACCACCACAACCTTCGTTCCCGGCTTGGCAATGCGCATCATCTCCTGCATGGCACGCGCGGGATCGGTGAAAAAGTTGATTCCCCCCACGTGGAACACGACATCGAAGGTGTTATCTCGGAATGGCAGAGCCTCCGCTAAGCCTTGAAACAACCGGATCTCCGCTCCCTCCCTCCGACACGCGCGCTGACAGACGCGCAACATGCCTAGCGAGAGGTCCAGTCCATACATTTCCAATCCAGAGTACGAACGATTCAGAAAGAGAAGGTTGCGACCTGTGCCACATGAAATTTCGATCACGCGGTCGCCGTCGCGCACCTCGAGCTCGCGCAGGATATCTGCCCGATACTGTTTTTCGCCGCCCGATCGGAGGGTGAAACTGAAGGAGTTGGCGAGATCGTAAACCGGAGCAATGCGATCGTACAGCTTCTGATAGCGGGCGTTGGCTCCAACGACCGCCGCCTGCGCGGCAAAGATCGGAATCCCGTGCACCAGGGGATACTCGGATCCGCCCACGACGGCGCGCAGGGCGGGGCGGGGGCGCGCCACGAATTCGAGCGGCTTGCCATGCACGGGATCGCACAGGAGCGCGAGGGTTTCACGCTTCATGGAACACCGCCCTTCGCGCGACGCTCATGTTCCACCTTCGACGGGATCGCGGCGCGGGATCTCAATGACCGCGCGCATCGCGTCGTCCTCGATCCCGCAGCGCAGGCGTTCATCCCACACCGTCAACCACTCGAACGCCTCGAGCAGCCGTTCGGGATCCGGGCCGCCCCGTTCATAGACGAGGTGGAATTCGAGGCCGCCAGCCACACCCCGGATTTCCGTTCGATCCGGCCTTGGCTTGATCGCCAGAGCCGAGCGGCACAGGAAGCGCACCACGGCGCGCGTCCGGGCCCCGTCCCGCGCGGAAAGCGCGGGAATATCCCGCACGTGACAGGGGACGCCTGGAAGGATGGATTCTGCTTCTCGGCGCAGCGCGTCCGCGAGCGCGGCGCTGGCCCCCACCGCTCCCGTACGCTCCGTGCTCTGCTCGAGCGCCTCGACCGCCTGTCGCCAGCCAAGCACCGCGAGCTGTTTCCACGCCTGTTCACGGCGCCGAGATTCGGCGAGCAGGCGCGCGGCGCGCACGCCGAAATACAGCATCACGATGGCGAACCCGGCGATGGCGCCTTCCATCGGCGTCAGCCGCGTGGTCAACACCAACGACAGCCCGAGGATCACGTACAGAACCGTGTTTGCCACGTCGTGCGGCCGCAACACGGCGGCCACATAACCCAGGATGGGCCACAACAGATCCGTCGCGTGGTTCGGCGGCGTGTCGCCGGCAAACAAGAGTCCGAGGCACGCCAGCATGGCGGCGATGCTCACGTACGGCGCCAGACGGTGCCCGGCGCGCCCGCTGAGCACGAGCACTACGGCAGCCTCCGCGAGCACCATGGCCTCGTAGTACAGGCGAATGATGAAGGGACCGTGCGCAAGCGGTAGGTAGACCACCAAAATCGCCAAGGCGGCGATGGTTCGCGGCACCCAATGCGTCCAGTCCGCCCACGTCCGGCGGATGTCCGCCCGAACCTGTCGATACGTGCCCAGAAGTTTCTTCCTCTTCATGCGCCTATCATAGCAAACGCGAAAAAGGTCGGCCACTGACATCCTGCGAGCGAGGCGCGCGAAGCGCCACCTCTCGCCCCTGCGACTCACCTGCTGCTCGACTGCTCCGACCGCTTCTTCAGATTCTCTTCCCGCAGCATCTCATTATGCAACTGCTGGCTGTACGTCTCGGCGAAGTAGTGTTCGCCGGTTCCGTTGCCCTTGGCCACGTAGTACAGATACTTCGTGTGCGCGGGGTGGAGCGCCGCCTCAATGCTCGCAAGGCTCGGACTGCAAATCGGCCCAGGCGGCAATCCGCCGTACAAATACGTGTTGTAGGGATTTCGCGCGTCCATGATGTCCGCATCCGTCACGACCGTCAGGTGTCGACCGATGGCATAATCCACCGTGGCGTCGATCTGCAAGCGCATGTTGAGCCTCAGCCGGTTGTCGATCACGCTCGCGATGATCGGCCGCTCGGAGGCCACCTCCGCCTCGTTTTCGATCAGCGACGCCTCCGTGATCGCCTCGTTCAGCGTGAGCTTGTCCGCCCGCAGCGCCGCTTCGTTCGCGGGCGTGAGCACGCGCGCCGCAAAGTCGTTCAGCATTTCATTCACGACGTCCACCGGGTTTTCATTCCGGTAGAACTGATACGTGTCCGGGAACAGGTATCCCTCGAGCCGGTAGCGAACATCGCGCCGCCCCGCAAGCTGCTTCAAAAACGCCTGATGGTAGTCGCCCGCTTGCACCGCTTTGAGAAACGCCGCCTCGCTGCAAACTCCATCCTGTGCGAGCCGCGCCGCGATGTCCACAATGTCATAACCCGGCGGAATGGTCACATTGACCACGTCGGGGACGATCTCGCCCGCGGTCATCTGCCGATAGATCTGTGGCGCTGACTCATCCGCGGACAGCGCGTACGTGCCGGCCAAAATCGGGCCGCCCCCGCGCAGACGCCCGTACAGCTCAAACGCGGTGGCGCTGCGGATGAGCCTCATCGCCTTCAATCGCTCGGCGACCGTGGCGACCGTATCGCCGGCCTTCACCTCGAACCGCTCGAGCGGAGCCTTGGCCGACGACACGGGCCGCAGCCCCGCGCGGAACCACGCGCCAAAGACGAGCGCGACCACGACCACAAGCGCCAGGGCGACAACGATGATCCATCGCGCGCGCCGCCTCGCGCTTGCTGGCTGGTTCGACATACATTCACCTTCCAACGTTCAACCTTCGAATTCCGCGCCCTCGCCGCCCGCCCGCTGACGCGATCGCAGGTAGTCTTCGAGCAGGACCTGCGCGGCGGCCGCGTCGAGCGTCGCGCGGCGCTCCCTGCGCCGCACGTTCTGCTCGATGAGGAAGCGCTCCGCGCTCACCGTGGTCAACCGCTCATCGTACAGATGGACCGGCAGGCCCGTGCGCGCCGCCAGCATCCGGGCGAACTTCTCCGCACGCGACGTCATCTCCGACGGCTGGCCCGACATGTGGAGCGGTCGCCCGACGACAATCCGCCCCACCTCTTCCCGCCGCGCCAACTCCGCGACTTCGTCCGCCGCCTGCCCATCCGATTGGCGCTCGATCACGCCGTACGGCTGCGCGATGAGCCCCGTGGGATCCGACAAGGCGACACCAATCCGCCGCTCGCCGAAATCAATCGCCATCGTCCGCATCGCCATACAGTGCGGCGTAGGCCCGCACGAGCTCCTCGATGAGATCATCCCGCTCGATGCGCCGGATGGTGTTGCGCGCGTCCATGTGGCTCGTGATGTACGCAGGATCGCCCGAAATCAGGTACCCCGCAATCTGGTACACGGGATTGTACCCCTTTTCCTTCAGGGCGCGGTACGCGATTTGAAACGCGCGCCGAACCTCGGGATTGCCTGACTTCGACGCGAATCGCATCGTGCTGTCAAACTCTTGTCCCAATGCCCGCACCTCGCTCGGGCGTCTGCCGACGCCAAAAAGTCGCTCGTCCCCTTACTTTCGAGTCAGCGCGCGCGATTTCCTGCGGCCTGCTCGAGAATTTCCCCGACCTTTTGGATGGCCTCGGAGAGCTTCGCCGCGTCTCGGCCTCCTGCCTGGGCCAGATCCGGCCTGCCGCCGCCGCCACCGCCGGTCACCGCGGCCACCTGTTTGACAATCTCACCCGCATGGAGGCCCCGCGACTGCCAGTCCTTCGACACGTACGCGACAAACTGCACCTTGCCGCGGTGGGCGGATCCCAGCACCACCACGACGGAGTCCACCCGGGCCTTGATCTCGTCCACCAGCTGGCGCAGCCCGTCCATGTCGAGATCGGACAGCGCAGCGCGAATGACGGGGACCCCCGCCACCGTCTCGACGTTCGCGACGAGCTCGTCCACGCGCGCGTGCGCCAGACGCGCCTTCGCCGACTCGAGCTCCCGCTCCATCTCGCGCATCTCCTGCACCACGCGCTGCGCGCGCTCCACCACCGTGCTCACGTTGGTCTTCAACGCGTCCGCCACCTGGCGCAGCCGCTCCTCGCGCTCCCGGGCGACGCGATACGCGTGCCGACCGGTGACCGCTTCGATGCGGCGCGTGCCGCTCGCGATGCCCGTCTCGGACGTGATGAGAAATTGCCCAATGACGCCCGTCCGCGGCACGTGGCAGCCGCCGCAAAGCTCGATGCTCTCGCCCGCCTGGACGACGCGCACCCGCTGGCCGTACTTCTCGCCGAAGAGCGCCATGGCACCCATGGCCTTGGCCTCATCCAAATCCATTTCGCCGATGTGAACGGCGTGATCGCGCCAGATCTCGTCGTTCACGCGGCGCTCCACCTCGGCCAGTTCCTCCTCCGTGAGCGGCCCGAAGTGAGAGAAATCAAACCGCAGGCGCTCCGGTTCGACGAGCGATCCCGCCTGCGCCACGTGCGTCCCGAGCACGTCGCGCAGCGCCTTGTGCAGGAGGTGCGTCGCCGTGTGATTTTTCACCGTGTCGCGGCGGGAGTCCTCGTCCACGTGCGCTCGCACGCTGTCGCCCTGAAGCAGCGAGCCGTCGACGACGCGCACCCGCATGACGTGCTGCCCGTGCGGCGCCTTCTGCACGTCGAGGACCTCCGCCTTGCCGTTTGTGCCGACGATCTCGCCGCGATCCCCCACCTGTCCGCCGCTCTCCGCGTAAAACGGCGTGACATCGAGGATGACCTGGCCTTCCTCGCCGATGGCGAGCCCATCGACGCGATCGCCATCCTTGAAGATGCCAAGGATGGTCGCGTCCACGGTGAGCTCGTCGTAACCGACGAACTGAGATGGCTCCGTGAAGGTCTCCAGGGCGCCGCGCTGGCTCTGCATGCCCTCGGCCACCTGCCGGGCCTCGCGCGCCCGCGCGCGCTGTTCCTCGAGCTCGCGCTCAAACCCTTCCCGGTCCACCTCGATGCCGTTCTCGCGCGCGATCTCGACGGTGAGATCGATGGGAAAGCCGTACGTGTCGTACAGGCGGAAGGCCGCTTCCCCGGACAGGACGGTCTCGCCGCGCGCCTTGACCTCGTCGATGGTCCGGTTCAAGAGCTCCTCGCCGGCGGCGAGCGTCTGCAGGAAGCGCTCCTCCTCGGTGCGAACCACGCGCTCAATGAGAGATCGCTTCTCGCGCACCTCGGGATAGTCTTCGCCCATGATGCGGTCCACCACGTCCACGAGCTCGTACAAGAAGGGACGTTCGACGCCGAGCTTGCGGCCGCTTCGCACCGCGCGGCGCAGCAGGCGGCGGATGATGTACCCGCGGCCTTCATTGGACGGGAGCACGCCGTCTCCGATGGCGAACGTCACCGTGCGGACGTGATCGGCGATGATCTTGAGATGGACGTCGTCCTCAGACGATCGACCGTACGGGCGCCCCGAAAGTTCGGCGGCGCGCTGGATAATGGGCCGGAACAGGTCCGTCTCGAAGTTGTTCGGCACGTCCTGCAGGATGCTCGCCAGGCGCTCCAGGCCCGAGCCCGTGTCGATGTTCTTCTTCGGCAACGGCGAATACGATCCGTCCGCGTTCTTGTTGAACTGCGTGAACACGAGGTTCCAGATCTCGAGAAACCGATCGCAGTCGCAGCCGGGCTTGCATTCAGGCGAACCGCAGCCGTAGGCCTCGCCGCGATCGTAGAAGATCTCCGAACACGGGCCGCAGGGTCCTTCGCCGATCTCCCAGAAGTTATCTTCCTTGCCGCGGTAGATGCGCGACTCGGGCAGCCCGACTCGGTGATGCCACACCTCGAACGCCTCGTCGTCCTCCTCGTGAATGGTGACGGAGATGCGATCCGGGTCCAGTTCGAGGACCTGCGTCAAGAACTCCCACGCCCAGGTGATGGCCTCGAGCTTGAAGTAGTCGCCGAACGAAAAATTGCCGAGCATTTCAAAGAACGTCTGGTGTCGCGCGGTGTGGCCGACTTCCTCGATGTCGTTGGTGCGAATGCACTTCTGCGCATCCACGATGCGCGGCACCTCTGGAATTTCCCGGCCGTCGAAATACGGCTTCAGGGGCGCCATGCCCGCGTTGATCCACAGCAGAGTCGGATCGTCCTTCGGCACGAGCGGAAAGCTCGGCAACACCATGTGACCGCGCTCCGCAAAAAATTGCTTGAATGCGCGGCGAATTTCTTGTCCAGTGAGCGATTTCATGCGCAACCTCCTCCTCCGACGCATCGCACTTCGGCTGTGTCCTTCTGCACGAAAAACCCCCGCCCCACAATCAGGGACGGGAGTTTCCCGCGGTACCACCCTGCTTACAGGCTCGTCCGCTCGTCTGAGCCTGTCGCCTCTGGCGCTGTAACGGGCACACCCGGCGTGCTTTGCCACACGCGCTTGGAAGGGGCTTTGAACCGGTTGCCTCGAGGCAGCTCGCAGCCGAAGGCCGCCCTCTCTGAGCAAGGCGCCCCGATTCTACTTGTCTTCCGCATCGCTTTGTCGTCGATTTTTGATTGTATCGGGCGGGACTGGCCCTGTCAATGCGAGGCATGCGAGCGCGCTTCACGCCACTGCGTCCACACCACTTTGCACACCGCGAGCGCCGGGACCGCGAGAATGAGGCCCAGGACGCCACCCGCCTCCCCGCCGACAATCAGGGCCGCCACAATCGCCATCGGGTGCAGGTGAAGCGTTCGGCCCATGATCTGCGGAGACAGGATGTTCCCCTCGATCTGCTGCACCGCGATGTTGACGATCACGACCTTGACGAGCATCGGCCAGCCGGAGGTGGTGAGCGCGATGATCACCGCTGGCGCGATGCCGATGATGGGCCCAAGATACGGGATGATGTCCGCGAAACCGAGGAACGCACCCAGGAGAAGCGCGTACGGCAGGCGGATGATGAGATAGCCGATGAACGACAACAGCCCGACCGCCAGCATGATGAGAAACTGGCCGCGCACGTAACCGCCGAGCGTATCATCGATGGCGCGGAGGACCAGGCGCACGCGGTGCTTAGATTTCGCGGGCGCCATGCGCACCATTCCGCGCCCGATAGCCTTCGCGTCTTTCAACATATAAAAGACGAGGAACGGCACGACAAACGCCATGAAGATGGCATTCAGCGTGCTCGTCACCACCGAGAAAAGCCCCGTTGGGGCGACCTCGACGCGGTGTTCCAGTTGGTTGAGCGCGTTCTCAATGCCCGTCCTCACCGCGTTCGGCAGGTACGTCTTCCGGCTGTTGACCATGTCGATCCAGCGGCTCACTTCTGCCGTGATGGCCGGCAGGCTGCTCGACAACTGCGCGATTTGCCGCGAGATCACAGGAATCAGGTTCAAGACCACCACGGCCAGGATGGCTGCGATCACGGCGTATACAATGAGGATGGCCGCCGAGCGAGGGACGCGCCGCCGATGCAAAACGTCGACCGCCGGCTGCAGGATGTAGGTGATGATGAGCGACGCCAAAAACGTGTAAAAGAGGCTCGACAGCACGCCCCAGATGTCGAGAAACAGGCTGCGCAGGAGCCCGACGAGATAGATACACGTCAGCGTCAGGGCGATGGACATCATGGTGCGGGCGTAACGCCCCATCGGCACGGCGATCTCCTCCCTCTGCGGCGGCGCCGGACAAGGGTCTACCGCAGAGTATATGCAGAATCGCATGCCATTATTTTCATCGCACTGTACCAGACACCCGCATCGCGCTGTTTCGACAAAAAAAGAGCGGCCAAAGCCGCCCTGCCTCGACGACCGCCCGCTCTTTCTTCCGTCTATTTGTAAGCCTTTGTCTGTCTCGGCTCTGGCCCTCAGGCCCCCGTGCCAAACTCGACGTCCGCGTGATTCGTCTGATCCACGACGATGAGCGATCCGTCCTCAGCCACTTCGTAAACCCGCACCTCATCGCCGGACACGTTGAACTCGGCGAAGCAGTTCCAACAATAGTATTGGTTAGCACCAATTTTACCGACGTCTCGGCTTGTGCAACTCGGACACCGCATGACGTTGGTCCTCCCTTCTCGCCCTTGGAAGGCGCACTGCGGCACGCCCCATCTCTCTGGATGAACTTTCGAAACCTGCCAACAGTCTATCCACGGACAATAAAGCCAAAACCAAATTTCAGGTTCCGAAATATCCACCCACCGAGATTCCGTGACTCATGCTACGCCTATCCAGCGCGCATTGCAATGCAGAAACAGGAAAAGAACCTGCGCCCGACGCGGCAAATGTCACGAATTTGTGAAACGTGATCGCAGGGACCCGACGACTTTCGACAATACACCGGCCGCTGTCTCAATCTCTTCCATGGTGTTTTGCCACGCGAAACTAAAGCGGACCGACTCCCGCGCTTCTCGCTCCCTTCCCATGGCCCTGAGCACGTGGCTCGGCTCCAGGCTTCCCGCGCTGCACGCCGCACCAGCGCTCGCCGCCACTCCCTCGAGGTCCAGGCGCATGAGAAGAATGTCGTTGCGAATCCCACGAAAGCCGACGTTGAGAATCGAAGGCACCGCGTCGGCCGGGCTGTTGCGATACGCGCCGTCGAGCGATTCGATGGCGCGCCAAAGCGCGTCCCGGAGCGCGGTCAGGTGCGCCGCGTGCGCGTCGAAGCGCTCGGCAATCTCGGCCATCGCGGCGTGAAAGCCCACGATGCCCGCGACCGGTTCGGTCCCCGCGCGGAGCCTGTGTTGCTGCTCACCCCCGGCGGCAAGCGCCACAAACGGCGCGCCGGATCGGACGTAGAGGAGCCCCACGCCCTTCGGCCCGTGCACCTTGTGCGCGGAAAATGAGGCGAGATCGACGCCCAAGTCCTTGAGTGACAGGCGCATCACGGGCAGCGCCTGCACCATGTCGCTGTGTACGACGATACCCGGATCTCGTTCTCGGACGCGGCGCGCGATCTCGGCCACCGGCTCGATGGTTCCCACCTCGTTGTTCACGAGCATCACGCTCACGAGCGCCGTGTCCGGGCGGAGCGCCCGCACCACGTCGTCTGGATCGACGCGCCCGTCCGAATCCACCGGGACGACCGTCACGTCCGCGCCGAGGAGGCGCAGCCTGTCCACGGCCTCGAGCACCGCGTGATGTTCCACCGCTGTGGTCACGACGTGCGTTCGGTTCGGGCGCTGTGCGAGATACGCGCCGTAGAGGGCGAGATTGTTCGACTCCGTGCCGCCGCTTGTGAAGGCGAGATCGCGAGGGGAGGCGCCGAGCCACTCGGCGAAGAAGCGGCGCGCTTCCTCGACGGCTTGCCGGGCCTCGCGCCCCGGCTGGTGCAGACTCGACGGATTGCCGTACGCGTCACCGAGATAACGCTCCATGGCCGCGCGGGCCGCCGGCAGAAGGGGAGTCGTCGCGGCGTTGTCCAGGTAGATCATCGCTGACACCCCGCGGTTCAGATGTAATACATGTAGCCCTGCGACGATCCCTTGCGCAATTCGACGAGATCCTGCAGCGTCATGGACGACAACACGTCGTGGATAGCCTCCCTCAGCCTGTCCCACAGCACCTGCAGGCCATCATCCATCTCCTCGTCGACAATGGTGATGGGCCCCTCCAGGGCGAGAAGCACGTCCTCAATGACGATCTCGCGCGGATGCCTCGCCAGCACGTACCCACCGTAAGCGCCCCGGATGCTCCGCACGAAGCCGCCGTTGCGGAGCGGCGCAATGAGCTGTTCGAGGTAGTGCTCCGAGAGGTTGTTTCGCTCCGCAATGGACTTCAGGGAAATGGGCTGGTCACTCTGCTGTTCGGCGAGATCGACCAGGAGCATCAGGCCGTAGCGGCCCTTCGTCGAGATCTTCACGGTCATCGTCTCCTTCCCGGTAGTACACGCGTGGCTCGACGCCAATGGGCCAGTAGTTTTGCTCGACGTAATGGCCCGGGTAATCGTGTGGATACAGGTAGCCTTCCCCATGCCCGAGAGCCTTGGCCCCTTTGTACGCCGTGCTCCGCAGATGCAGCGGCACCTCGACCGGCAGGCCAGACCTGACGTCGTCCAGCGCGCGGTTGATGGCCATGTACGCGTGATTCGACTTCGGCGCTTTCGCGAGGTACGCGGTCACCTCCGCCAGCACAATCCGCGCCTCCGGCATGCCGATGGCCATGGCCGCCTGCCAGCCGCTCACCGCGATGAGGAGCGCGTTCGGATCCGCCATGCCCACGTCCTCGGCGGCCAGGATCATCAGCCGGCGCGCGATGAACGCGGGATCTTCGCCGCCCTCGAGCATCTTCGCGAGCCACAGCATCGCCGCGTTCACGTCCGATCCGCGCACCGACTTGATGAACGCCGAGATGGTGTCGTAGTGATCGTCGCCTGCGCGATCGTAGCGAGGCCCACCGCTCGCCTCAAGCGCCGCCTCGACCTCGCGCACGCCAATCTCCGTGGCGCCGTCGGGGCCAACTCTCGCTGCAAAAGCGGCGAGCTCGAGCAAGTTCAGCGCGCGCCGGGCGTCGCCCCGCGCCTGCAGGGTGAGCACACGCCTCGCATCCGGATGAAGCCGCACCCGCATGCGGCCAAGTCCGCGCTCCTCGTCCGCAATGGCCATGTCCACCAGGCACCCGATGTCATCCGGGGAAAGCGGCTCGAGGCGAAACACGTGCGATCGCGACAACAGCGCCGCGTTCACGTCGAAGTAGGGATTCTCCGTCGTCGCGCCCACGAGCGAGACAAGCCCCGCCTCCACGTGCGGCAGCAGCGCGTCCTGCTGACTTTTATTGAAGCGGTGGATTTCGTCGAGAAAGACCACGGTTCGCCGCCCATACACATCCCGCTCCTCTCGCGCGATCTCGACGGCCTTTCGCACATCGGCGATGCCCGACGTCACGGCGTTCAGCGGGATGAAGCGTGCCTTGGTCTGGCGCGCAATGACTTCGGCGATGGTCGTTTTGCCCGTGCCGGGCGGCCCATACAAAATGATGGACATCAAGCGATCCCGCTCGATCATCCTCCGCAGGATTCCATCTCGGCCCACGAGATTCTGGTGTCCCACCATCTCGTCGAGCGATCTCGGCCGCATCCGGTAGGCGAGCGGAGCCTCGCGCTCCGCTTCGTGCTCCGAAGCAAGTGAAAAGAGATCCATTCGCATTCGCCTCACACGGCTGCGCAATTCCTAGTCGTCCACTCAACTTTTAACGATTATACACGCTTTGCGAATGGAGGGAAAGGCGGGGCAGTGGATTGGCACGAATCACACCCATAATCTTCCTTGCGATGTGATCATGGTCACAGACGGCGCGCCGGGTGAGCGAACACAATGACCATGGGCTCCCTGGGGAGCGCCGTTTCGTTTTCCACATCCAAGTGAAACGAGGTGATGTGAATGTTCACAAGGCGGATCCGCATCGCACGAAACTGGCTGGCAGCCGCCGCGGCCTTGGGCGCGCTTGTTTCACCCACCGCCGCATGGGCGAGCAATGCACAGAACAGCGCGTCCTCCAGCTCGACCGCGAACGCAACTGCGCCCAACGCAACGTCGAACGCGACCAACCCCTCGTCCGGCGACACGGGCTACTTCGAAAGTACAGCGATAATCGTATGGAACGGCGCCGTTTCGCCTTGGAGGCCTACGACGTTACCCTGTCTGTCGTTTGACATGAATGAACTGCAGGAGTCGGACTGGATTCAGATCCAAGCCATGATGGGCGTTCTCGGGAAGAAGTTTGGCGTCTCGTACACGATGCACGGCAACGAGCTCCGCCTTTCCATACCCACGCGCCTCTGGTCAGGTGCCACCACCACCGCTCAGGCTTCAGACGCAGAGAATGGAAATTCGAGCTTGGTGGTCACGGTCAATGGCCACCGATTTGCCCTCACGCCGAGCTTCGCCACCGGCGCCAGCGCATCCCCTTCCGACACGTACGTCCCGGCGGCGTTTTGGGTGCACCTGCTGAACGCCATCAGGGGCTGCCACGCCGATCTCGTGATGCCAAACGAAGTCGATCTCGACGTGGGCACCACGCTCAGCTCGTCGCCGAAGATCATCTCATACGACGCTGGCCTCTCCGCTTCGGACGCAGGCGGGAGATTCACACTGCGCATCGCACCGTCTCTCGTCAAATCCTGGGCAAGCGGCATGCATATGTGGAGTCAGATCGTCATTGAGGACGACGACCTGCCCAAGCCGTCCAAGGCTCAGATTCAGTTCGTGTCGTCTCACCTCAATGACCTCATCGCAAGCATTCACGTCTGGCGCAGCGGAGACGAGGACTATCTCAGCTTGCCATTCGAATCCACGAAGTCTCCGTGGACGGTGAGCGCATGGAACGGCGCGTGGTATACCAACCAATTTCAGGTGGACCAGGTCGAAGTGTCGTGGGACGGCGGCAAGTCGTGGACCCAACTCGGTGAGGAAGGGCTCACTGAGGGCTACCAGCGTCCCGCTGTCCCCGCAAAGGCGAATTCCGTCATCCTCCGCCTGCCGAAGACCGGCCAGATGACCGTGGAACTCGACGCCTACGGTTTTCTCGTAGCCCGATTCATTCTGTGGATAGGCGCCGATGGGATCCTTCGCATCGGGGGCATGTAATTCAATTGTCACATTGATCCCTAGCGCTCCGGGGGAAGAAGCGAGCCATTCGGCGCGCGATTCCTCCGGCTATGGTCAACCTGCCCACCTCAGGCGGCGGCTCATCCCATGTTTTGCACTTCATCGATCCTGTTTTTATCACCATCGTTTTATGATAGTTCCCGATCCAGAAAAGACCTAATTCGCGCGCCGATGGCGTCACGAACTTGGCGAAACTGGTTCAAAATCTCTTCCTCCGATCCCGTCGCCTTGGCTGGGTCGGGAAATCCCCAGTGGAGGCGTTTCACGTGCGGCGGCGTCACGGGACAACGGTCGTTCGCGTCACCGCACAAGGTGATGACATAATCCGCTTGTTCGAGAAAGTCCGGATCGATGAGTTTCGACCGATGATGCGAGATGTCAATCCCCACCTCGCGCATCACCTGCACGGCACGGGGATTCAAGCCGTGCGCCTCGATGCCCGCACTCTGAACTTCGATCCGCTCTCCTCCCAAATGGCGCGCCCATCCTTCAGCCATTTGACTTCTGCATGAGTTTCCAGTGCAAAGAAAATAAATTCGCTTGCGTGACATACAGGTTTCACTCCTCTCCCATATTTGCGATAGCGAAGACTAGTTCACGATCGCCAGCCATCCATATAGCCCCATCAAGGTGAGTAACAGCGTCGGAATGGTCAGGATGACACCGGTCCGAATATAGGTGCTCCATGTGATCGTGACGCCCTTTTGGCGAAGGACGTGCAACCAAAGAAGCGTCGCCAACGAACCTATGGGTGTCAGTTTCGGACCCAAGTCACACCCTATGACATTGGCATACACCAACGACGTCTTCACGAGATGTGAAACATGGGCACCGTGAATGGCGAGCGCGTCAATCATCACGGTCGGCATATTGTTCATCACACTCGACAACACGGCCGCGAGAAAGCCCATCCCAAGCGTGCCGACTAGCAATCCGTGATCCGCAAGGACTTGAATGAGCCCCCCAAGGAGGCGGGTCAGGCCCACGTTGCGCAGCCCATACACCACGACATACATGCCGACGGAGAAAAACACAATCGCCCACGGCGCGCCCCGAATGACGGACCAGGGCTGAATCACGCGGACGCGACCGCCGTACGCCAGTAAGGCGATGGCGATGGTCCCAGCCACAAACGACACAGGTACATGCGCGATCTCCGTCACCATGTAGCCTGCCATGAGCGCAATGAGCAAGACCCAAGAAGCGCGAAACAATCCTCGGTGCACAATGGCTTCGGCCGGTCGAGGGAGGAAATCCGGATCGTAACGCTCCGGGATGTCCCTTCGGAAATATAGATAGAGTACCCCGGCGCTCGCGAGAAAGGAGACGAGATCGGGCACAATCATGTTTGCAAGATAGGTCAGAAAGCCAATGTGGAAATAGTCCGCCGACACGATATTCACAAGGTTGCTCACCACGAGCGGAAGCGACGTGGTGTCCGCGATGAAGCCGCTGGCGATGACGAATGGAAACATGCGACGGGCATCGAATTGGAGCAGCTTCATCTTCTCCAGAACGATGGGCGTGAGGATCAAGGCTGCGCCATCGTTGGCGCACACAGCAGCCACAAGGGCGCCGAGAAGGATCACGTACAAGAAGACCTTCTTCCCATCTCCACGCGCGGCTTTCGCCATCTTCAAAGCTGCCCACTCGAAAAATCCGAGTTGGTCAAGCACTGTGGAAATCACAATGATGGCCACGAAGGCGAGGGTCGCGTCCCACACGATTCGAGTCACAGACCCTACATCGCGCCAAGTGACCACGTGGAACAGAAGGGCGAGCGCCGCCCCCGCCATCGCGCTCCAGCCAATCGACAAGCCTCTCGGTTGCCAGATGACGAAGATGAGCGTGACCAAAAACAACGAAATTGCGACGTACGTCATGAGGTCTCTCCTTGTTGTGAACGTGACCAACCAAACCTGACCATGGATTTGGATACTTCATTCCATCGACGAGGAACCCGTCGGACAGGTCGTACAACATGTCTCTGTGGACTTTTCGACCAGAATCCCTGATCCAGGTACACGGTCGTCCTCTTGGTCAAGGACCGCAAAAAATTCCCACTGAATCCCATTTGGATCTTTTACCCAAATCTTGTCCTGCAACGCGTAACAACACGTAGTATTCATCTCGTCGAAGGTTGCGAGCCCCGCTTCTTCCAATCGTATCTTAGCAGCTAGGACTTCTTCCGTAGACGACACTTGCAATCCAAGGTGGTTCAGAGCTCCCACCTCGCCGAATGCACGCTCGTTTAAGGAAAAATTGAGAGGAGGTGTTTCCAGATCAAACTTAGCGTAACCTCGCCGAACGCGAACAGGTTCGACGCCAAATAAGATTTGATAGAACTTCAGCGATTCATGGAAGTTTCGCACGTTGATGGCGACATGGGGCTTCCATGCGAACATGGACAACACCCTCCTTTCTCATTTTGGTGAGAGTCAACCGCCGTGATCAGCTCGGTCGTGAGTGCGTGAACCACCTCCTGTAGCGCTTCAGGATTCGGAAAGTAACAAGTCCAAGGGCCGCGAGATTCTCTGCGAACCAACCCCACCTTCTCAAGAACTTTGAGATGGTGGGAGACAGTTGGTTGTGATAGTCCAGTCACAGCCACCACGTCTGCGACGCAGCACCCGTTTTCATACGCCTCGATACGATCGCAGCACGTTGCGATCGCCCCTTTGGCCATCAGTTGAAGCATGTGAAATCGGCTCTTGTCTGCCAAGGCGTGAAGACGATCGAGGAGGTCAACATTTTTCATATCGATCACCATCTATATCGATGTCGGTAAATGTAATGTACAGCAGACTGCGACTCCAGTCAACCGTTTGCCATTTCGCAGCCTCATCGACAGATGCACGTCTCCTTCAATCAACCCACTACCGGTGCAACACCGCGCTGTGATGTCTGATATGAGCATCCTCAACATCATTGTCGCCGCGCTCGTACCCCAGTCGGGCATCGTGCGCGGCGACTCGTGTAACAACCGTTCTTTGGTTTCCACATGGTTATCTGTTACAGCATCGTCAATACCCGCTCCGAACGATGGCCATCGGGTTCTTCGCGCCTTTCGGCAGAACGAATAGCACCCTCCGACAGAATCGTGTAGGAAGCACCACTGTCGCATCGGCGCTCTCTGAGCATCCCCCATCACGTCGCTTGTCGCCGCTTCGCCGCTTCCTCTTCCGCGAGCACGCGCCGAAGGACCTTGCCGGTGCCCGTGGCCGGCAGCGACTCGCGAAACTCCACCTGACGAGGGCACTTGTAATGCGCCAGCTTTTCGCGGCTCCACGCGATGATGTCCGCCTCGGTCACCCTGCCGACATACGACGGCTGAAGCACCACAAACGCCTTGACCACCTCGCCCTTTTGTGCGTCCGGCACGCCAATGACGGCCACCTGGCGGATTGCCTCGTGGCGAGACAACCAATGCTCGACTTCTTCCGGAAAGACGCTGTACCCCGAGCACTTGATCGA
>NZ_BCSG01000019.1 GCF_001570745.1 Alicyclobacillus mali NBRC 102425
GACTTGTTGATGACATTTTCAAGCGACGAGAGGATGAAAGCCATGTGGGAGAGTGTAAAATTGGTATTGAGTCAATACAATGGACACATCAAAATCGAGAATATACAAGATTTCCTGCCCGATGCGCTGCCTGAGCCGTACTTGACATGGAGCCTCCGCGGGCATGATGTCACGTTTGACCGCAGCCGAGCCACGCTCGCCCTTGGAAGACCGGCCAGGCTATCATGCCCGCCTCTCCACGTCAAGCACTCACTTGGCCATCTGCACCGACACCTTTCAACTTCGCCTCGAAGTATTGGCGCTCGACCTCATCGGGCGTCCGATACCCAACTGCACCGTGGATCCGTTGTCGGTTGTACCAGATTTCGATGTACTCGAAGATCCGTCGGATCGCCTCAGCCTGCGTCCGAAATCTCTCGAGGTACACGAGTTCTCGCTTGAGCACACTGTGGAACGATTCCATACAAGCATTGTCATAGCAATTTCCTTTTCGACTCATGCTTGCCGTCATCCCATAGGCTTTGAGTCGGTCCTGATACGCTTGCGACGCATACTGGCTCCCACGATCCGAATGGTGCAGGACAACGCCGTCGCGTTGCAGCCTGCGTTTTTGCGCTTGCTCCAGGGCGCGGATGCACAACTCTTTCGACATCCTCGCACCTGCGCTCCAACCCACAATCTTACGGCTGTATAGATCCTCAACGCTGGCAAGATACACCCATCCTTCATCCGTGGGGATGTACGTGATATCTGCCATATAGACCTGCCCTGGCCGTTCTGCCACAAAACGCTGATTGAGGACGTTCTCATGCACGGGATGACGATGCTTCGAATCCGTTGTCGCTTTGTACTTGCGTACGGTACGACTCCGAAGCCCGTGCTCTCGCATGAGACGTGCGACCGTCTTTTGTGCAATCCGTTCCCCGTCCTGACGCAGGAGCGCTGTGATCTTGGGACTCCCGTACAGTCGACGAGATTGCAGGAACAGCTCATGAATGCGACGGATCCGTCGCTTCCTGCGCTTGGCGCGAAGACTTTCGGGCCGTCCGCGCCATGCGTAGTAGCCGCTCCGAGATACACCGAGGACTTTGCACATCTTCTGAACCGGAAATTCGGAGCGGTGCTTGTGGATCCAGGCATACACTACTTCCGGTCGTTGGTGAAGATGCGCATGGCTTTTTTTAGGATCTCATTCTCCTCTCGCAATTGGCGATTTTCCCGCTCCAGATCGCGCATCGCTTTCGCTTCCGGTCTCAGGTTTCCGCTTCCGACGAACGGGGTTTCAGGATCTTCGCGATACTTCGCGATCCACCCGTACAAACTCTTCACAGATATCCCGAGATCGCCTGCGATTTCACTTGCTGGCTTGTGGCCTTCCAAAGCGAGTTGAACAGCATGGAGTTTAAAGTCGTTGTCGTACTTTTGTGTCACGTGGCTCACCTCGAATCGACTTATTCTTACATTCTCGATTCGCCGTGTCCACTGTTTTAACCTAACACCAGTTTGCCGCTGGATTCGACGGAATAATCCCTTCTGCGTGGAGCCATTTGAAAAATGCCTTCATCGTACTGATTCGGATATTGACTGAAGCCGGTGAGAGTCCACGCTTTGCTTTATCCACTTCGGATTTGAGCGGATGCCCTTCGTAGTGAGGTTTTTCGTAGGTGAGGTAATAGACGTAGTCTCTCAACGTCTGCGCGGTGATGTCGCCAATATACTCGACCTCTGGATGAGAGTCTTTCAACCACTCCTCGAGATAGCGGAAATGTGTTCGATAGTCGTTGAGCGTCCTCTCGCGGAGTCCTTCGACTGCCTTCGCGTGGATAAAGACGTCAAACGCTTGTTCGAGAGAATACTTCACTACTCTCTCCAACGTTGACTTATCCGTTGACCTCGAACGAACTGCTCGCTTCCCTACACGTCTGTCTGTGGACATAAAAAATCGACCTCCGTTCCGTCATTGCACAGAACGCGAAGCCGACTTGACCGACAACGGTCTCGGCGAATTACTAGCGGCGGTCTCGACTTTTTTCAGCCGAGTTCGCTGTCGTAAATCAACCGTTATCTGACGTTGCCTATCGCTCCACCGACGTCCAAAAAACGTTGATGTGACGCGGAAAATTCGCTGTGGCGGAGAGGGTGGGATTCGAACCCACGGTGCCCTTGCGGACACGGCGGTTTTCAAGACCGCTGACTTCAACCACTCGCCCACCTCTCCACATGACAACGAAGGAGAGGTACCCCTCCCCCTCATCATGGAGCGGAAGACGGGATTCGAACCCGCGGCCCTCGCCTTGGCAAGGCGATGCTCTACCCCTGAGCTACTTCCGCAAGTCTCCAAACCAAGCGCAGATATAACTTTACATCGAGTTTGACGTCCCTGTCAACTCTTAGCTTCTTCACAAAACGTCACAAAGACGGCCCCTACACCGGAGAATTTCATACAAATGGCCGCGCCCCGAGCGCTATAATATCGTCAAGGCGAGTTCATCAACAAGGGGAGATCCGGGTTGCCAGCCATTCCACAGTGGGTTGTCTACGCCGCCGCTGTCGTATTCCCCGTCTTGGCCTTTGCCCTGACGCCGCCCAGCATATGGGTGAATCGACTCGTTTCGTCGCTCTCCATTCATCCGACGTTTGATGTCTCGCGCGTCACTTCGGTCAACGTGTACGGCACCGAGCTTCGCGGGCGTGATCGAGACCGGTTTCTTCACGCCTTTAACCAAGCCGACTTTCTGTTTGAACGGGGGATGATCCCCGAGCTCAACTATAACCCGATTTTCATTCGTGTCAAAGAAGGCAAACGCATGTACGAGTTTACCGCCTACCTGTATGGAGACGGCATGGTTCAGGTGGTTCGGCGCAAGAGGAAGAAGAATGTTCCGTACCGGGTTTCATCCCAACAGCTGGAGTGGGTTCTTCAGTCCTGCGTGCGAGATCCCTGGTGGGTGAGCTGAAACGCGGCGACCGACGTTCAAGGGGATTTCAAGCATCGTGTGTTACGTTGAATCCGTACCGCTCCTATTCCAGTTTCGGTACGGAGGTGGCAACTATACCAATGTTCTTGCACCGGAAGACTCTTGTTGGTTCAGCCGCTCTGCTGTCGACGTTCGCCGTGGGCGGGGGCGTGACCTTTGCAGCCGTCGATCACGGCCACTCGTCTGTGCACGCGGCCAGTGAGCAGTCGGGGTCGTCGATGCGCGGGGATCGGCAAGTTCTCCGCACATTGCGGCAAGACCTTGTGACCGCAGCGGCACAGGAACTCAATCTCACGCCAACCGCCCTTCGCCAGGAATTGCGAGACGGCAAGACAATTCGTCAACTGGCTTCACAGGCGGGCGTCTCCACATTCACGCTCATCTCGGATCTCGAAAGCAAGGCGCAATCGGACCTTCAGGCCGATGTCACCAGCGGCTCCCTGACGAGCGCACAAGCTTCAAAAATCTCATCGCGGGTCGATCTCGTCATTCAAGCGTGGGTGAACGGGAAGTGGCCGGCTGGATGGGACAAGATGCGTCCGCGCGAATTCGGCGCGTGGCGCCATCAGCTGATCTCCACAGCTGCCAACGACCTTCACCTATCCGAGTCGTCGCTGATGGCGGACCTGCGCAACGGCCAAACGCTCGCGCAAATCGCCACAGCCCAGGGGGTTGCGGCGTCGACGCTGACCGCCGACCTTGAAAACGCGGCCCAAGCGGACATTCAAAAAGCGGTGTCCTCTGGGAAAATCACCTCGAGCGAGGCGCAGGCGCTCCAGGCTCGCGTGGACACATGGATCGCCGATTGGGTCAACGGGACGCTCCCACGTCCCAAAGGCGCCCACTTGCCCGGTGCACAACCCGCGTCGACCTCTTCCAGCACGGCTTCCAATGCATGAGAGCCATTCGGCCCCGGCAGCATGTCGGGGCTTCTTCATGATCTCAAGAGCCTCAGTTTTCGGCGCCCTGACGGCGCCACTCGGCAGATCCAGGACCATCCTTTGACTCTTGCCGCAAGTGTTCCTCTGGGTAATGGCTTGACCCAGGGCGTTTCCACCCGTTCCTGTTTCCCTCCGCCCGATCCATCATTCGTGTAATGAATGAGCTTGCGCTTCCTGTTACGCTTTCAGTGCACCACTCACACCAAGATTACGCCGAATCCTGCGGAACGCAGGTACGGGGGACAAGCGGGCTCAAGGCCCAGGGGTGAATTGCGCCATTGGCGCATAGGGGGACTCTTCCATCCGAACCCGTCAACTAACCTCGGAGGCTACAGGAGGAGAAGCATGCTGCCGAAACGAACGTCCGTTGGAGCGATTGCCGCCACCGCGGCCACCCTTGCTACGCTGACGTTGGGAAGTTGCACCGCCTTTGCGCAATCTGCGCTGCCCCCAGGGGTTCATCTCGATCCGTCCATCCAACCCCTCGCCTCGGAAAACGCGTCGTATCAACAGAAGACCCAGGCGGTTCTGGAAGTGGCCGAAAGCAAAATCGGCACGCCGTACATCTGGGGGCACAACGAAGACCGTGGGCAGTACGGATTCGACTGCTCGAACTTCGTGGAGTATGTGTATCACCATGCCCTTGGATATCGCTTCACGACATCGTCTCGCCTCCAGTACTACGACGTGGGCTGGCGAGTGCCGTACAGCGACCTGAAGCCTGGCGACCTGCTCATCTTCAACGACGGCGGGCATGTCGGAATTTACGCTGGCAACGGAGAAATGATTCAATGCGGCGGCGGGCTCGGACGCGTCGGCTTCCTCAGCGTTCGGCCGGGATCGTACTGGTATCGGCACCTGTCGGCTGTTCGACAAATGTATACCTGACAAGCATTGTCGCCCGGCCGCTGGCACTATCCGCGTCGGCCGGGCAAGCCTCAGAAGGCACCCCTCTTGCGTTGCATAAATTGCCCTTCCAAGCACATCTTACAACCATGAACAGTTCCCGTTGCATAGGTATGTGCCTCACACTGCTGTGTGCAGCCGCCTGTTGGTGCTCGAGCGCCGCATCGGCCCATGGAACGCCGGCGGCGAACCAAACGCACGCGAACACCCGCGCGCAGTCGGTGTCGTGGCGGTCCGAACCGGAGGCCATCACGGTGTTCGGCCGCAGTTACGACATTCGCCGGTGTCGAAAGCTCACGGACACGTTTGTCGTCACGGCTTACAACCTGGATCGCTTCTCCACCGGAAAGGACCCTGGCGACCCCGGCTTTGGCGTGACGAGCACCGGGCGGCCCGCCGTGATCGGCCGGACCGTTGCCGTCGATCCGGCGGTGATCCCTTACGGCAGCCTGCTCTACATCGAGGGCGTGGGCTGGCGAATCGCGGAAGACACGGGAGGTGCCATTCGAGGCCATCACATCGACGTGCTCATGCCGTCGCGGAAACATGCCTTGCAGTTTGGGGTGAAGCGCAACTGCCGGGTGACCGTGTACATCCCGGACGATCTCGACGACGTCTAATTGTTGCGCATAAACTCGCGAATCTGGTTCATGAAGGGAGCGAACAGATCCGCGTAACGCGATACGGCCTCGCGCACGTCTTTCGGCGCGATGCGGGCGTGATCGCGAAGCAGGCGGGATCGGAAGTCGATCGCGCCGGTGAACGCTTCGAACCATGGACGATCGAGGACCTGCTCCTCGACGAGGACTTTGACGATATCGGCGTAGCCGCCGGGATCGCGCATCACAAGGGCGTCGATGATGAGGGACGCGATGTCGGTGACGTACTCGACGCTGGTCCAGAGCGCGCGCTCGGCGGCGAGCCGCCACGTGAGATCTTCTTCCCACGCTTCCTCCCGCTCGGCCAAATCCTCCAACCACGCAACCCGGGCACCGAGTGCGTCGAGCCACACCTCGATTTGCTGCTT
The DNA here is from genome assembly GCF_001570745.1 of Alicyclobacillus mali NBRC 102425. Taxonomy (GTDB): domain Bacteria; phylum Bacillota; class Bacilli; order Alicyclobacillales; family Alicyclobacillaceae; genus Alicyclobacillus; species Alicyclobacillus mali. The sequence goes on from NZ_BCSG01000019.1 coordinate 5,853, forward strand.
ATGATCCTTCGTCAGAAACACCGTCTCACCTCACTCGAAAGCGCGAGGCGACTTCGGAAAAAAGCCTCGCGAACACGTCATCCTGAACGATAGGGCTCAGGTCGTTGTCAGGAAAAGCCTGTATACCAGAAATCCAAGGCACGAGGCGCACCGCCGTGGTCTCCGACGTCGCGGGCCGAGCCTTCACGTCGTGCACGTCGGCGAGATACACCCATTTGCTCGCCTCAGAGCCGTCGCGCAGGACAATGGTGTACTGCGCGAACCAGACGAGATTGTCGAGCAGGGCACCCGCCTCTTCAAACGCTTCGCGCCGCGCTGCGGCGTCCGGCGTCTCTCCCGATTCCACCTTGCCGCCGGGAAGTTCCCAGCCTCGCGCGTGATGGCGCACCCACATGCAGCCGTCGAACAGCCTCGCAAACACGAGCACCGAATGCGGCGCGGGATGGCGCAGGGCGGGATCGAAGGTCAGATGCTTGGCTGGCGCAAACCCCTCGCCCCCCACGTTACCACCACCTGCCGAAAGCAATTCCGATGACGAGGCCAATGAGGCCGCCCACGACGATCTCGGCCGGTTCGTGCCCGAGGATCTCCTTCAAGCGTTCTCCCTCGGGCTGACCTGCGACGGCAGACTCCGATCGCTGTGAGAATTCCATCGCGATACGATTCAAGAGGACCGCATGCTCGCCCGCGTGACGTCGAATGCCGCCGGCGTCGTACATCACAATGGCGGCAAATACGACCGCAACGGCGAAAATGGGGGACGTCGGGCCGACGACAAACCACAGCGCGCTGGCAAGCGCCACCACGCCCGCCGAGTGGGAACTTGGCATGCCGCCCGCTCCAAAGACGCGGCTCCAATCCCAGGCGCGCGTCGTAAAATAGTGGATAGGGACCTTTAGAATCTGGGTCACCACGATGGCGCAAATAGCCGCCATCAACGCGGTATTTCCCCACAAGCCCTGCAAGAAGTGCAGAAGATCGGGCATTCAGGGGCCTCCTCGAGAAGCGAGGCGCCGACTCACCGGCGCCTCGCGGACTGTCCACTCTTCACTTTACCACGCCTGAATTTCGGTGACCATATCCCTGTCCAGCGCCTTCACCATGGCGGTGACGAGCTGAATCGCCTGCAGATAATCGTCCTCGTGCACGACGCCGTTGTGGCTGTGGATGTAGCGCGTCGCGAAGCCGATGTTGACGCTCGGCACGCCGATGCCGTGCAGGTGGAACGATCCGGCATCCGTACCGCCGCCCGCCAGGCTGCTGAGCTGAACCGGGATGTTTTCCCCCGCGGCGATGTCCAGCACAAAATCGCGGAAGCGATTGTTTGGAATCATCGAGTGATCATAGATCATGAGCAGCGGGCCCTTGCCGGCGTCGCCGAGGTGCTGGCGCTCCCCGCTCTCAATCCCGGGCGTATCGCCGGCGACGCCGACGTCAATGGAAATGGCGATGTCGGGATCGACCAGATGAACGAGCGTTTTCGCGCCGCGCAGGCCGACCTCTTCCTGAACGGTCGCACCCGCAAACACCACATTCGGGTGCGGCTGCCCCTGCAGTTCCTTCAGCACGCAGAGCGCGGTCGCGCAGCCGAGCCGGTTATCGAGTGCCTTGGACACGTACATCTTGGGATTGCCGAGCTGTGTGAACGGGCTGTACGGGACGATGGCGTCGCCCGGCCGCACGCCCATTTCCTCGGCGTGCTCCTTGCTCGTGGCCCCGATGTCCACAAACACGTCCTTCAGTTCAACGACCTTGTTGCGTTCGTCGGCCGACAAAATGTGAGGAGGCTTCGAGCCCGTGACGCCGAGCAGAGGTCCCTTGCGCGTCTGCACGAGGACGCGCTGCGCCAGCACGACTTGAGACCACCAGCCGCCGATGGGCTGAAACTTCAGGAACCCCTCAGAGGTGATATGGGTGACCATGAAGCCGATTTCATCGAGGTGGCCCGCAACCAGCACCTTGGGCCCGTTTGGGTCACCGGTTTTGCGTCCCACCACGCCGCCTGTGCGATCGCGCAACAATTCCTCGGAAAGCGGCCTGAGGCGCTCCTCAAATTGTTTGCGCACGCCGGACTCGTAGCCGGAGATCCCGTGGGCGTCGCAGAGATCGCGCAACACTTCAACATGTGGATGCATCGATGACTCTCCCCCTCTGCGCCAAATCTGACACCGCCACTCATGATATCACAACCGGATTGGACAAGGCGCGCGCACCCTTGGCACTTTCGGCTCATACGATGGAGAGAACTCGAGGAGGAGAGATGCGGGATGGTGCGCGTGGAGCCCATGTGGATTGAAGGATATCCCTTCACTGCCGTGCAGGTGGATTTGCCGAAGACGACGCTCCTCGTCATCGCGAATTCCGTGGGGTACGCGATGTGTGGGGCTCTCGACGTCCAGCTATTGCGGACCAAACTGCGGGATCGAAACGTCGTGGCCATGCGCGCGACTGGCGTTCGCACGCTGGAGGAATTGCTCGCTGCGTCTGTCGATAGCCAAACCCAGGCCGCAGAGGAACTCGGGATTCATGCCGGCATGCCGATGCGTGAAGCGCTTGCGGCGCTCGGGCGCGCAGCGCAGAACGGATGATCCGTTCTGCGCCGGGACAAGCCCCTGAACTCGCGCAACCCTGATTTCGTCCTTGAGTTGTGACGAAATCCAGGTACCATGGTAAGAGGCTTGTCTCAGACCGCCGACGGAACGGAGGATGACCGTGTCGCATTTGACCACTCTTGTCGTTCATCACGGCCTCTTGAGCATTTTCCTGCTCATGGCCCTTGAAAGTTGCTGTATCCCCATCCCCTCCGAGGTCGTGATGCCGCTCGCCGGATTCCTCGCCTTTCGGCACCTGCTCGGCTTTTGGCCGGCGGTGCTTGTGGCCACACTGGCCAACGTCGTCGGAAGCCTCGTAGCGTACGCCATCGGCAACTACGCTGGCCGAGCCTTCGTCCTTCGCTATGGCCGTTACGTGGGCCTCACCCCCCGCCACCTGGAACGCGCGGAGCGCTGGTTCCACCGCTTCGGCGAGGCGACCGTCTTTTTCGGACGCATGGTTCCCGCCGTGCGCACGTTCGTGTCCTTGCCCGCCGGCTTTGCACGCATGTCCATCGCGCGCTTTATCCTCTTCAGCTTGCTCGGATCGTTTGTGTGGAACCTGGCACTCGTGTACGGCGGCTACCAGCTGAACAAACACTGGCAGGTCCTGGCCGATCACGTCAAACCGTTCACGTATCTCGGGGCCGCCATCCTCGTCGCCGCCTTGCTCTGGTTCTGGTTGCGCCGCCGCTCGGATCAAAGAGCGGAATAAGCGATGGAGCGGACGCGCGCCGAGAGCGGATTGGACGGATCGAGCATCTCCTTCGGCAGAAACAGGCGCTCTTCCTGGCTCGGCACGAGCGTACGTATGAGCTTGGACGCCTGGCTGAGATCTTCCACGCGGCCGTTTTCGTCTCGCAGGAGAAGTCCCTGACCGATGACGTCGTACCCCGGGATCTTGCAGGAGCGCAGCGTGACATAGTAGTCGGGATGAAATCCCATCGCTTTGGCCGTCGTGCGAAGCAGGGCGAGATCGTCGACGGGCGTCGACCCCTGGCGCACCACGGGCGCGAACAATCGGCGGTTGAGAAAGCGCTCCGCGAGATCGCGCAAGATGGGATCCGGCTGCTCGGCAAACGTGTGGAAGGCGTATAGCAGAACGGATTCGTCCAGCCGGATGTACCACGATACGTCCTCCATGTCGCCCTGGAGCACGCGCCGAAGAGGCTCCGGCATGTCGATCCGCTCTCCTTGCGCAATCAGGTCTTTTGCGCGAACCAGAATGTTTTCGACGAGGACATCGCTGCCCACCGTCACCGGATGCAGATAGACCTGAACGTACATGAAGTAGCGTGCAAGCAGATACTGCTCCACCGTATGTAAATTTTGCTTTTTGACGTACACACGCCCATCCGAATACGTCAGCGAGCGGATCAATCTCGCGAGTTCAAACAGGCCGTACGACACGCCTGTGGCTTCCGCGTCTCGAAGCATGTAATCCATACGGTCCACGTCGAGCTGACTCGAGATGAGCGACTCCACGGCGGGATACCGGCTGTCGCTGCGCAGGATGCGGACGAGATCCAACGCGAATTCGTCGTCCACGCCGTCGAGCACGGAACGCAAAGCAGGGTCCTCCAGGATCACTCGATGCGTCCACGTCTCATGGTGGACCCCAAGCACAGATTCGAACGTGTGCGAGAACGGGCCGTGCCCGATGTCGTGCAAAAGCGCCGCAGCGAGAGCCAGCCGAATTTCACGTGGATCTGTGGGCCAGCCGCATTCGCGCTGCAGATGAAATAAAACGCGCCGCATGGTCTCATAGGCGCCAAGGGAATGTGCAAAGCGGGAATGCTCCGCACCGTGAAACGTGAGAAACGAGGTGCCGAGTTGACGGATGCGCCGCAGGCGCTGAAACGCAGGCACGTTGACCAGCGCCCACAGAAGCGGATCGTCAAACAGAATTTCGTCATGAACCGGATCTTTCAGGACTTTCTCGAACACGTGGCGTCCCCCAACCCTCGTCTTACGCAGCAACGGGCCGGCCGAAGCGCGACTCCGGCCAGCCCGTTCCCACTCAGTTGCACGATCCCGGCTGCCCCGCCTGCGTCGCGGTCCGGAAACTCGAACCGCAGCCGCACATCTGCGTGGCGTTCGGGTTGTTGATCTTGAAGCCTTGCCCAGTGAGATCGTCGACGTAGTCGATCTCGGACCCATCAATCAGTTCCAGGCTCTCTGGATCGACCACGAGCTTGACGCCGTGCTGCACCGTGACCACGTCGCCAGGCTTTTCGCTGTCGAGCGCAAGCCCGTACGTGAACCCCGTGCAACCGCCCGGCTTGGTGTAGATGCGCAGCGCATCCTCCCCGGCATCCTGGGACTCGAGGAGGGTGCGAACGCGGTCTGCAGCTTGTTCGGTCAGCGTGATCATCGCCATCGCCTCCCCTTCCATCTTCCATTATACGACTTGTGACGTGTCGTTTCAGCCCGCGACTTCCCGGACCTTCGCGAGCACCTCTTCCGCGTGGCCATCCACCTTCACTTTCGGAAACACGGCCGCAATGGCGCCGTCGCGATCGATTACGTACGTCGTCCGCTCAATGCCGATGGTTTTGCGGCCGTACATGTTCTTTTCCTTCAGCACGTCGTACGCCTCGCAGATCTGACCGTCTGGATCGGACAACAGGGGAAAATTCAGGCTGTGCTTGTCCCGGAACTTTGCGTGCGAACGCACATCGTCCCGAGATACGCCGTAAATGACCGCGCCGGCCTCTTCAAACCGCGCCTTCAGATCTCGGAACGCACAGGCCTCCTGCGTGCAGCCTGGCGTATCATCCTTCGGGTAAAAGTAGAGCACAACAACCTTGCCGCGCAGATCCGACAGCTTGACCATCTCGCCCGAGTCGGACTCCGCCGAGAACTCAGGCGCCTTCACACCGACTTCCAGCGCCATGCAAACTCCTCCTTCGCGGCCGGACGCTCAGTCGCGGACGACTTTGATCATGCGGATCTCGGGGTCGTCGGGGCCCTGCACCGGCAATCCGGCCCGCAGATTGGCTTCGATATAGTCGATATTATCCTGCGTAATGACTTCGCCAGGCAAGAGGATGGGGATACCTGGCGGATACACCATGACCATCTCTGCCATGGTTCGACCCACGGCTTGCTGGAGGGGCACGACCTCCGTCCGGGCGTAAAAGGCGGAGCGCGGCGTCATCCGCAGTTCGGGCATCGACGGCAGCGTGACAGGTTGGTGCTCGCGCACCGCGCCCTGGCCGTAGCGCTCTGCGATGGCCTCGAGTGCCTGGATCAGCGCCTCGATGTCTTCCTCCGTGTCGCCCCACGAGATGATGCACAGGATGTTGTAGAGATCGCTCAACTCGACCTCAATGTTGTACTCCTCGCGCAGGATGCGCTCCACGTCGTACCCGGTGAGGCCGAGATCGCGCACAGAGATGGTCAACTTGGTGGGATCGAGCGCGTAGGTGGCGCTTGAGACGAGCTGACGTTCATCGAGGCACTGTAGGCCAGGAATGGCCTGAATCGCCCGCCGGGCCTTGCTCGCAAGGGAAATGGCGTAATCCAACCGCTCGCGCCCGTGAATGGCCAACTCCTTGCGCGCGACATCGAGCGATGCGAGCAGGAGATACGACGTGGACGTGGTGGTCAACATGCTCAGGACCACCTGGACGTGCCGAGGGTCGATCATCCCTTCGCGGACGTTCAAAACGCTCGATCCCGTCATGGAACCGCCGAGCTTGTGCACGCTGGTGGCGGCCATGTCGGCGCCCGCCTGCATCGCGGACAGTGGCAAATCCGGATGGAACCCGATGTGCACGCCATGCGCTTCGTCCACGAGGACGGGGACGCCGACGCCGTGCGCCACCTCGACGATGCGCTCGAGATCGGCCGCAATACCAAAATAGGTCGGGTTGATGACTACAAGGGCTCGCGCGTCGGGGTGCTCCTCGAGCGCGCGCGCCACGGTCTCGACGGACAGACCGTGTGAAATACCGAATTCGCGATCCACCTCGGGGTGAAGAAAAACAGGCGTGGCGTCCGCCAAGATGATGGCCGTAAGGACCGACTTGTGCACATTGCGCGGCACCAGAATTTTATCGCCGGGGCCGACCGTCGCCATGACCATCGTCATGATGGCCGTGGAGGTGCCCTGAACAGAGAAAAAGGTGTAATCGGCCCCGAATGCCTCTGCGGCGAGTTCCTGAGCGTGCCTGATGGCTCCCGTCGGATGATGGAGGTCGTCGAGCGGCGCGATGTTGATGAGATCAAGCGCGAGCGCGTTATCTCCGACAAACGCGCGAAAACGGCTGTCCATACCGCGGCCCTTTTTGTGCCCTGGGATGTGAAACTGGCGCGGATTGCGCGCCACGTGTCTGAGCAATGCATCGAACAACGGCGTTTCGTTCTGGTTCAAGGGAGACTTCCCTCCTTGCCGTAGATGGGACCGCGGCCCAACCGCTTCACGCGGCGGAGAAAGCTTCTCGGAATGCTGGAGACGCGTTTTCCCAGAGATCCGGGCGAAGTCCGCGCAGGAACGCCGCGAACTTTTCGACTTGTTCTGAGCTCAAGAGGCTCAGATCCGCCTTGCCCTTCACGGCCTTGTCCATGGCATTCACGTGGTCCGCGAGTTTCTTGTACCCGAGCTGCGCTTCGCTGTCAATCCACATTTCAATCGCCTGAACGCCGTTGAAGCCCATGCCATTTTCAAAGCGTTTCAGGCTGACCCAGAGCCCGACAATCCGCCTGGGATGAGGAACTTCCTCAAGCGAGCCAACAAAGCGAATGCCCACCTCGACGCGGCTCTTCGCATGAATGGCGTTGTTGTCGATGAAGATTTCGTCTCCGTCCATCAAGACGGCCGAGATACCCTTCAGTTGGTCATCGGACGTGTGTGGCTGCTTCGACTGACCAGTCAGACCCAACTTTTGCATCCGAGATCCTCCTCCCGAATGGATGGAACGTGGCGTTCACGGGGATCGCTCGCAATTCTAAACACTCATTGTACCCGCTCCACCGGGATGTGTCACATGTGCCACAAGCGCATGTCCGGCGGCAAGCGGGGAAAAGTAAAACAAACGACCACATCTCGCGAGGGGACAGGTCATGACGAGAGTACAACGGACAATCAGCCTATTGTGCGCTAGCTGCGGCTTCGCCGCCATCGCGCCCATTCTTCCGGCGCCCCGCGTGGAAGCAGCTCAGACCATCTATAACACCAGTCCTCCTTCCGTGATCCGCGTCGCGATCCGAGAGAACAACGCCAGCGGAGAGCCGGATCCCCGCGGGCGGATCATCTACGTGGAAGCCGTGCCGTTCGCAACCTACTGCGAAGACGTGTTGCCCAACGAATGGTTCCCGAGCTGGCACCCCGAGGCCCTCAAGGCCGGTGCCATGGCCGTGAAGATGTTCGCCTGGTACCATCATCTGCACCCGGTCACCATTGATGGTTTCACGTTTGACGTGGATAACACAACGAATTTCCAACACTTTCAAGAGATGTCCAGCCAGCCGACCACCAACGCGGCATTTCAGGCGATTCAAAAACTCGCGTACACCAAGCCGAACGGTGAGATTGTCGAACTCAACTATTCCGCCGGCTACGAAAATGATCCGAACTGGCAGTACCGCAACGCGCAGAAAATGGCCCAGTGGGGATCGGAATACTGGGCGAGGAAAGGCCAGAGCTACCTGCAGATCCTGCAGTTTTACTATCAGAATCGGGCGCTTATGCGCCTGCAGTGATGGCGCCGACTGACCGCCAACCATCGTTTGAGAAACGAGGGATACGCCATGAAACGACATCCATCCAAGCGAAGCGTGATCATCGCGTCGCTTTTGGCAAGCGCAATTGTGGTGGCTATCCCCACGCAGCCGCAGATCGGCGCTCTTCGGCACGCGCATGCTCGGACGCTGCACGGCGCCATCGCGGCGATGGCCCCAGCCGGGATCGACCCTGTGGAACAGCGCACCGAGGCGGCCCCGCAAGCGAAACCTCCGGTGAGCGAGGCGCCCGCACCCCAACCTCGCGCGCGAGACGCGGGGAACGGCAAGCCTGGGCCCGGCAAGGTCCCGGTGCAACCGAACCCAAGCGGGAGCAAGCCAAAAGCCTCGAATCCATCGAGCGGATCGAGCGCAGGTCAGGCGAAGCCGAACGCCTCGAGCGGGGCGTCACCCGCGACGCCCAAGCCCGTTCCGCCGCCTTCACCGGCAGCACAAGGCAATGACCAGCCCGCGGGCCCGGAATCGTGGGGCTATACCCGGAAAACCGCGAAACTTCGGATCCGAGTGATCGACGGGAGAACCAAGGAGCCCATCGACGGTGCGGAAGTCGTCCTCATTGAAACTGAGCAGCGGTTCAAGACGGACGCGCAGGGTTTCACGCCTTGGTTTGACGCGCCGGTGATCCGCAATCCGAAATACCGGCCCATGGTGGCGGAACTCCACGGACAGTTGGGCGCCATCGCGTACAAAGATGGGTACCGGGATTCCATCCACCTCGGTATCCGCGTGCACGAAGGGATTCGCCAGCAGACGACGATTTGGATGTACAAGATTGGGCCGGCGGATCGCCGCATTGAACCCGTGCTGTACCAGGAGCCGTATCATCACCTGTGGCTGATTCAACTCGCGGACAAGTTCCGAAGCCACACCCAGCCCGGCGAGGGACCTGAGCGCCCTTAGAACCGCTTCGTCCAGAACTGCGCCATCCGCTCGGCCGCCTCGATGAGGCGGTCTTCTGGCGCGAGCAGGCCCACGCGCACGTGCCCTTCTCCATGCTCGCCAAACCCTCTTCCCGGGGCGACCGCGACGTGCGCCTGCTCGAGCAGTTGCTCGGCGAATGCCACGGATGATACGCCTTCAGGAAGCGGAATCCAGCAGAAAAACGAGCCCTGGGGCGAAGGCGCATGGATGCCGGCAGCCCTCAGCGCGCCCAGGAATGCATCGCGGCGGCGCTGGTAGGTCTGGCGCAGAGCCTCGATGTCGTCAGCCGGCCCGTGCAGCGCGGCGATGGACGCGCGCTGCACGGCGGCAAAGATGGACACGTAGTAGTGATCTTGAATCAGGTTGATGTGCTCGATGACCTCTGGATGGCCCACTGCGAACGCGACGCGCCAACCGGCCATATTGAAGGTCTTGCTCAGCGTGTAGATCTCGATCCCGACTTCCTTGGCGCCTTTCATCTGCAGGAAGGAAGGTGGGCGGTGATGGTCGTAGCCAATGGCGCCGTACGCGAAGTCGTGCACAATGAGCACGCCGTGATGGCGCGCCTTTTCGATGGCCTGCTCGAAAAAGGCAGTTGTTGCGCCAGCACCGGTGGGGTTGTTTGGATAATTGATGTACCACACCCTGGCCCGCTTCCACACGTCTTCGGGCACCGCGTCGAGATCGGGAATGTAGCTGTTTGACGCGGTGATGGGAAGCGCGTAGGGCTCCGCGCCAGCGAGCGCGATGCCGCTCAGGTAGTCGGGATAGCCCGGGTCGGGCACAAGTGCCACGTCACCCGTCTCTAGGTACAGCTCCGCAACCTCCACGAGCCCGGTCTTGCCGCCCACAAGAATGGCAATTTCCCGCTCTGGATCCAGCGCCACCCCATAGGTGCGCTGGTAGAACTCCGCCGCCGCTTCCTTGAGCTCCGGCAGCCCGCGAAAAGGAGGATAGCGGTGCGTGACCGGATCCAGGACCGCGCCGCGCAGCGCCTCCACGATATGTGGCGGCGTGGGCAAATCCGGGTTCCCCTGCCCGAGGTTAATCACGTCATACCCAGCTTGCTGAAACCCCGCCACGCGCCTCGTCAATCCGGAAAAAAACTGCTCCGGCAACCGCACGATTCGATCCGACAGCCGAAATGTCACGCCAATCTCCCCTTGCTCGCCTCGAATTGGGCCTGCAGGCGTGCACGCCTGCGCCTCAGCCCTACGCTCAACACGATGCCCACCGCGAAATAGTTGACCAGGAGCGACGTACCCCCGTAGCTGATGAATGGCAGCGTGATGCCCGTCGACGGGCTCATGTACATGTCAGCACCGATGTTCTCAAAGACCTGAAACGCGAACATGCCGACGATCCCGACCGCGATGTACATGCCGAAGGTATCGGTCGTCGTCTGGGCAATGCGGATGAGACGGTGGCACAAAATCAAGAAAAGAAGCACAAGGATGGCGGATCCCACGAAACCAAACTCCTCGCCGATGGCGGAGAAGATATAGTCCGTCCACTGGTTCGGCACCCAACCGCCCGACGTGAGCACGCCCTTGCCGTAACCTTCGCCAAACAGTTCACCGCTGCCGATGGCCGTCTGAGCCATGTGAATATTGTAGCCGTATTTGTCCTGACTGAAATTCGGATCCACCCACGTCAGGATGCGGTAAGCCTGATACCCCTTCAGAATGTGATGCTTCATCAGGACGTCGACGAAGGCCAATGTCTGGTTCGTGAACACCGTCGTCGCCAGGACGCCGAGCGCGATCACGCCGAGCACGAAGAACATCAGCACTGCGTACGGTCCCCGACGCGCAAACACACTGTACATCGTGAGGAAGATGGCGATCATCACGAGAGCCTGTCCAAGTGCCGGCTCTTTGAAGGTGAGCGCAAATGGCACAAGTATAATCGGTAGAAAGATCCACTGCCTCCGCAGGCGATAGTCAGGTACCTCCGCCTCTTCCACGTCCGACATGTACTTCGCCAGCCAGACGACGATAGCGACCTTGGCCAGCTCGGACGGCTGGAAGGAGAAGGAATGAAACGAAATCCACGAGTGCGCGCCCATGGTCGCCGGAAACCCGAACACGGCCACCAACAGCACGCACGAAATCCCCCACAGCCACCAGTGCGCCTTCCGAAGCCAACGGTAATCCATCAACGCGCCAGCAAACAGCGCGACAAATCCCAGCACTTCGTACGCGATCTGCTTGCTCATCACGTGGGACGGGATGTTGACGCTGTGGTTGCCCGCGGTCGCCGCGTGAATCGCGAGACACGCGTACACGGCGAGCAGCGCGAGGACCACCACCACCGTGATGTCGAAGTATTTCCATTCGCGCCGAACCGATTCCACGCGCCACCCTCCTCCCCGTACAAACAACCCCATGATGTCACGTTTATTGTTCCAGTTCCAGCAGGAGCTTTTGCAAGATCTGCGGCGAATTTGTGACAATGCCGTCGACGCCCTGTCGGATGAGTTCTCGCATCACATTTGGATCGTCCACTGTCCAAACGTCGATCTCCAGGCCACAGCGGTGCGCGAATTCTACGAAGCGAGTTGTCACCACGCGGACACCGTGTTGGCGCATGGGCACCTGGACGGCGGCAAACGGCATCCTCAATTGCCCGCCGAACGCCCCACCAAGGCGGGCCAAAGCCAACACGCGCGCCACCTCGAGCGGCGAAGCGCTCGTTTTGAGCTGGGGGCAGCGCGCCCTGGCTTCCGCGAGCGTCCGATGGTGAAAGGACGCGAGCGTGACGCGATGAAGCGAATCTTCCTCCGCAAGCATCCGCAAAAATAGACCGACGTGAGGGCGCTTCGGTTTCAAATCCACATTGAAATGGACGCCCGGAAACGCTCGAAGCGCCTCTCGCAAGGTCGGAATGCGAATTCCGCGCCCGCGGTACGGATACGTTCTCCCACCGTCGCGCGTGAATCGATAGCCGAAGTCGTAGCGCAGAAGTTCCTCGTATGTCATGTCCGCGATGGCCCCCGCCCCATCGGACACCCCTTCGATGCGCGCATCGTGGCAGATGACCAGTTCGCCATCCTTGGTCCAGTGGACGTCCGTCTCGATCACGTCCGCACCTTGATGCAGCGCGACTTGAAACGCCGGCAACGTGTTCTCGGGGGCTTCGTGGCTCGCGCCCCTGTGTGCGAAAATCCGAACGCGCGATGTCCGTTTCTGCACCATGTCCATCCGCCCGCCCTTGAACGAATTGTCTCCCAGGTCGCTTCATCGGTGCAGGCGCCCAGCCAAAGCGGACGCATGCCCCGTAACGTAATCAGGAGAGGAGGCGTTCACCTATGCTTACGTTTCGCGATGTGCGTGCATACTTGGGGCGCCACGTCCACTGTCACACGCACTTTGGCTCGTTTCAAGGTGTCGTCGTTCACGTGACACGGCATCACCTGATTCTGCAGCACGCTGTGCGGGCGGACGCGGCCATCGCGCCACTCGACCACCCGCGTGGACTGTTTGGACCCGGCCCGCAGGGCATGCCGCCCACACCCCCGCCGAATCCGTACGGCCCACCGGGAGGACCTCAGAGCCCATGGCACCTTGCCATCCCGCTTGCTGCGATCCTGGGAATCACGGCCATCGGCGTCCACTGGTGGTAATGCACGCTTGCCTTCTAGGAGGGAATGGCCGTAAGCTGTCGAATGAGGACATAGCCTAGACAGCGCAAAGCGGGGTGTGGACGTGCGGACCGAGCGACATCAACCGGATTACGTGCTCTTTATCGCGGTCCTCATGTTGACGGGCATTGGCGTGGTGACGGTGTACTCCGCAAGCATGGTGTACGACATCCACCAAGGCCTCTCTCCAGATCACTTCGCCATTCGGCAGCTCGTGGCCGCCATCCTGGGCCTTGCCGCCATGGGCTCGTGCACGTTCATCCCCTATCACGTCTGGTACCAGCACGCACCCAGGCTCATGCTTGCAGCCTTGGGTCTGTTGCTGGTTGTCATGATACCCGGGATTGGCCATCGGAGTCTCGGAGCCACCCGCTGGATTGGCACCACGAGCGTCCACATTCAGCCGTCCGAGATCGCGCTCACAGCCCTCGTCGTCTACCTGTCCTATTTACTGACGAGAAAACTTCCCATTTTGCGTGATCTGCGCCGGACCTTCAGGCCAGCCATGATCATGGTGGCATTGACCATCGGGCTCGTGTTCATCGAGCCAGATATGGGCACTGCGCTGTGCATTTTTTTGACCGCCATGGTCCTTCTGTTTGCGGCAGGCGTGCCAGGCAAGCCACTCGGGCTCACATTCGGCGCCTCGGTCCTCTTCGGCCTGCTTGGGGCAAGAATGGCGGAATACCGGTCGAGCCGCCTCGTGGCGTTCTTTCACCCGTTTCAACATCCGAAGTCGTCCGGTTATCAACTCATTCAGGGACTCACGGCCATCGCCAACGGGGGACTCACGGGACGCGGCTTCGCGTCGAGTGTTTCAGCAACCGGCTACCTACCTGAGGCGTACACCGACTTCATTTTCGCCGTCTTCACAGAAGAGTGGGGATGGCTCGGCGACCTAGGGCTGTTGGCGATCTTCGCCGTCGTCATTTGGCGAGGCTTCCATATCGCAAGGTACGCGCGCGACAGGTTCGGGTCGCTGCTCGCAATTGGCCTCACGGCCTCGGTCATCGTGCAGACGCTCATCAACCTCGGCGCGGTGACGTGGCTTTTGCCCGTCACGGGCATCCCACTGCCGTTCATCAGCTACGGCGGCACGGATCTCGTCATGAATCTAGCTGCCATGGGGATTTTGCTCAGCGTCTCACGCGAGACCGAACTCGAGCTTCCGGAAGAGGACACCCTCGCCGACATCATCTCGGTCGACGAGATCCGCGCCACTCGCCGGGAAGTCCCGGACCGCTCCAGGCGGTCTCCGGATCGCGCCCACGTGGCGCGCCTGTCCAACCTTCGGACGAGTCCGTTTCGCAAGGCCGGCGCAAGCGACCGCGGGGCTTCGCTGAAGCAGGCGGACCGCCCCATCTCGCTATCATGGCGAGCGAGCCGCGAAACGGCGGCCACCAAACGGCGCGACGAACGATCGCGAAAACCTGGCGGACCCTTTCGCCGCCACAAGCGCTAGGGGGTAAGAAAACATGGAAGGACAGCACGCATCGTACCCACAGCCCGTCGAGATCGCGCGCGGCGTATTTCTCATTGACCTGATGGAACTTGGCATGCGCTATCGCACGTGTGCCTATGTCGTGCGCGATCGCGAGCCTCTGCTGATTGAAACCGGTTCCGCCCGGTCGCACGACGCGCTGCTCGCGGGGCTGCGCGCTTTGGGCCTCGCGCCAACGGATCTCGCCTACGTCGCGGTGACGCATATTCACCTCGATCACGCCGGCGGCGCGGGTCAGTTCATGAAGCTGGCGCCACAGGCGAAGCTGCTTGTCCACCCGCGCGGCGCTCGGCACATAATCGATCCGTCCCGCCTGTACCAGGGCGCCCGTGAGGTCTATGGGGATCGACTCGACCAGCTCTTCGGGCCTCTCGAACCCGTCCCGGCCGAACAGGTGCAGGCGATGCCCCACGAAAGCGAGCTCGTGATTGGAGAGCGGCGTCTCCTGTTCCTCGACGCTCCCGGACACGCGAGCCATCACTTCGCCATTGCGGATCCCGTCTCCAACGGCATTTTCACCGGCGACAGCGCGGGCCTCAGGTTCGTCAAAGGGTTCACCGGCTTTCCCTACGAATTCGTCATGCCCTCCACCTCGCCGGTGGATTTTGACCCCGAGGCCGTGCACAGGACGTGCGACATGTTCGCGAAACTGCCGATGGAGACGGTGTACCAGGCGCACTTCGGCCCTTCGCCCAAGAGCGAGGCCCTTCGCGAGACCGTGTACTATGCCGACAGATTCCGCGAGCTTATTGCGAGGACATTCGACGATCATCCGTCCCCTGAAGCGCTCGAACAGGCGCAGGCCGAGATCGTCCGAGAGCGGCTGGGCGAACTCGGATTGGACGCCTCGGCCTTCCGCCCGCAGGCCATTCACCTGGATCTCATGCTCAATGCGCTGGGCCTTCTGGCGTACGAATCGCGGAGGCGCCGGAAAATGGGAAGCGCCGGATGACAGGATACGCGAGTTGACCGCTGTCGCGGGTCGCCTCGAACAGACACAGTTCCGTGAACTCGTGGCTCATGGGCCTTGGCACCGCAAGTTGGGTCGCCTCGTACTGGCGAAGCTCCCGGGCGAGCGTGATGTGAGGGCGATACGGTCTGTCTTCCAGGCGCACGCCAGGCAGTGCCTCCACAGTGGCCGCTCGCACCCTCTGATGAAGCGCATTCAGCCGAGCGAGGTCAGCGTCTGGCCCGTCGAGCCCGAGCCAGAACACGCGGCTGCGATGAAAACGGCCACATGGGCCCGTGGTGAGCCGAAATGGCGCCTGGGCCCTGACGGCTTGCTCGCCGGCCGCGAAGACGCGCTCGAGATCGGCCGGATCGACGGCGCCGAGGAACAGCACGGTCAGATGGTACATGTCTTTGCGCGACCAATTGCGCGCGACGACCTCACCCTGCTGCCGAATGGACGCGCACCATGCCGCGATCTCGTCTTTCCAGGTGTCGGGCAGCTCGAGCCCGAAGAACAGGCGCCTCTTCATGGCGCCTGCTCCGTCGACACGGCATCGCGGTAGGCCGCCTCGTCGAAGCCCACAATGACGCGCCCCGATGGCGTCTCAAGCACTGGACGGCGGATGAGCTTCCCGTCGCGATGCAGTTCCTCGAGCCATGTGTCCACCGGCCACGCCACCTCTTTCAGCCCCCGCTTCCGATACACCTCGCCGCGGGTGTTGACGAGCGCTTTGATTTCGCCGTGTGCAGCTTCGAGCCAGCGGCGCAAGGTGGGAACGTCGGGCGGGCTTTCCACGATGTCATGAAACGAGACATCGACACCCAAGCGCTCCAGAAACGCCTGCGCGTTGCGGCACGTCGAGCAGCGCCGGTAACCGTACAGATGGTACAAGCTGCGCATCCTCCTTCTTCGGGCGGCGGGCCCGAGTGATCGAAATATAGTATAATCCACGGGAGAAAACCGTCGGGCGCGACGTTGTCCACGGACCCCATCTGCGATATGGAAAGGATGCATGCCCTCATGCTCGGCATCTGGATTGGCAAACTCATCCTGTGGGTGCTCAGGCTGCGCGGCAGAGACGCCACCAGTTTGCCGGGTAAAGTGGCGCTCCGCATCTCGCCCGGCCTCATCCGGCGCTTTGGCGGACAGGTGAAGCGCGTCATCGCCGTCACCGGCACCAACGGGAAGACCACGACGACGTCCCTCTTGTCGGGCATGGTCGTCGAACGCGAACCCGTGGTCACCAACCACAAAGGCGCCAACCTCGCCCAAGGCATTGCCACAGCTTTTTTGCGGTCCTGTTCTTGGACAGGCCGGCTGTCCGCGGACACGGCGGTGTTGGAGATCGACGAGGCCACGCTGCCCGCGGTCGCGTCGGACCTGCCAATTGGCGTCATCGTCGTGACGAATGTGTTTCGAGATCAGTTGGACCGATACGGTGAGTTGGATGGCACCTTGGCCAAACTCTTGGAGGGCATTCGAAAGACGCAAGCGACGCTCGTGCTGAATGGGGACGATCCGCTCTGTCGCTATCTCGGCCTGCGCTCCTCGCGCAAGGTGATGTATTACGGGATGGCTCGAGACACGGCGAGATCGCCCCGGCGAGAGCAGATGCGCGACGGACAGTTCTGCCTGATGTGCGGACGGCCGCTTCGATACGATGGATTCTGGTACGGCCAGCTCGGCCTGTATCGGTGCGAGGAGTGCGACTTTGTCCGCCCGCACCCTGGGTTTCAGGGTGAACTCCAGGGAGGATTCCTGCGCTTCTCCGAAGAGGGGCTGCCCGATCTCCTGCTCGATCTCCCTGTCTCCGGGCTGTACAACGCATATAACGTCCTCGCGGCCGCCTCTGCGGCGCGCGCGCTTGGTCTGACCGGCGAGGCCATCCACGGAGGGCTTCGCGCGTACCGACCGCCGGAGGGACGCATGCAGCGCTTCGAGCTCGCGGCGCCGGTGACGCTTCACCTGATCAAGAATCCCACCGGCTGCGACAGCGTGCTCGATGCCGTCGTGACCGATGGAAGAAGCAAGGTGGCGGTGATTGGAATTAACGATCTCGCCGCCGACGGCCGCGACGTGTCCTGGCTTTGGGACGCCGACTTCGAACTGCTCGCCGAGGACCAGAAGTTGTCATACATTGTCACCACCGGATATCGGGCGCACGACATCGCGCTCCGGATGAAATACGCGGGCTTCCCGGAGTCCAGAATTCGCATCGAGCCGGAACTGGCCGCTGCGCTGCAACTGGGGATCGATGAGGGTACTGCTGCGGGCGCCGTCGTGCACGCGCTCGTGACGTACACGCTTTTGCACCCCGCGGCCCGCTGGCTTTCGGAAAGAAGGGATGAGCGTGAGCCACAAGCCGCTCTGTATCGCACATCTGTATCCTGATCTGCTGAATCTCTATGCCGATCGCGGCAATATCGCCGTGCTCCGCCGGCGCCTCGAGTGGCGAGGCTACGAGGTCGAGGTGGCGCACGTGACGCACAGCGAAATCCCGGACTTCTCGCGCTATCACCTGGTGCTTCTGGGGGGCGGATCTGACCGCGAGCAGGCGATTGTTGCGGAAAAGCTGCGCGCCTGCGCGCCAGCGTTTCGCAGCGCCGTAGAGGACGGGCTGCCGGTTCTGGCCATCTGTGGCGGCTATCAGCTTCTCGGCGAATACTATCAACTTCCGAGCGGCGAGAAGGTCCCCGGCATCGGCCTCGTGGACATGGTGACGGAGGCCATCCCCGATGCGCCACGGCTCATTGGCAACATCGCCGTGTGGAGCGATGAGATTGGCGTGATCGTCGGATTTGAAAATCACGGCGGGCGCACGCGACACGGCCATCGGCCGCTGGGGCGCGTCCTGCACGGACATGGTAACGACGGGGTGAGCGGCCACGAGGGCCTGCGCCATCTGAACATCTGGGGCACCTACGTGCACGGCCCGCTCCTGCCGAAAAACCCGGCGCTGGCGGACGCGGTGCTGCGCGACGCCTTGGCCTACGCGCATCTGCCGGATCATCTCGAGGCGCTGGACGACCGGCTGGAACATGAGGCCCGGGCCGCCTTCGTGTCCTTGCGGATGAACGAGGTGGCGCCCATGTTGAAGGAGGAGGCGGGATCGCCATGACGGAGATTCGAAAGGCCGCCACGCTCGTGGTCATCCGGGACGGGGCGAGTGGCGACATCGAGGTGCTTGCCATCCGGCGCGCAATGACCATGCGGTTTTTGCCCGGCTTCGTGGCCTTCCCGGGGGGCGCGGTGGACCCGTCCGACGCCAGCGTGGCCAAGCGCGCGCTCGGAAGACCAGTGTGCGCAGAAGACGATGACGATCCCGGCTTTGCCGTCACCGCGCTCCGAGAGACCGCCGAAGAGATCGGCTGGCTCCTCGCCGTGCAGGACGGCGCGGGAACCAGGCAGGACATACCGCTTTCGCCGGAAGAGCAGGCGGAACTGTGCAAGGGCGCAGCTTCGCTCTCGGCGTGGCTTTCCACGCGAGGCCTCGCGTTCGATCTCGGCTGCCTTCGGCGCATCGGGCGCTTCGTGACGCCGCCGACCCAGCCGGTGCGGTTCGACACGCGGTTCTTCCTCTGCGTGGGCCACGAGCTCGGCGAGCCGCGCATCCACGGAGCAGAACTCGACGCCGCACGGTGGGCGTCTGCACGAGACATGCTCGCGCGCATTGAATCCGGTGAGCTCCCCGCCGTTCGCCCCACCATCGCCGTGCTGAAGGCGCTTGCGGAATGCCAAAACGCCGAGATGGCCATGTCCAGCCTGAACATTGGGCCGCTCCCTCCGCCTGCCCCCCGGGCGTGAGCGCGGCGGCGCCAGAGGCCGAGAAGGGGCCCGCGCCGCCTGCTACACGCTCAGTTTTCGGTCGGCGTCACGTGCTCCATGCGCCCGCGGTTCTGAATGACGGCGAGCGTACAGCGCGAGATGCACACGAGGCGATCCCGCTCGTCCACGATGCGGATTTGCCACACCTGCGTGGTCGATCCCCGGTGGATGGGCTCGGCGATGGCCTTTACCACGCCCTCCCGCATCGAGCGAAGATGATTTGCGTTGATCTCCATGCCCACCACGGTCTTCCCCTGATCGCTCACGTTCAGAGCGCCGCCCAGGCTGGCTGCGGACTCGGCGAGCGCCACGCTCGCGCCGCCGTGCAAGAGTCCCATCGGCTGATGTGTGCGGCTGTCCACCGGCATGGTCATCACCACGCGGTCCTTGTTGGCTTCCAGGACCTCCATGCCCAGATGGGCCATGAGGGTGTTTGGCAACGCCTCTCGAATATCCATCTTCACACCTCGTCTCCTGTTGATTCCAACTTCCAATGTGCGCGCGTCTCGCCGTGCACCGGCCGCACGACGAGCGCGCGACACGGCGTGCCTGCGTTGCGCCACGCGAGCGTCATCTCGTCCGCCACGCGAAGGGCCACGTCCGGCTTGCACCAGGCGAGCAGCGTGGGCCCTGCGCCGCTCAGGGTCACGGCGTACGCGCCTGCGGCCATCGCCGCTCGCTCGACCTCGTCCGCTCCAGGCACGAGCGGCTTGCGGTACGGCTCGTGGAAGTAATCCAGCATGCCTCCGCGAAGAAGGTCGAGATCGGGCTTGAGCAGCGCCAGCAACAGTCGTGCGCACTGCGCCACGTTTTCCACGGCCTCGTCCCGGGGATAGGCTTTCGGCAGGACGCGGCGCGCGAGTTCGGTCGGCAGCGCGAACTCGGGTGTCGCCGCCACAAAGCGCAGATTCGGAGGAATCGGCACTTCCGCCGTGCGAAGGCCAGCGCGATCGTGAAACGCCAGCACGCCGCCGCCAAGCAGTGCGGGCGCGACGTTGTCCGGGTGCCCCTCGAGCTCGGTGGCGAGCCGCAGCAGGCGATCCCGGCCCAGCTTTCGATCCGGCGCGTACTCCTCAAGGAGCGCATTCCCAAGCACGAGGCCGGCCACAATTGCCGATGCGCTGGAGCCAAGCCCGGACGACACCGGAATCTGATTGTCCACCTCAAGCGCGAAGGGCGGCAACGCGCCGCGATGGACTCCCGCCTCCGCGAAGAGTCGGTCCATGGCGCGGATGACCGCGTTGTCCTCGGTCTTCGGCAAAATTTCGGCCGCCTCTCCACTCACGCGAACGGCAAACGCCTGACCGAGGCGGAGCGTGAAGGTGTTGTACAGCTGAAGCGCCATGCCCAGGCAGTCGAAGCCGGGGCCCAGGTTGGCGGTGGTCGCCGGCACGCGGACCGTGACCGAGCGGCGCATGTCACCCGGGCTCATGACAGTCCACCCAGCGCCCGCCGCACCGCGTCGGGATCGCCATCGACAACGAGGGCCTCCTGCGAGGCGAGGCGCATGGCGCTGTCCGGATCCTTCAGCCCATTGCCCGTCAACACGCACACCACGGTCTCGCCGCGGGTCAAGCCGCCCTCGCGGTGGCGCTTCAACAGCCCCGCGACGCTGGCCGCCGAAGCCGGCTCGGCGAACACGCCCTCCTGCGCGATGAGCCGGTACGCCTCGGCGATGGCCTCATCCGTCACGCAGTCGATGGCGCCGCCGGACTCCTGGGCGGCCCGGACCGCCTTGTCCCAGGACGCAGGGTTGCCGATGCGAATGGCTGTCGCAAAAGTCTCCGGATGCGCAATCGGTTCTCCGCGCACGATGGCCGCCGCGCCCTCGGCCTCAAAGCCGAACATCTTGGGGCGCGCATGGATGCGCTTCTCCTCGTAATAGCGCGTGAATCCCATCCAGTACGCCGAGATGTTGCCGGCGTTGCCCACCGGGATGTAGAGCGCGTCGGGCGCGCGCCCGAGGGTGTCGCAGATCTCGAACGCCGCCGTCTGCTGGCCCATCAGGCGGTAGGGGTTGATGGAATTCACCACCTCCATGCCGAGTGGTTCCGCCACCTCCCGCACGATGGCAAGCGCCTGATCGAAATTTCCGCGAATGGCGACGATGCGAGCGCCGTACTGCACGGCCTGCGCCAGTTTGCCGAGCGCGACGTAGCCGTGCGGGATGAGGATGACCGCCTCCAGCCCAGCGCGCGCTGCGTAAGCGGCAGCCGACGCAGAGGTGTTCCCCGTGCTGGCACAGATCACGACGCGCTTGCCCGCTTCCTTGGCCTTGGCAACTGCGACCACCATGCCCCGGTCTTTGAACGATCCCGTCGGATTCGCGCCTTCGAACTTGAGGTACACGTGGCACTCGAGCCGCTCGCTCAGCTTGTCCGCGTAGACGAGCGGGGTGTTCCCCTCGTGCAGCGTGAGCCGCGGCGTGTGTTCGGTGACGGGAAGAAAGCTTGCATAGGCCTCCAAAATGCCCGGCCAACCCGGGCGGACGCTATGTTCCATGTCCATTCTCCTTTGTGACGCTGCGCGAGCCCGCCCTTGCCAGGCTCAGCTGTAGAACCTCTGGGATCGAATGTACTGACAAATCAGGGGGTTCGTCAATCGAGCCGCTTGGGTTTCTCGATAGATTTGGGTGACTTCACGTAATAGACCTCGCCATGCCGCATGGGCCACACCTTGTCGCCGTCGGCCACGGCCATGAGCCGCTGAAGCGGCTCGTCCACGGGCTCGCGCGAAAGCACGAACGTGTCGTGATGAATGGGAACGAAGGCCCGAGCGCCCGTCTGAAGAAACATGTCCCAGGCCTGCTCTGGCGTACAGTGCGCATTCTCAAACGGCGCAGGCGCGTAGGCGCCAATGGGCATGCACGCGATCTGCGGTTCATACCTTTCGACCGCCGATAGGTTCGTCGCCGCCGTGTCGCCGGCAAAAAACACGGACCACGGCCCCCGCCTGACGACGTAGCCCTGATAGCCCATGTTTCGGTTCCACGGATACCTGCTGCCCCAGTGCCGGACCTCGATGGCCGCGATCTCCGTCCCATCCTCCAGCCGAATTTCCTCGCCCGGACTCATCTCGTACACAGTTTTCGGCCCATGCCACCGGGCGAGGTAGCCCGTGCCTCGCGGCGTCACGACCACCGTCTGCCTCGTCACCACCCGCCGAAGGCTCGGGTGATCGAGGTGATCCATGTGGGCGTGCGACAGGAGGACGAGATGGACCGGTCCACACGCTTCAGGCCGGATGGGGCAGTCCACGTGGCGCCTGGGGCCAAAGGTCCAACCGAACGCCCGCACCCCGACGCGGGAAAACAGCACCGGATCCGTCAGGATGCGGACGCCGTCCATCTGCATGAGCACCGTCGAGTGCCCCAGCCAGGAGAGGTAAAGTCCTTCCTCACGCCACGCATCTGGCTTAGGCCTGTGCTCCGGCATTCGCCTCTTTGGCCGCGGCCAGTCCGCTGTCGTACGGCGATACAGCGCGTACAACAGCACGGCCACCGCGGCCACGACCACGATGATGGCCAACATCCACATGAACGTCCGACTCCTTCTTCGCCTTAAGGACACACGCCCTCATCCTTTGCGCCGCTCAGGACGGCACGACCGCGCTCACCACCATGTTGTCGTCGCGCAGATGCTCTCGCAAGCGTGCGTTCGCACGTTCGAGCGTCATGGTTTGGAGCACGGCGATCACGTCGGCAAAAGCAAACGCCTCCGCGCCACGAACGAAATACGTCACCCAGTTTCGAACGAGGAACGCATTTTGATCCAGGCTCATGAGCACTCTGCCCATGATCTTTTTGCGCGCGCGTTCAAACGCGGTCTCGTCGATCCCGTGTTCGCGCACGTGCGCGAGGTGCGACTGAATGCGCTCGGCCAGCACGTCGGGATGCGGCGTGTTGCCGCCGACCAGGGTGTACCCAAAGGTGTTCGCCAACTGGTAGCCCGCGGAGAATCCTTTGTCGATCAGACCGTCGTCCAGCAGGCTCTGGTAAAACGCCGACGTCGGGCCGAATAGCGCGTCCAAGAGAATCGTCATCGCCGTGTCCTGTTCGATCAAATTCGACCCACTCGCCCCGTTTGCCTCTTTCCAGCCCATGAGAAGGCGGGGTTGTTGGACGGGGAAATGCACCCAATGGCGGGAACGCGCGGGCGCCGAGGGTTCCTCGGCGTACAGGCGTTCGATGGCAGGCGGCTTGCCAAACGACTTCTTCGCCTGGTTTTCCTCGATGACGCGCGCGATCTCGTCCGCGTCAAAACCGCCGGCGATGACCAGCACCATGTTGGACGGATGATAGAAGGTGTGGTAGCAGAGCAGAAGCTGCTCCTTGGTGATGGCCTGCACCGATTCGACGGTGCCGGCGATGTCGATGCGCACAGGATGCTCGTGGTACATGGCTTTGAGGAGTTCCATGTATCCCCTGCGATCCGGGTGGTCGTTGACCATGTGAATTTCCTGCGCGATGATCCCCTTCTCCTTCTCCACGTTTTCGTCCGTCAGGTGGATGGACTGGACGAAGTCGAGCAGCGTGCCTACGTGCTTGGCGATCTCGCCCGTGCCCGAGAAATAGTACGCCGTGTGATCGAAGGTGGTGTAGGCATCGACCGACGCCCCATGCGCGGCAAAGCGCGCGAACACGTCCATCTCGGGGTCCTCAAACATCTTGTGTTCCAAAAAGTGCGCAATTCCGTCGGGCATCTCATGCACTTTGCCGTCCGTCCGAAAGGCGCGATCGATTGAACCGTATCGGGTGGCGAACATGGCGTACGTCTGGTGAAGCTCGGGGCGCGGCATCAAGGTGACCACGAGCCCGTTCTCAAGTTTCCAGGTGCGCGTCTCAAACGGCAGTTCAAGTGAAACGTGCCGAGCGTCGCTCATGCGCGGCTCCCCCTTCCCTCGAGGACATACAGGCACACAGGCCGAAGCGCGGTAGCCAATGCCGCCGCGTCCTCGGGGCGCACCTGATCCAGCGCCGCGATCATCTCCGAGAGCGTGCGGGCACTCCCGGCGATGACGCCGTGATGGTGCCAGGCAATGAGCATCGCCGGCTGATCGAGCATCTGCTGATACTGATTGCGCAACGTGGCGCGCGTCTCCTGCCATTCGCTCACCGCGATTTCCCCGCGCCGTATCGCGTCCAGCTCATCTTCCATGATTTGTCGGACCTCGTCTCGCTTATCGGCCGAGATGCCGGCGTACACCGTGACCAACCCCGTCGCGGCGTCGACGAACGACCACACGCTGTACGCAAGGGACCTGCGCTCGCGGATATTCATGAACAGCTTGGAGTGGGCAAAGCCGCCGAACACGCCGTTCATCATGACCAGCGCAGGGTACTCGGCGTCGCCGAATCCGACGCCAGAGGCAAAGGCGAGATCGAATTGCGTCTGCTGCGCCTCCTCAGCCTCGGTAACTTCTTCGAAGTCGCGCAGTTCCGCTGGCAAGACGACGTCGCGCGCCACCGCCTCCGCGCGCATCGTGCGCTTCTCCGGCAGGGTTTTCGCCAGCCGATCCGCCAATCGCTCGGCCAACCCGTTCATGTCACGGAACTGGCCCACGGCGTACGCGTGCACCTCAGCCTGCGCGAGAACCTGTTGGTGCGCCTCGTACAGCCGATCCGGCAGGAGAGCCTCCACGTCTTCCTCAAAGCCGAGCCGCGGCAGCCCCGCCGGCGTGTCGCGACAAGCGATCTGATGACATCGCTGCAGCGCATATGCGGCTTTGTCATCTCGGACCGCACGGATTCGCCTGCGGTGCAATTCCTTCTCGCGCTGCACAGCCGCCTCGGAGAAACCGCCCGCGCCGGCCGCGTGATCGACTGCCAACGACAGGGCGAGATCGAGCGCCCGCTCCACGAGCGCCGCCTCATCCTCGCCCGGCACGTCCGGGACGCTTGTGCCCACCTCAAGGATGTGATGCCCGCCGCGCTTGCTAATGGACGCGCGCAGGTAGGTGCCGTAGAGATCGTCCGTTGCAAGCGCAATCTGCCGATGGCTGGGGAGGCCGATCGTGCCGTTCATCCACACGCCTGGCAACATCGCCTCTTCCGTAACGCGCTCGCGCGCCATGCGCAAGTGGAACTTGAGCGAAATCTCCTTCGTGCGAAACGCAGGATGCGGAAGCGTGTGCACCTGGCATCGGCCCGCGTCCAGGGTTTGAAAGGATTCCACGCGATCACTCCTTCGCCCTCATCAATCCCATTATAGTCGTTCACGGCGCACTGGCGACCATTGGCAGGCGAGCCGCTCGCAAGGTTAGGGCGTCGGTCTCGCTCGCCGCTTCGCCGACGTGTGGCTCTCTTCGTTTTCGCCGAGCCGAAACTGATGATGGCGCGATCGCGGCCCGAAGATCCGGGACTCGAGCGGCTGAATCAGCGCCACGGTCAAAAGCGGCATGAAACCGAGCGCGAACGCGAGCCACCCGAATCCGCCCACATGGCGCGCCGTCTCGAACGATCCCACGACGAAATAGGCGAGCACACCCAGGATCCGCCCGGCATTCTCGAGCCATTCCCTGACGACGATGTGCGTGATGGACGGCACGTCGTCGTCGGCCAGCGTGTGCATGGCGTCGAATACGTAGCCCTGTAACGGCACGAGAAACAGCGGAAATGCGGCCGCGGCCAAGGCGCCGTAAACGATGAGCATCACCGCCGTCATGGGCCAAAGAAATGCGACGCTGGCTAAGAAAATTCCGACTGCCCCCACAAGAAACAGTCGCCAGCGAAAGCGACCCGACCAGCGCCCGGCGGCGTAAAACGCCAGAAACGAGAGCGCCCCCTGCAACAGGAGGAATTCGCCGAGTTTCATTTCGCTGCCGGTGACGATGTAGAACAGGAGGCCGAGCAGAAACATGAAGACGCCTTCCCGCACGCCGTAGGCGGCCGAACCGAGGACGACGCGACGCCACGGCTTCTGCGCGAGCGCGCGAAATCCCTCCCGAAGCCGAAGCGCGCCAAGGCGCGCGCTCTTCAGACGAAGGCTGACCAGCGTGGCCACGACAAACAGGGCGAACGAAATGCCGAAGACCACGTGATAGCCCGTCAGTCCGCCGAAGTACGCGTCCTCCCGGCTGATGAGCGCGCCCGCGACGGGTGGAGCGATGACGTTCGCCACGGAGGTGAGCACGCCGAACAGGCCAAAGAACGGCTCATGCCCCTCCCTGTCCGTGTATTCCACGCTCAACACGTCAAACGCCAGCCAATAAAAGCCCTCCGCCAGGCCGGTGAGCACACCGAGCAACTCGGGCATGTGCGCTGCTTCCTCGCCCACCATGAGCGCGACGGCGAAAAAAATCGCGTAGAGCGCGATGCCAATCCGCAGGGACATGGCCGTCGAGGTGCGCCGGGCGACGGCCGCCGCCAGGACGAAGGTGACGGGGAGCGTGGCGAAGATGAGCAGATGGTACCAGGCAATGGCGGAGAAGGAACGGTCGACTTTGAAGAGAAAAATGCTGACGAACGTGTTGGACAGACTGATGGAAAGCTGGAACAGCGCGCCGACGATGAGAAGCCACCAGGCCAAGGCCGGCAAGCGAAACGGCTTTGCGTGCATGGCCACCCTCCTCGCTGCCCGCCTAGTATGTCGCATCCGGGGCAAGGTATGTACGGAGACGCTCGTGCCAGTTGCAAGTTCGTATGTTACGATAGGTCGAGATGGTAGGACGGGGGTTGAGGTATGGGCGAAGAAGCTCGCTACGAGGGCATCCTGCTCGGCGCGAACGTCTCGGTCGCCGGGACGGGGCTCTTGGCAGCCGTGGAGGAGACCATCTCGTACGGCGCCAACACGTTTATGATTTACACCCGCAGCAATCGGGGCGGGAAGGCTCGTCCCATCGAGTCCTTTCACCGGGACGAGGGCCTCGCCTTGATGCGGGAACACGGCATTCACGATCCCGTCGTGCACCTGTCGTACCTCGTCAATCTGGCGAGCCCGAAGCCGGAGACGCGGCAGTACGGCATGGACGTATTGCGCGAGGAGATTGAACGGGTGGCGTATCTGGGTTTCCGCTACATCGTCATGCACCCCGGCTCCCACGTCGGCGAGGGAGAATCGTTCGCCATCCGGCAAATTGCCGACGCGCTGAACGAGATCCTCACGGGAGACGAGTCGCTGTGGCTGTGCCTCGAGACCATGGCGGGGGACGGATCGAAAGTCGGCAACAGCCTTGAGGAAATCGCCGATATCATCAGCCGCGTCAAGCACGAGGACCGGCTTGGCGTCTGCATCGACACGTGCCACAACTACAGCTATGGGTACGACGTCGTGAACGACTTCGACGGCTTCTTGGCCGAGTTCGATCGCGTCCTCGGGATGGATCGCCTGAAGGTGGTCCACGTCAACGACTCGAAGCATCCGTTCGGCTCGCGCAAGGATCGGCACGCCAACGTGGGCGAGGGGACGCTTGGCCTGGAGGCGCTCAAGCGCATCGTCCATCATCCGGCGCTCAAGGGTATCCCGCAGATCCTCGAGACGCCGGAAGGCAAGTACAAGGAGGAAATCGACCTGCTCCTCGACCGCGCGTGAGAGCGCATCGGGCACTCCGTTCAGGGCACCCATGGCAGGTGCCCTTTTTGCAGCTCAGAGATAACCCTTGCGCCGAAGCTTCTCGATATGCCGCTCGACCTCTCGCTCGATGTCGATGCCGTACAGGTCTTCGATGACAAACATCATGGACGTCGCGGTCTGCGCGACGTCGAGGAGTTCGGTCACGATGGCGCGGACGACTTCTTCGTCCGGCATGCGCTTCTCTTCACCCGAGAGGCCGCGGAACTTGCCGATGGCCTGGGCGAGCTCCCCGACCTCCTCGGTAATTTTGAGCATCGTCGACTCGAGCGTCGGCGTGAGCCGCTCGAGTTTGGGCAGAGACAGCGTCTTTCGCTGCAACCTTTCACGCTCCTTCGCGGCGTTGCATCAGGCGATGGCACCTGCCCATGCGCGCACGCGTTCGACAAACGCAGCCCGAAGCCGCTCGACAAGCCCGAGGTCCCGCGCCGTCCACACCTCGCGAACCTGTTCCGGACCCACGCTTCGGGCCGGGACACGTTCAGCCGGGATCGACGCGCAGGGAATGTCCGGGTGTTCGACCACGGTCGCGATGGGATACACCTCGGTCAACGTCCCAGTCAGGAAGATGGCATCCACTTCCGACAGGCGCTCGCGCGGCAGCTTCTCTTCGCGGACCGGGATGCCGAGATCGCGCGCCATCTCAAGGACGAATCGGCGCGTGATGCCTGCCAGAATATACCGATCCGCCGGGGCGGTGACGAGTTCGCCGTTCACCACGAACCACACGTTGGAACTCGCAGCCTCGATCATGCAGCCGTCCCGCACGAGGAGCGCCTCGTCGGCCCCGGCGTCGTGCGCCGTTTGCTTGGCCATGATGTTGGGCAACAGGTTGAGCGACTTGATCCACGGGTTCAGCCAGCGCTCGTCGGGGACGAGGAGCAGCCGACCGGACTTGGCCTCGGTGGCGCCCGATTTCACGGGCCGAACTGTGGCAGAGACGTTCGCTTCGACCGAAGGTTCGGGAAACAGATGATTGCGCACGGCCGATCCTCGGGTGACCTGCAGGTAAATGGCCGCCTCCGATTCACCGCTCCGCTCGATGAGCGCGTGAATCAAGTCCTTGCACGCACCCGGATCAAAAGGCGGCCGGATGCGAAGCGCCTCCATACTCTGAAACAGCCGCTCCACGTGCCAGTCGAGCAGGAACGGCCGTCCGCCATAGGCACGAATCACCTCGTAGACGCCGTCGCCAAATTGGTGGCCGCGCTCGTCGAGCGGCACGCACGCCTCGGCCGGGTCGATCCACCGCCCGTTGAAATATCCAATCACCGCCATCTGGCATCCCTCTTCTCTTGTGAGCGTGGCAAGCGAGGCCTGCTCGCGGCCCCGTCGTTCTGGCCATCTCTTGTGCTTCCCGCGGCGCATTTCATTGGGCACGCGTTCGCGCCCCATTGTATAATCGTCATGAGGCCCAACGAGGAGGGAACGATGTGAGCTCATGCCTCTTTTGCCAATTGGTATCTGGCGACATTCCCGCCAACAAAGTGTATGAGGACGATCACGTCCTCGCCTTTCACGACATCCGCCCACAGGCCCCCGTGCACATCCTCATCATTCCGAAGCGCCACATCGAATCAGCGCAGGCTGTGAAACCGGAAGATCGCGAGACGCTGGGCTATCTCCACAGCGTTATTCCGGTCATCGCCGAGGATGCGGGGGTCGCGGAGGACGGGTATCGCCTCGTCGCCAACATCGGCCGACACGGCCAGCAGACGGTCCCGCACCTCCACTACCATCTACTGGGTGGTCGACAACTCGGATGGCCGCCAGGTTAATCTGGCTGGCCGTCCACCACGACGTCGAGCGGAGGCACCTCCTGGCCATTGAGAACGAGGTGTGGAATCACCTCAGCCTTTAAGGAACCAATTGCTGAACAGTACTTCTGCTCACTGAGGCGAATGGCGCGCCAGGCCTTGGCTGGCGGGACTTCGCCCGTCATGTGGTACGTTAAATGGATGCGCGTGAAGGCCTGCGGATACTCCTCGCGCCGCTCGCCCGCCGCCTCAATCTCGAGCCCCTGAAGCGGAACCCGCATCTTTTCCATAATCATGGCGATGTCGATGCCGGTACACCCGACGACGCCCATCAGCAGGAGTTCCATGGGGCGGTTGCCTTGTCCCGTTCCTCCATCTTCCTTCTTGGCATCCATGTAGATGGTGTTGCCGGAAGGACCGTCAGCCTGGAAGTGGCGCTGTCCGAGCCACTTGCCCACCACTTTCATCTCCATGCGCTCGCCCCCTTCCCGCCTATTGTAGCGCCGATTTGGGCCGGCGTCACGTCACTGCTCCGCCCCTGGCTGAGACGCCACCTTCATCGTCCCCTGCATCCCCACTTCAGGAATCCCGTCGCGATCGGAGTAGTAGCGAAAGTTTCCCGTTTTGTCAGGGACAAAGGAGACCGTGACCGTTTCCCCGGGCTGCAAGTTCTGCGTGAACACATAGAAATCCGGGACGACAAAGTTGTGAATTTGCGATCCTTCATTGCGGACCACGATGTCGACCGTGGCGCCCTGCGTGACGTCGATCTCGCGCGGCTCGATCCCGCCATCCCGCAGTGTCACCTGGATGGGGCGGGCCGACACGACGGCACACGAAGCCTGGACGAGTGTGACCGCGGCGAGGGATGAAAGGACCATCGCCAGCGCTTGAACCGGACGGACCTTGCGCATACGAGACCCCTCCCGTGAGAATCTGCAGGGGTTAGTGTGCGCGAGGAAAGGGATTTGATTCCTCATCGTCCATCCGAATTCGCTCCCATCAGCGCCCTCTCCAGCGGCAAGCCGCCCGCCCATTGAAGTGTGGAACACGCGTATCCGACCACCGCGCCGCTCGCCGCGCCGGCGATCACGTCGCTCGGATAGTGGAGCCCACAGTAGATGCGCGCGAGCGCCAACCAGATGGCGAGGGCCAGCATCACGTAGGCGACCGCGCCGAGATGCCAGCCTCCCAAGGCCAGTGCGAAGCCACCAGCCGCGTGGTTGCTGGGGAACGATTCGCCCGGCTCGTGGGCAACGAGCGTTTGAATGGGTTCCACCTCAAAGGGGCGAGGCCGCCGAGCCGCGCGACTGATGGGTTCGTGTGCGACGCGGACGATCACGGCCGCAGCCACGCTGGCGGCCGCCGCCCAAACAGATGACGCGGAGCGCGCTTGCCCGAGCCAGCCCGAAGCGGCGATGGCGATGAGCGCCAGCATCACGAAGGGCGTGTAGAGCGCACTTGCCATCATTGCCGCGTCGAACGCGGGCGAACGCCCCCAGAGCCGTTCACACCAGCGGAGGACGCGCCAGTCGGCGCGTTCGATGAGCGACCAGATCTTCAGGACTCGTCCCATGATGCCACCTTTTCGCGAATGGGGTAAGAACTCCCGCGCGCCATCTGACGGTGCAGATCCGACTCGAAGGCCTCGGCAAACGCCGGGACGCGTATGAGTTCCACATCCGCCTCGTGATTGTACGTGAACGCCTGATGCGTGAAATTGGCACTCCCGATGATGAAGAAAGCGCCGTGATCGACGTCCAGGATTTTGGCGTGCAGCAACTCGTCCCCGTAGGGACGGTAATATCGTATCAAAGCGCCCGCTTGGCGCAACGACTCCACGGCGGCGCGATTGCGAGACTGGGACGGATCCACGAGGATGTTCACCGACACGCCCCGCGCGACGGCCCAGCGCAGGGCGTTCACGACGTCTTCGTCCGTCAGATTGAAGGCCTCCATGTCGATCTCGCGCCGCGCGCCTCGAATCGCGCGGAGAACACACGGACCGATATCGCGGTCCGAGATGAGCGGAGATCGATCTTCCGGCGCTTCGGCGGTCTCTCCGTGGGCCCGCGCCGCGTCCCACAAGAACATTGGGAGAAAGATGTCGGCGCGTCCGGGCAAATCCACCGACGCATCGTGATTGGCCCAACTGTCGGCGCCGAAATTCATCCCGCCGATGAGGACATCGCCGTCCGCGATGATCATCTTGACGTGATCGATCCCCTGCTTGATGCGGATGGGCGCGACGTCGATGCCGGCCCTCGCGAGCGTGGGCAGCGCGACGGCCATCGAGTGCTTCTCGGTGGCATCGAGCACCACGCGAACCTCGACGCCGCGGCGTCTGGCTGCGATCAGGGCATGCAGCAGATCCGGATCCGAACACTCGTAGATGTCCACGTAGAGCCGATGGCGGCTTGCGCGAATCATGGCGAGCGCCTGCTTTTTGATATCACCGCTCCAGAGAAATGCCCGCCCGTCTGAGAGCTTCACGGGGGCCGGCGTTTTCTCTCCCTGCTCGGCTGGTAGGGGCCACAGCCCGCATCCTGTGAGAAGAGCGGAGAGCAAGGAGGTGAACACGAGTGCGCGCCACCGGCGAAAGGGCAGGCGCAGGCATCGGCGGATGGTGGAATGTTCAAAAAAGCGGGGGCGTGTGTGCAAGAGGTTCACCTCGCGTCTCGGAATTCACGGTTCTTCCATTCGGCACGCGCCCACCGCTTCCTGTTTTCAATGGTATGAGTTTCAATATCGTAAACCAAATGGACGGCTCCAAGCGACTTTCAGCCGGATGCGAGCGTCCAGATGTGCTCGACGCGGATTTGCGCCTTGAGCCCTCCACGCCGCTCGATGAGGCCCGACAGGCCAATCAATCTCCCGAATGGCGTGAACAAGACGGCCCCTTCGCGGCGGTACACGGTCTCAAACATCACGGCATCCGCGAGCCCCGTCTCGTCCTCCAAGGTGAAGAAGACGACCGTTTTTCCGCTTTTCGTCGGGGGGCGGTGCGGCCGGATCGAAAGCCCAGCCACCGTGACCTTCGCACCCTCCGGCTTCTCGCCCGCCTCCGCCAACGTACAATACCCCTCGTCTCGCAATGCCTCCCGATACAGCGACAGCCAATGCCCGCTCACGCCGACGCCCAGCACCGAATACTCGTCGGCAATGCGCTCGGCCAAGCTCATGGGCGGCATGCTTTGTGAGAGGCGAGCCGCGCCCTCCGCTTGACCTGGCGCGGCGATGGTGTCGAAAAGCGCCAGATCTCGCTCCTTGCGAAGCGCGAGCCACCTTGGAAGCTGCCAAAGAAGTTCTCGGCGATCCCGGGTTTCGACGCGATCGAACGCGCCCGCGCGGATCAGGCGCTCGACGTGAAGGGCATCCGCTTGGGGCAGGCGCATCACCGCGTCGGCAAGGCTTCGAAAGGGGCCGGATGCCTGCCGCTCTTCGACGAGTGCGCGCGCCACGGACTCCGAGAATGAACGGATGAGCCGAAATCCGAGGCGTATGGCGTCCGGTTCGGGAACGCCCGCGTCCCAGTCGCTCTCCTGGATGTCGACAGGCAGAATTCGAACGCCGCGCCTTCGAGCTTCCGCGCAGATCACGTGCGCCGGATAATACCCCATGGGCAATTGATTCAACACCGCCGCGAAGAAACTCGCCGGATGATGTTCGATGAGATAGGCCGTCTTGTAGGCCGTGGTGGCAAATGCCGCCGCGTGCGCTTCGCAAAATCCGTAACTCGCGTAGCCGCGGATGTAGGAAAAGAGAGTCTTCGCGGTCTCCAGCGGCACACCCTGGCGCACGGCCTTCTGGACAAATCGCTCGCCGATTTGCTCCATTTCGGCGCGGTTGCGCGCATGGCTCATCACGCGGCGGAGTTCGTCCGCCTCGCCCGGCGTAAATCCTGCGATGGCGGTGGCAATCTCAATGACCTGCTCCTGGAACAGCACCACGCCGTAGGTCTTGCCGAGAATGGGTTCAAGTTTCGGATGAAGATAACTCACAGGCTCCAGTCCGCGCCGGCGAGCCAGGAACGGATCGACCATGTTGCCCTGGATGGGACCCGGGCGAATGAGCGCAACGCTCGCCACCAGGTCCTCCAGGGACTCCGCGCCAAGCCGAACCTGCAGCGCCCGCTGCGCGGGGCTCTCCAACTGAAAGACGCCGATGGTGTCCCCGCGGCGAATGGAGGCAAACGTGGCCTCATCGTCCATCGGGATGCGATCATAGTCGACCGCGCGCGCCGTGCCGAGGCGGAGTGCCCCTTCCACGGCCGCCATGGTTCGGAGGGACAAGAGGTCGAGCTTCACAAGGCCCACGTCTTCCAGGAGCCGTTTGTCGTACGGCGTGATGAGCCACCCCGAGGCCGATGGCTGCAGGCTGGTGACTTTCATCAGCGGCTCCCCGCTGATGACAATGCCGCCGGTATGCGTCCCGAAGTGGCGAGGGAATCCCGCAATCTGGCGCGAGATGGCCAACATCCATTGAAATGCGCGCCGATAAGGCTGAAAATCTCGCAACTCAGGCACCCGTTCCAGCGCCTCTTCGATTTCATCGGCGTGCGTGGACCACGGGATCCGCTTGGCCAACGTATCCAGGAGCTCTTCGGGGATCCCGAACACGCGCCCCACCTCGCGCACGGCAGATCTCGCCCGAAATGTCTGATACGTCGCTACGCGAGCCACCCGGTCGCGCCCGTAGCGCCGGTACACGTAGTCGATGACTTCGTCCCTGCGATCACTCGCAAAGTCGATGTCGATGTCCGGCCGCTCCGCTCGCTCGCGCGAGAGAAATCGCTCAAAGAGCAGATTTCGGTTCAGCGCGTCCACGTCCGTCAGATAGAGGCAGTACGCGACCACGGAGTCGGCCGCAGAGCCGCGGCCCGCGCAGCGGATGCCGCGAGATCTCGCATATCGGACGATGTCCCATACGACGAGGAAGTAATCGGCATAGCCGAGATCGCGAATGATGGCGAGCTCGTGTTCCAGACGCATTTGAAGTTCGGGACTCACTTTTCCGTATCGCTCCCGCGCCCCTTGCCACACGAGTTGGTCAAGAAGTTCCACCCCACCTCGGCCCGACGCATCTCGGTATTCGGGAAACAGAGGCCCTTCCGCGGGAAACACCGGGGAGCACCGCTCGGCGATCTCGACCGTCCTCGCCATGGCTCGCGGATCTTGCGCGAACCTGCGCCTTGCTTCGGCCTCATCATGCAAATATCCCAGGCGGTTAAACGGGCGCTCGGGATGGGGCGTCTGCAAATGGCACCCCACCCGAATGCAGGTGAGCACATCGTGCACCGCGACTTCCTCCGGGCTGGCGGCGCGAACATCGGTCGCCGCGACGTCGGGCACGCCCGTCGCCTCGGCGAGTTGGAGTAAATCCCGCATGCGCCGCGCGCAGCCCGGGAGTCCGTCTGCCGTCCACTCGAGATAAAACCGGTCCCCGAACACATCCCGATATCGCTCCACGAACCTCCGGGCATCCCCGTACGCGCGCCGCGCCAAAGCTCGCTGGACAAATCCGCGCAGTCCGCCCGACAGGACGAGAAGCCCTTCGCTCCGCTCAAACAGATCCGCTTCCCGCAGCCTGGGATCCGCGCGATCCCGAGCCTCCACGTGCATGCGCGTGAGAAGCTCGCATAGATGGCGAAACCCCTTCGCATGTTCCGCCAGGACCACAAGCTGCGATCCGTCCTCCATCGTCAGCTCCGCGCCCGCGATGGGCTTCACGCCGTACGCGGCGGCCAACCGATGAAACTCGGGCTGCCCCGCGATGGTATTTCGATCCGTCAAGGCCAGCGCGGGCATGCCCTGCGCGGCCGCCTGCGCGACCAGCGCCTCGATGCTGGAAGCCCCGTCGAGAAACGAATAGGGAGAATGACAGTGCAGATGGACAAACATCGCACGCCCTCCTCAATCCCAAACGCGATACACGCGCCAGACCCCATCCTCGCATTCCAAATCCATGCACGCGCCGACATCCGTCCACACGCGCACCATCCGCCGATCCCGCCCGGCTTTCCACCAGTCGCCCATCTCCCACCATTCATCGAGAACCCATAGAACCTGGTGTCTCTGGCCTTCGTATATGAACGAGCGCGGGAGATCCGCCTCCCATTGCAGCACGGCCAAGGGCCTGCGCACCAAGCGGCTCAACGCGCCATCTCGGCGAGAACCAGCGCCAGGCGTCGTTCGCGAAAATCCGCCGCCATGCCCCGCTGCAACTTCGGCCACCTCGCCATCCACGCATCCCACGCGTTCAACCGCTCGAGCCGGTTCGCCGAATCCCGCGCCTCGAGGGCGTCGAGCGCCTTCCCTTGCGCCAACAGACCCATCTGCACCGGGCGAAGCTCCGCCACCTCGGTCGCGCATAATTCGACGCCCCAAATCCGCCGCGCCCGATGGATCTCTTCCGGCCACGCCATCTGGGCCCATAAGGCGTCCGGCTGAGGAGAGGGCTTCGCAATCCGCTTTTCCCATCGAATCTCGCGCGCGTCGGTCCACAAAGCGATGGACAGGGTTTGAACGGCCAGCCCCAATCGCACGAGGCGGCTACAAAGGCTTTCCATACATAGGCGAACTTGCATCTTCGCCTGTTCGAGCGGCACGCCTTCCGCGTCTCCGCGCCACGAGGCGCTCCACGCCTCAGGCGGGCGATCCTGCCGAAGCCCTCTGTTCTCCGTACCCTTCATCTGCCAGATCCGCGCCTGCTCTCCAAAGCGGGCATACAACATGTCCTCCGGGATCTCCGCCAGATCTTTCAGTCGGAAGACGCCCAGGGAGAGAAGCTCGGCCTTGGCATCGTCGGGAATCCACCACGACGCCGCGATGGGCGCGCGCATCCAGACGGCTTCATCCTCCCTGCTCAGCAGATCCGGCGCCACCACCAGCGGCTCGGTCCCCAGTTTTCGGTACAGCGCCCCCGGCACCCGCTCCTGTCGGCTCCACGCGAGGAGCATACGAGCCTGCCACGGCGTCTTGGCCAGCGCGAGCACCACCCGCTGTTCCTCCGTCAATCCCAGACGGATGTCGCGCGCCATCTGCCGCAGTTCCGCGAGAGGGACGCGCGGTCCGGAGAGCTCGATCCAAAACCGCCGCTCATCCGGGTGCGTTTCGACCCACGGCGTGTGCGACCACAGCACTTGGCGCAAATGCCTCCAGGGTGTCGATTCGCCTGCAGCCGACTCCACGCGACAGCCCGGGACGAGCGCCAGAGCTTCCCGTACCGGCATTCCCAGCCGCACCCCTGCCCGCGCAGCGGTGCGAGAGGCATCGATGATCCTGCCATCTTCTTCGACCAAAAACGGACCTTGGCCCTCGCCCAGCAGCCCTTCGCATTCGCCGTACAGACTGTACCGCATCCGACTCACCACCGAACAAATGTTCTACACCTTCATTATACCCTCGCGCACACAAAAAGCAAACATATGTTCGCATCTTTGACCAAAAGAAAAGATCCGCCTCACGGGCGAATCTCAGGCCTCACGATGGGCCGCATCCTCCCCAACGGCCGAACCGGCGCATCTTTGCGCCACTCTTCGAGACTCCAATCCCCAGGCACATCGGTGCGCCCTGACGCCCCCGCGGCACTCGCGAGCGCGGCCGTCTCCTCCTGGACGAGATCGAGCAACTGGTCCACTTCGATCCCGACCAGCCGAAACGCCGCAAGCGGGTTTGTGTCCGCTTCCCAGATGAACGCGAGGAGCACCGCCACGACGTGCGGACAAAGTGGATCCATCTCCTCGCAGGTGCAGGTGGACAGCGCGCGCAGCCGAGCCGCCGTCTCGCCCGTCGGCACCACCTCCACCTGATGCGCGGACAGAAAATCCAGGAACGACTCGTCCCACTCCCCTGCGTAATGCGCCGCGAGCCAATCGGGGCGCATCGCGAGCCAGCGCGCCACGTCTCGCGCGTGCCCCGCGTAATCCGCGAGCTTGGGCAGCCACACGTCGAAGGCGCGGCGCGTGCCGCTCCGCTCCACCACCGCCCGCCAGCCAGCGCCGTCCCACGCTCTCGAGCGCACCGCTCCCGACATCGCCAGGCGCGTGGCGGCGCGAAGGTGAGACGGATCCACCTCGGCCAGCACGGGCTCCCAGCGCGACGCGTACGGACCGCGCTTCACGGCTCATCCTCCTCCATCACGCCGACCGGGTTCAACGCAAACAACTGATACAGCGCCTCGTCGTCGAGTTCCGTCACCCAGTCCTCCGACACGCGGCTCACCACGTCGGACAGCGCCCGCTTCGCCCGCAGCATCTCGTCAATTCGCTCCTCCAGCGTGCCGGCGCAGATCATCTTGTGCACCTCCACGCCCCGCGACTGGCCGATCCGATACGCGCGGTCCGTCGCCTGATCTTCCACCGCCGGATTCCACCATCGATCGTAGTGAAACACGTGATTCGCCCGCGTCAGATTCAGCCCCACGCCACCCGCTCGCAGCGACAGGACGAGCACGGGCGACGCTACTCGCTTGGCCTGATACCGCTCGACGATCTCGCCCCGAGCCTTGGCGGACATGCCGCCGTGCAGGAAAGGCGGCCGAAATCCGAGCTCACCCTCCACCGCTGCGCACAACATCTCGCCCATCTCTCGAAACTGCGTGAAGATAAGCGCGGCCTCCCCGCCGTCCACGACCACGCGCAGGAGATCCAACAGGCTCCGCAGTTTCCCACTCCGCTTGGCAGATGGCCGCCCGCCCGAGATGAGCGCCGGGTGATCGCACACCTGCTTGAGCCGGAGCAACGTGGTCAGAATCGCGCCTCTTCGCGCGATGCCGCTCGGACCGCACGCGATCTGCGCGAACATCTGATCCACCAATGCCTGATACATCGCGGCCTGCTCGGCCGTCAGGAGCGCGCGTTCCTCCACTTCCCACTTCTCCGGGAGCTCCGGCGCAATCGCCGGATCGCTCTTTCGGCGGCGCAGAAGCACCGGACGAAGCAGCAGCTGCAACTGGCGCATGCGCACGCCGCTCAAATCCCGCCCTTCTGCGATGGAACCGAATGTCGTCCGAAACCAGCGCAGCGATCCGAGGTAGCCAGGGTTCAAAAAATCCATGAGCGACCACAGCTCATCGAGCCGATTTTCCACAGGCGTGCCCGTGAGCGCGACGCGGTGACGGCTCGTCAACGCCCGAAGCGCTCGCGCTTGCTGCGTCGAGGCATTTTTCACCACCTGCGCCTCGTCGATGGCGACGCAGTCGAACGCCCGCTGGCGGAACGCCTCGCCGTCTCGAAGCAGCGTCCCGTACGTGGTGATGACGAGATCGACAGGGGGCGCGAAGGCCCTGTCGAGATTGCGGGCGGACCCATGATGCACGTACACCGAAAGATCGGGGGCAAACCGCTCGATCTCGGCCTTCCAATTCGCGACCAGCGAAGTCGGACAGACGAGGAGATGGGGTCCCGACGCCTCGCCCCGCTCTTTGACCCGAAGCCAGTACGCGATCATCTGCACCGTCTTGCCGAGCCCCATGTCGTCCGCCAGGCAACCGCCGATTCCAAGCTTTCTCAACTGGATGAGCCACGCGTACCCTCGCTCCTGGTAGTGCCGCAGGGTGCCTCGAAACGAAGCTGGCGGCGGCTCCGGCTCCGCGTCTCGGCCGAGCGCCCACACGTCCACCCAGTTCGCGGCGCGTGGCGCCTCTGCGTCCACCTCCATCTTCCCCGGCCCGTCGTGCGCAGCGAGGGCATGCGCGCGCATCCACTCGAGGGGACTGACCTCCTGGCCGCGCTCAGGCAGCGCCTCGACCTGGCGCAGCAGATCGGCCAGCGGCACGAGGCGCCAGACGCCGTCCACCTGCACGAGTGGCGTTTGCCGTTCCACCATCCTTCGAAACTCCTCGGGCGTGAGCGTGTGATCGTCGATCACGACGGACCAATCAAACCGCGCGACCGCATCCGCGGAAAACCTCGGCATCCCCGCCGCTCTTCGTCCGCCTCCGCGGCGGAAAGCGCCGCCGTCCATACGCTCCAGTCGAACGCGAATCCGAATGTCCCGCGCCTCCTCGAGCGCCGTCGTCTCCACGACGAACGATGCGCGGCGAAGTTCGGGAAGTTCGTGGTACAAAAACCGAACCATCTCATCCGGATGGAGGACGGCCCGTGCGGGTGCAGGGGCGCGCAGAGCGCTCGCAATGGCGGGACACAGCCGCGCCGCCTCACGCAGTTTCGGCAGAAACCAGCGCTCCGGCGCCACCAGCACATCCCCGTTGGCGGCCATTTCCCGGGAAGGGGACTGCCAGTACGCCGAAAGCGGAATTCGCTCGCCAGTCCACCGGTGGCGAAGTTCAAAGCGGAGTGCCCACTCCCCACCGAGATTCTCACCCGGCGGCTCGAGCGAAAAGGCGAGATCGTACGCGATCCGCCCGCTGTCGTCGTCGAAATCCGGGCGGCTCCAACCGGACCCCTCGAGGGACCGCGCGCACTCTCTGCTGACGATCCAGCCATCCGCCAGAAAACGCGGCGACCCCACGAGCGCCCGCGCCCAAGCGGCGAGCGCTTCCTTCTCCCCGCGGTACATCACGCTGTATCCGTTCCCGGACGGCGTGCGCAGTTCCACGTCCACAACGCGCCGCCTCAGCTCGCGGTCCACGAGTTGGATCAACAGTGCGTCCACGGCTGCCGCGGACGAATAGACCTTGGCCAGGGCGCCGCGCGTGGCACAGGAGACGAGGCGATAGCGGAACGCCAAGAGCGCATCCGATGTCCACGCGGGAGCCCAGCGCGCCAGAAAGCTGGCTTCGCCTGAGGGGAAGCCCTGTGCCCTTCCCTGCGCCATCTGGCGAAGCCACAGCGCGACCTCCCGCTGCTCCATCCGCTCCCCATGCGCCACGGCCACCACGTCGCCATGGTCCACAATTTTTTGGGCGAGATCGAGCGCCAGCGCCTGCCAGGTACGCAGGGCGTCCGCCAGGCCAAGTTCTTCCACCACGCTCCGACCAATCCGCTCCGGCGCAGTCCGGTCCATCCACGCGCCCCCGTTCCTGAAATGTCCTGTCTCTCGATCATAACACCTCGCACCACGCGCTGAAACCCGTGACCCTCGCACATGAGGGGCGCGGACGCGGCGTAAGATGAAGCAAAGCCTCGTCCTTTCGGGAGGCGGTTGGACTTGTGGAACAGTATCGCTGAAAACTGCGTGCTCGACTTTCTCGTCTCCATGGGCCTCGTGATCGGCGGATCGTTGTTTGGCGGACTCGCGGCGCTTCTCACGCATCACGATCCACAGGCGGCCATGAACGCACTCGCCTCCGACCTCAAGGTTTGGGCCATCGTCGCCGCGCTCGGAGGATCCATGGATGTCCTCCGCGTGATCGATCGCGGCGTGTTCGGCCTCCACGTCGGCCCCATGGTCCGCCAACTCATCTACCTGTTCGCAGCCTTTCTCGGCTGCCACGTCGGGTATGTCTTAATTCAATGGCTCACGGCAGGTCGTTCCTCCTCATGAGCCGCTTGCGATCCACCGCCGCGATCACCGCACTCTCGTTTCTCGCGGGCCTCCTCGCCGCCACCGTGTACAGCGCGCGCGACCTGCACCGGATGCACATGGAGGTGGCCAGCCTGCGCCAGGCGATCGACCAATTGGAGACCGAGAACCAGTTTCTGATCGCAGAACAGTCGGAGCCTGGCAAACGCTCGTTGCGGCGAATCGTGGTCGAATGCCCGCCGAACACGCCGCCAGAAGTCCAGACGGCCATCCGAAGGCAAGTTCTCGCGAGCCTCTCGTTCCTCTTGGGAAAGCCGATGCAGCTCCTGTACGACAACCCGTACATGCCGTCGGCCGTGCTCAACGTCCAAACCATCCCGGTCGCAAAGCGGCGCTACCGGCTTCACGTCACAGCGGCTATAATGACGGGGGACACGCTGCACCTGTTCGTTCGGGGAGATGTGCAAGCAGAGTCGTGAAAGAGTGATGACGGGATGTTGTACAGCGAGATGTCGAAGGAAGAACTGCAGCGAGAGATGACGGAACTGCAGCGGAAGGGCCGCGACGCTTATGAACGCGAGAACTGGAGCGAATATGAGATTTACATGACCCGCTGGTACCTCGCAAAGAGTTACGAGATCAAGGACGAGGTAAACATCGAAATTGGGCGCACGTACCGCATCGCCGAGGAATACGACCGTCTCACCGTGACCGCCCTCGAAGGCATTATGGCGTGGGGTATCCGCCAAATGACAGGCGAAACCGCGGCCGTGCCCATCGCGCAACTCGAGCAGGAGGACGAGGCGTGAGAAAGCTCACGCCTCCTTCACATCTTCACACTCCTGGCAAGATCACTTCCTCCAGCCTCTTCGGCGCCTGATTGAGCACCAGGGCGCCGTCCTGCGTCGCAATCACCAAATCCTCAATACGAACGCCAAACTTCCCTGGCAGGTAGATACCCGGTTCGATGCTGAAAGCCATCCCCTGCTCGACCACGCTTTCGTTCGCCGCATCCACGTACGGAGGCTCGTGAATATCGAGGCCGACGCCGTGCCCCGTGCGATGTGTGAAATACGGGCCAAATCCCGCCTCTTCAATCACGCGGCGCGCCGCAGCATCGATCTCACAGAACTTCACACCAGGCTTCACAGACGCGATGGCTGCGAGATTGGCGCGAAGCACCGCGTTGTACACGGCAGCGAGTTCGGCCGATGGTTCCCCCACGACAAACGTGCGCGTGATGTCACTCACATAGCCGTCACAGAAACCGCCCGTGTCGACAATGACGGCGTCTCCAGGCGAGATGACCCGATCGCCGGGCTCGTGATGCGGCTCGGCGCCTCCCGCGCCGAACGCCACAATGGGCGGAAACGACATGCCGGGGCTGCCCACCTCGCGCCAGATGCGGGCGATCTCGTCTGCAAGTTCAAGCTCTGAGACACCTGGACGAATGTGACCCCGGACGAGATCGACCACTCGGTCCGCACGCCGCGAAGCCTCTAACAGAAGCTCGATTTCGCGCTCATCCTTTCGAATTCTCAGGCTCGCGACGGCGTGATCGGCCAGCTCAAACGAGCATTTGCGAGCTTCCCTCATGAGAGGCAGCAAATGGTATGCAGGCAGACCGCCGTCGACGCCCACCTTCGCGCCCTCGGCCAGCCGGTCCGCAAGGAGCGCGTGCGCGTTTTCTCCGTCGCGCCACAGCTCGAACGGGACACCCATCCGCTCAACCCAAGCCGCGAACATCTCATGCGCGATGGCGAACGCAAAGCCCTGGTCCGAGACGACGAGACACGCGAGTCGTTCTCCTGCCTCCAATCGGACGCCGGTGAAATAATGCCAATTGGCGGGGTGCGTGAGGAGGACGTACCGCCACCCGTGCGCTGCGCATGCGGACGCAAGCTTGGCCCTCCGATGCTCAAAACGTGCCATATGAACCCTCCTACCTAATGCACTCCTTTCATTGTACCTCGCCCATCCTCGTCTCCAACCCAAAAAAGCTCGACCGATGCGAAGATCGGCCGAGCCTGGAAAGCCACCTCAAAGCACAGCGGCGTTGACCTCCTCGTCTGCGACTTGGTCATCGTCAAACACCGGCTTCGGCAGCGCCGAATTCACGCCCCAGTAGTAGAGCGCCAGGGAGACCACCACGACGATGATCTGATCCCAAGGAGATGGAATCGCTTTGATTCCCCCGAACGTCCCGAGATAGGAGAGGACGATCATGATGATGAAGTACGCCACGAGCCACCAGCTGGCGCGCAGCTGATCGCCAAAGCTTACGACATCTTTTGGGACGAAGCGTTGGAAGATGACGTACAGGATAAACATCACCAGCATACAACCGAGAAGCCACGAATCCGTGCTCCAGCCGGTCCAGTACACGATGAGCGAAGCGACGATGAACGACAAGGGGCTGATGATGGACATGCCCTT
Organism: Alicyclobacillus mali NBRC 102425; assembly: GCF_001570745.1. GTDB lineage: Bacteria > Bacillota > Bacilli > Alicyclobacillales > Alicyclobacillaceae > Alicyclobacillus > Alicyclobacillus mali. The sequence continues at coordinate 49,217 of NZ_BCSG01000019.1, forward strand.
CAGCTTGAATGGGCGGTCCAGATCGGGCGCCGTCCTGCGGAACGCGTGCGCGGACACCGGGCCGACGACGTACGTCACGACCGTCGCAGCCGAGACGACGTTGACCATCGCGCCCCAGGACGGGAACGGCAGCGTCCAGAAGATGGCCATGACGAATGCCAGCCACAGCGCAGCGTGTGGGACGCCTGTCTTCTCGTCGACGTTGCCGAACACACGGAAGAACGTGCGGTTGCGCGCCCAACCAAAGATGACGCGCGTGGTCGCGGACAGGTAAATGTTTGCCGTGCCCGACGGAGAAATGAACGCGTCAAACAGAATGAGCCACGCGAGCCAGGTGAAACCAAGCACCACCGCGATGTCGTGGAACGGCAGCTTGAACACGTTGTCGACATTCGCCCAGCCCTGACCGATCTTATCCGCAGGCACAGCGCCGAGGAACGCGATCTGCAAGAGTTCGTAGAGGGCGGCCGACAACACCACCGCCAGGATGATGGCCATCGGCACATCGCGCTGCGGGCGGCGCGCCTCAGACGCAAAGCCAACGGACTGCTGGAATCCGAGATACGCAAAGATGATACCGGACGTGGAGACCGCGGCTTCGATGCCAGAGAAGCCAAACGGCGCAAAACCGTGCGAATGGAAGTTCACGCCCTTGAACTGCGTGAGAAGCGTGATGACCGTGATGATCGGCACAATGAACTTGAACGCCGTGATGATGGTGTTGGTCTTCCCAAACAGCTTGACGCCGAAGTAGTTAATTCCAAAGAAGATGGCGAGAAGAGCCAACTGCACAAACCAGCCGAGCACTGTCGGATTGCTGCTTTGCGGCTGTGTGAGCTGAGGCCACCAGGCCGTGGCGTACTGGCGAGCCGCCTCGACCTCGATGCCCGCCACACTGGAAAACGCGACGAGCGACGCAAACCCAAGCAAGTAACCGATGAGCGGCCCGTGGGAATACAGCGGATACCGCACGGAACCGCCCGCGCGCGGAATGGATCCCCCCAACTCCGCGTACACCAGGCCCAGCAGGATGACTGCAACAGCGCCAATTAACCAGCTGAGCGTTCCACCAGGCCCGGCCGTGGAAGCGACGCGCGCGGACGCGAACAGCCACCCGGACCCGATAATGGATCCCAGTCCGACGAACGTGAGATCCGTCAGCGAGAGTTGTTTTCGAAGTTTGCCTTGCTGCAAAAAGCATCCCCCTAACGTCGTAATATCTGCCGATATCTCTGCGGCGCGCCTCTGCTCATCCTCCGCTCTTGTTACAGGCAGGGCGAAGTTTGTTGATCAAATATGAAAATTCCATGCAAGAGTCCTGCGTAAAACGGCCTTCGTTCAGCACTCGCCCTGCGTGGCGCGCGTCTCCCACGCCGTCGCGCGCCCCTCCTAATTCACCTCCCATTTCAAATATGTAAAGTTTTCTTTCAATTCTGCGCCGCCTCGGGGCTATTATATCACCCTGTGTCCGTTTGTCGAACCTCGAATTCATCAACGAGCAAAAATTTTTTCGATTCTTGTCGAAATGAAAGCGCTATCCTCAAATTGCAAGAGGCGAATGATTTCCCAGCTTCCATCACGGCGAAGGAAACTGTACATCGCATGGTACGTTTTCCGACACGGCGATCCCGTCGGCGCTCGCCAGCACCTAGCGAGAGATATGCAGGACGTGGAGCAGGTTCACGCCGCGATCGCCCGCCTCAAATCCCACGCCGTACCCGGCGATCGACAAGAAACCCAACCAGCAGAGCCATGTGAAGAACGTGAGAAATCCACGGCCGCGCGAACCCTTCGGCACGCGCAGCCGCCACGCCCAGAGACCTATGGAGACGACCAGACTTGCCCCTGCCACTGCCCACAGCGCTGTTCTCATGTCGCCTCGCGCTCCACGCCCTGGCGAACGCGCTCGTTTCGCAACACGGGCAGAATGCGATTCGGGTCCAGCGTGCGCTTCGGCTGGTGTGTTGAGGGATCCGCCGGATCGAAGTGTTCGAGGTAGTCCACGACTTCTTTGGTCACCGCGGTCGGCGTGCTCGCGCCGGAGGTGACCGCCACGCGTTTGGCGTTCAACAGCCACTCGGGATGGATCTCCGTCACGTCCGCCACGCGGTACGCCTTTACCCCGGCAATCTCCTCCGCGACCTGGGCCAGGCGGTTGGAATTGTTGCTCCGCGGATCGCCGACCACAATGCACAGGTCGGCCTGCCCTGCCTGTTCGGCAACCGCCTGTTGGCGCAACTGTGTCGCGAGGCAGATCTCGTTGTGCACTTCTGCCGTGGGATATTTACGGCATACCAGCTCGGTCAGCTCGCGGGTGTCCCATTGGCTCATGGTGGTCTGATTGGTCACCACAATCCGATCCGTCTGCAGCGAAAGCGCTTCAATGTCTTCCTTCTTTTCCACGAGGTGCACGTGCCCCGGCGCGACGCCCATCGCTCCTTCCGGCTCAGGATGGCCCCGTCGCCCGATGTAGACAATCTCGTAACCTTGCGCGACCTTTTCCCGGATCAACTCGTGGGTGCGATTGACGTCTGGGCACGTCGCATCAAGCACGGTGAGGCCCCGCTCGCGCGCTCTCCGCTTCACTTCCGGAGAAACGCCGTGCGCGGTGAAGATGACCGTCCCATGATCAATCTTCTCGAGCAGCGACAGGCGATCCGCGCCGTCCAGGGTGATCACGCCTTCCCTCGCAAACGCGTCCACCACGTGCTGGTTGTGCACAATCATACCCAGGATGTAGATGGGCCGCGGCAGGCGCTTGTCTTCCGCCGCCCGCTTGGCGATCACCATCGCGTCCACCACGCCGTAACAGTAGCCGCGCGGCGTAATTTTGACGACCTCCATACGCTCGCCCCCTCGTCTCCATCATACCCGAACGCCGGGCGCAGGGCACGCTTGGCGAGTTTCCTACCGCCGCCACTCGTGCAACAGCCGCTGCTTCAAATCCCAGAGCGGTTTGGACAGATCCACGTGGTACTCATGCGGATTCAAGTGTCGGCGAACTTCCGACGAGAATGCGGACAACTGCGTTTCCACGCGCGCCTGGATCTCCTGCACCGTCGGCAACTCGTAGACCAGTTCACCGCCGACAAAGACTGGCTGCAGCAACTCCTCCACCTCGTAGTTCTGCACCACTTTGCGCTTGTACGTATGGATTGGATGGAACAGTTCGAGCGGCTCGGACGGATCGTACATCTCCTCGTCGAGCGCGATGAGGTCCGCAGTGGCCGATCCGTTCACGTACAGGCGCAGGACCTTCTTCTTGCCTGGGTTCGTGATCTTGTTGGGATTTTCGGAGATCTTGATCCTCGGCTCCATTTGGTCGCCAAACTGCTGCGCGACGAGCTTGTACACGCAGCCAAGCGAAGGACAGTCTTCGCTCGTGATGAGCCGCGTGCCCACGCCCCAGGCGTCGATCTCGGCGCCCTGCGTCAGCAGGTCGCGAATGGTGTACTCGTCGAGATCGCTCGACGCGATGATCTGCACCTCGGCAAGCCCCGCGTCGTTCAACATTTGACGGGCTCGCTTGGACAAATAGGCGAGATCGCCGCTGTCGATTCGAATTGCCCGGAGAGACTGACCCGCCGCCTTCATCTCAAGGCCGACGCAGATGGCGTTTGGCACGCCGCTCCTCAATACGTCGTACGTGTCGACGAGCAGGACCGTGTTGTCCGGAAACGCGGCCCGATATGCCTGGAATGCCTCATACTCGCTGGGGAAGCTCTGAATCCAACTGTGCGCCTGCGTGCCCGCAGCCGGAATGTTGTAGGCCTGCGCCGCCAACACGTTGCTCGTCGCCACGCATCCCCCGATGAACGCTGCGCGCGCGCCGAAGATGGCCGCGTCGGCATTTTGGGAGCGCCTGAGGCCCATTTCAATCACGGTGCTCCCGGGATGCCTGACGTTGGTCCGCGCCGCCTCCACGATCCGCCGCGCCTTCGTCGCGATGAGGCTCTGATGGTTGATGAACGCGAGCACCGCCGACTCAATCAGCTGAACCTCCGCGATGGGCCCTTCCACGCGCAGGAGCGGCTCGTTGGGAAACACCACCGTGCCCTCCGGCACCGCGTACACGTCGCCCCGGAACCTGAAGTGGCGCAGATAGGAAAGAAAGTCGTCGGAGAACATGCCGAGCGACTGCAGGTAGGCGAGATCATCCTCTGAAAAGCGGAGATTGTGGAGGTACCACGCCACCTGTTCGAGTCCCGCCGCGATGACGTAACCATTCCCGCAGGGATTCTTCCGGTAGAACAGGTCAAACACCACGCGGGTCTCGTGGCGACCGGCCCGGAAATGGCCGTACATCATCGTCAGTTGATACAAATCCGTGAGCAACGTCAGATGGCGATCACGATACACCGGCAACGCTCCTATCTCGTCGACGCGCGCCCTCGCGCGCTCTTTGATATCCATCCCCTCATCCCCACCTTGGCTCGACTGAGCTTACTTCACTCGACGGCAAGACGCGCCCCAAGCGCCCGGAGCATCTCGCCATCCGATCCGGCACACACGTCCCGAACGCGGAGCGAATAAGGCTCACCTTCCATCGACTGGATGACACCGCCCGCTTCCTGGACCAACAGCGCCCCTGCCGCGATGTCCCAGGCGTTGAGATCAAACTCCCAGAACACGTCGATGCGCCCCGCGGCCACATAAGCCAGATGCAGCGCGGCAGCGCCCAGCGTTCGCAGGCTCTTCACCTGGGCGATCACGTCCGCGGCTCTTTGCATCACGCGCGCTCGATCGCGGTGCCGGACGGGGAGGCCCGTCGCCATGACCGCGCGCCGCAATTCGCACACGCCGGACACGCGCATGCGCTTGCCCGGCCAATCCTCGGACGGCGCGGCGAGCCACGCCTCCACATCGTGATGACCCGCAGCATACGCGCCCTGCCCGCGCAGCGCGTAAAACCACTCGCCTCGATACGGATCTAGCACGACGCCCATGCGCACCTCGCGGTCGCGCGCGTAAGCGATGGAAACCACGCTCAGCGGCAGCTGATGGACGAAGTTCGTGGTGCCGTCCAGCGGATCAACAATCCACAGGTCCGCACAGTCGAGGCAATTCGTCAGCGCCTCGACCGCCGCTTCCCGGCCCGGCCGCACGCCCTCCTCACCCAGAACGCGATGATCCGGGAACGCATCGGCGAGCGTGCGGCGGATAGCCTCTTCACAGGCGCGATCGACGTCGGTCACCACGTCCGCCAATGAAGATTTGGTCTCCACCACCAACTCTGTCCGATAACGCCCGATCATCTGAGCGCCCGCAGCACGGGCTGCGCGAAACGCGGCCGCAGCGAGCGAAACGTAAGACGGCTCCATCATGCGTCACAATCCCTTCTCAGTCGTCGCCCTTGAAATAGCGCCAATCGAGCTTCGACTGCTCCAGCAGCGCCTCAAAGGACTCACTGTCGTCCCGCGGATTGAGGAGTTCCTCGAATGACAACTCCTCGTCCGCTTCAAGCTGTCTTTTGTCGCGGATTTTTGCCGAATGCCGCTGGGTCTTCTGAGGCGCGCGCTCACTCGGTTCGGCCGGTTCGAGCGATGCTTTCAGCGCGAGAAGCTTTTCAGCCATTTCACCTTTCAGCGCGTCCTCCAGCTGGACCGTCGTCCTTGTGGGCTTATCCTCTTGCGCTTCTTTGGGCTGCTCCGACTCGCCACGCGCATAGGCGGGCTTGTCGAGTCCGTCTTCATCCCGTCGTTTCAAGGGTCTCCGTTTGGCCATCGCACATGCCCCCCATCCCCGGTTTCGCCATGCATGGCCCGGGTGCCGAGCGATCTGCCCACGCGCCAACAGGCGCGAGATGAACTTAGCTATCCGATTTGCTACAATACCCGTAGTTTGGTCCGATGACAAGCAGAGGAGGCGCATTCCATTGCGGACTTTTTTCTGGGTGCTGTTTTGGGTGGCCGTCGTGGTCGTCGGCATTGAGACCTTCATTCCCCGGAGCATCTGAACACACACAAGGCGGCGCGGCGCCCACTCCTCTCGTGCCGCGCGTCTTGCTCGCTCATCCCGAAGCCGTGCAACAGAGCTACGGCGCATGGACCTGCTGCCGTTGCCCCTCCGCACGCCATGCCAAAACTGGCGCATCCCCATTTCGCGCATTATACTGGTAGTAAGATGGCCTTTTCACACGGAAAGACGGCATGAAGGGGGGCTGCGGAAATGGAGGTCTACCGCTCAGACGCTTGGTCGAACGCCCACTTCCGGGTGAAAGACACGCTGGCGGCGTTGCTCAACGAAATGCGCGACTGCGGGTACAATCCCAGCCATCACATTTCGTATGACGCAGGCGAACACCACTTGCTGGTCGATCCTGTCATCCTCCACAAACACCCGTCCATCAAAGAGATGTACCTCCAATACCTGGACGCGTGCCACGAGCGAGACAAGGCCGTCGAACATATCCAGCAGTTGCCCAAACTCGATCTTGGGTTTACCAATTAAACACACAAATTGACGACGTGCCGCCTCTACACCTGAAGCGGCACGTCGTCGTGCATGACGTCTGCGAGCGACAGCTGATCAAGCGCTCGCGCGATGGCTTTTGTCACCCGCACCCACACGCTTCGCGCGTGACAACCCGCGTACAGATCGCATGAGGCGGTGTCGGGATCGGCGTCGTCCACGCATGCAATGGGCGCAAGCGATCCCTCGAGCACCCGCACCAACTCGCCGACCGAGATCTCCTCCGCCGGCCGACTCAGATGGTACCCGCCGTTCACGCCGCGAACGCTCGTCACCAGATTGGCCCGGCGCAGCTTCGCCATAATCTGATCCAAGAACGGCTCCGGGATGGCCTCCACCTCTGCGATGGCCCGGAGTGGCACCGGGCGCTCATGCCCCGCCATTCTGGCAAGCGCCACCATGGCGCGGAGCCCGTATTCTGTGCGGCTTGAAATCTTCAAGTTATCCCTCCGTTCCGCGTCGAACGCGGAGGGCGAGATCGACGACCGGGTCAGCCCTCGTCGTCGATCCACACTTCTCCGCCGCGAACCTCCACCGGATACGTCTGCAGCGGAATCACGCACGGCAGAGCCGTTGGCTCGCCTGTGCGGATATCAAATTTTCCTCCGTGACGCGGACAGTGCACAATGTGCCCTTCCAGACGGCCCTCCGTGAGCGACTGAGCCGCGTGTGTGCACACATCCGACGTCGCATAAAACCCGTCCTCGGCGTGGTAAATGGCGACGTCGTCATAAGGCAACTCGACGCGCTTCATCTCCCCCACGCCGATCTCGGAGACACTCGCCACCTTGATCCAAGCCATCAGCCGATCGAACCTTCCATTTCCAGCTTGATGAGCCGATTCATTTCGACAGCGTACTCCATCGGCAGCTCACGCGTGAATGGCTCAATGAACCCCATCACGATCATGCGCGTCGCTTCTTCCTCCGAAATTCCACGGCTCATGAGGTAAAACAGCTGCTCCTCGCTCACCTTGGATACCGAGGCCTCGTGCTCGAGTGTCACGTCGTCGTTCATGATCTCGTTGTACGGAATCGTGTCCGACGTCGAGTTGTCGTCGAGGATCAGCGTATCACACTTGATGTTCGCCTTCGCGCCCTTCGCGTTCGGGCCAAAGCTCGCGAGACCCCTGTATGTCGTCTTGCCGCCGTGCTTGCTGATGGACTTCGACACGATGGTCGATGTCGTGTTGGGCGCCAGGTGAACCACTTTCGCGCCCGCGTCCTGATGCTGGCCGCGGCCCGCCACCGCGATGGACAGCACCATCGCCTTCGCGCCCTCTTCCTTCATGTACACCGACGGGTACTTCATCGTCAGCTTCGAGCCGATATTGCCGTCGACCCATTCCATCGTGGCGTTGCGGTACGCAACGGCACGCTTTGTCACCAGGTTGTAGATGTTCGGCGCCCAGTTCTGAATGGTCGTATAGCGGCAGCGAGCACCGCTCTTCACGATGATCTCGACCACGGCGCTGTGCAGCGAGTTGGTGCTGTAAATCGGCGCCGTGCAGCCCTCGACGTAGTGGACGAAGCTGTCGTCGTCGCAGATGATGAGCGTGCGCTCGAACTGACCCATGTTCTCGGAGTTGATGCGGAAGTACGCCTGCAACGGAACCTCGCAGCGAACCCCCTTCGGCACATAGATGAAGCTGCCGCCGCTCCACACCGCGCTGTTGAGCGCCGCGAACTTGTTGTCCTCCGGTGGCACGACGGTGCCGAAATACTCCTTGAACAGCTCAGGGTACTCGCGCAGCGCGCTATCCGTGTCCATGAAGATGACGCCCATTTTCTCGAGGTCCTGGCGCATCGAGTGGTAGACGACCTCCGACTCGTACTGCGCCGAGACACCCGCGAGGAACTTCTGTTCCGCCTCCGGGATGCCGAGGCGATCAAACGTCCGCTTGATCTCCTCCGGCACCTCGTCCCACGAGCGCCCCTTCTTTTCTGTCGGTTTCACGTAGTACGTGATGTCGTCGAAGTTGAGCTCGCTCAGATCGCCGCCCCACATGGGCATCGGCTTCTGCTCAAATATCTCCAGCGCGCGCAGGCGGAAGTCAGTCATCCATCCGGGCTCGTTCTTCATCATCGAGATCTGCTCGACGGTCTTTCGCGACAAACCCTTGTCGAGCTTCGCCACGGCGATGTCCGGGTCGTGAAAACCATACTGGTACTCTTCCATGTCCGGCAGCACTTTCGCCATGTCCAATCCCCTCCTCGTGGTCGATCTCGGCCGCAGCTCGCGGCCCTTTCCTCACTCGCCGAACGTCTCTTCCTCGACGTGCTCCCCATGGGGCACGGACGCAGCTCGCTCCAGCGCCTGCCACGCCAACGTCGCACACTTGATGCGCGCCGGAAACTTGCTCACGCCCTGCAAGGCTTCAAGCTCCCCCATGTGCTCCAGATCCACGTCCTCGCCGCGCATCATCGCGCGGAAGGAATGCGCGAGCTCGACAGCCTCCTCAATGGGCTTGCCCTTGATGGCCTCCGTCATCATCGAGGCCGACGCCATCGAAATGGAACAGCCGCTGCCGAGGAACCGGACGTCCTTGACCACGCCGCCCTCCACGAGCAGCTGCAGGTGAATTTCGTCGCCACAGCTCGGATTGCGCAGATCCACCGAGATGGCGCTCTCATCGAGCGTCCCCCGATTGCGCGGATGCTGATAGTGATCCATGATCACCTGGCGGTACAGATCATCCAATTGCATGGCCGAAAAACTCCTTTGCCTCGAGGACGGCATCCACGAGCGCATCGACGTCTTCCTCGGTATTGTACAGGTAGAAGCTCGCGCGCGCCGTCGCGGGGACGTTGAACAGGCGCATCAGCGGCTGCGCGCAATGGTGCCCTGCCCGGATAGCCACGCCGCGCGCATCGAGCACGGTGGCGAGATCATGCGGATGGACGCGGCCGAGGTTGAACGTGACGAGGCCCGCGCGCGACTGCCCGGGTGGCGGACCGAAGATGGTCACGCCGTCGATCTCGGCCAGCCGCTCGACGGCCTTCGCGGCGAGCGCTGCATCGTGCCGCTCGATCTCCGCCATGCCGACCCTCTCGAGATAGTCCATCGCGGCGGCGAGCCCGATGGCGCCCGCGATGATGGGCGTGCCGCCCTCAAACTTCCACGGCGCCTCTTTCCACGTCGACTCGTACAGATCCACCACGTCGATCATCTCACCGCCGAAGTACGTCGGCTCCATCTCCGCCAACAACTCGGCTTTGCCGTACAGCACGCCGATTCCCGTCGGGCCGAGCATCTTGTGGCCCGAGAACGCCAGAAAGTCGCAGTCCATCTCCACGACGTCCGTCGGCATGTGTGGCACGCTCTGCGCCCCATCCACGACGATGATGGCCCCGTGGCGGTGGGCGATCTCGGCGATCTCCCGCACCGGGTTGACCGTGCCAAGCACATTCGACACGTGCGCGATGGCCACAATCTTGGTCCGATCCGTCACCGCCGCCTCGACGTCCTCCAGCCGGATGGTCCCGTCCGGCTGCAGCGGCAGGTAGCGCAACGTCGCGCCCGTCGCCCGCGCCGCCTGCTGCCACGGGATGAGGTTGGAGTGGTGCTCGCTCGGCGGCAGGACAATTTCGTCCCCTTCGCGCAGCTTCGCGCGCGCATATCCGTGCGCGATCATATTCAGCGACTCCGTCGTGCCGCGCGTGAAGACAATCTCCTGTGGTGATTTCGCCCGGATGAACCGCGCCACCCGCTCGCGCGCCGCCTCGTACGCCTCGGTCGCGCGCGAACCCAGCGTATGCACGCCGCGGTGCACGTTGGAGTTGTCGTGCTCGTAGTATCGACGCAAGGCGTCGATGACCTGGCGCGGCTTCTGCGACGTCGCCGCGTTATCCAGGTACACCAGTCGATGTCCGTTGATTCGCTCCGACAAAATCGGAAAATCCTTGCGAAGCTCCTCCGCGTTCATCGCGCAAGCTCCCTTTCCACCCTTGACACGACGAGATCGCGCATGGCGTCCGACGGCAGTGCCTCGACCGAATCGCGCAGGTAGCCCCAGATAATCATCTGCACCGCGACGGACTGCGGAATGCCGCGCGACATGAGATAGTACACCTGCAGCGGGTCAATCTTGCCGACGCTCGCCGCGTGGCCGCAGCGCTCCACGTCGTTCTCGTCGATGAGCAGCATCGGGATGGCATCCGCCCGCGCCGTGCCGTCCACCATGATCATCCGATCGTGCTGCTCGCTGCCCGCGCCGATCGCGCCTTTTTCGATCTGCGTGCAGCTGCGGAAAATCACGTTCGCGCGGTCGCGCAGCGCTCCGTTCATCGAGATCTCGCTTTCCGTGTGGCGCCCCACGTGCCGCATGCTCGCCGTGATCTCCACGTGTGCGCGGCCGTGGCCGAGTCCCATGACGCGAGCGAAGCTCCGACTGCCCTGCCCCACAAGCGCACTCTCGATCGTCTCCACCGCCTGGCCATCGGACGTATCCGCCACCACCCAGTCGATCTCGGCGTCGTTACCCGCCTTCGCGCGCCGGGTCACGAAATGGATGCCGCCCTTGGCCCACTCGTCCGCCGTCGCGATCTCGACCCGGCTCGCCTGCCCGGCAAACACCTCAAGCACGTGACTGTTGACGAAGCGCCCCCCGTCCGATGCGAAGGTCGTCTCCGCGTAGCGCAGTCTCGACAGCGGTTCGGTGACGACCAGACTCCGGGAGCAGGCGCTGAAGGTGCGCCCCGTCCAGACGTAAACGACCTCGACAGGCTGCTCCAGCTCCGCGCCGCGCGGGACGAGCACAAACAACCCGCCCGCGAACAGCGCCATGTTCAACGCTGTCCACTTCGCCTCTTCGGCGGGCACAATGGTGCCAAAGTGCCGATTCCAGATCTCAGGATGCGCGTCGCACGCCTCCAAAATGGAGGTGACAACGACACCCTTCTCCTTGGCCTCCTCGCTCAGGTGGATCTCGCGAATCCGGCCGTCCACGACGAGCGCGTAGGAGTGCGCAAGCTCGCGAACATAGCCAAGCGCCGCTTCCGGTACGGGAGCGTCCGACGGCTCGAACTCGCCCACTTCCCACGCGACGCGCCGCAAATCCGTCTTTTCAAGGCGAGGGACCTCAAGCGACTCATACAGCTTCCAAGCCGCATCCCGCCGAACGGTTACAGCCTTTGGCTCCTGCAACGCCTGGGCGACGCGCAGCACTGGATTCAAAGCAGTCACTTCTCCCATGGCTGCGTCACCCCCTCAGGCTTCCACTTCGACAGTCTCATCTTCAATGCCGAGTTCTTGCTTCAACCAGTCATATCCCTTGGCCTCGAGCTCCTCGGCGAGTTTGGCGTCGCCCGACTTGACAATACGTCCCTGCATCATCACGTGCACCACGTCCGGCACGATGTAATTCAAAAGCCGCTGATAGTGCGTGATGATGAGGAAACCGATGTTATCCGAGCGCAGCTGATTGACGCCATTCGCGACGATTTTCAACGCGTCGATATCAAGGCCGGAGTCGATCTCGTCCAAAATGGCAATGCGAGGCTCGAGCATGGCCATCTGCAGGATCTCGTTCCGCTTCTTCTCGCCCCCGGAGAAGCCCTCGTTCAAGTACCGCTCAGCAAACGATGGATCGATGCTCAATTCCTTCATCTTCTGCACGAGGCGGCGATGGAACTGAAGCACAGGCATCTCGTTCCCCTCACCGCGGCGGGCGTTCAACGCCGTGCGGATGAAGTTGGCGTTCGACACACCGGGAACCTCGGCCGGGTACTGCATGGCCAGGAACAGCCCCGCGCGAGCGCGCTCGTCCACCGACATCTCCAGGACGTTCTGGCCGTCGAGCAGGATCTCTCCGCCGGTCACCTCGTAATGCGGATGGCCCATGATGGCCGAAGCCAGCGTGGATTTGCCTGTCCCATTCGGGCCCATGATGGCGTGAATCTCTCCTCCGCGAACATGAAGGTCCACGCCCTTCAGAATCTCCTTGCCTTCCACCGCAACGCGAAGGCCGCGAACAACAAAATCCGGTTTGCTCACACGAACCGACCTCTCTCTTTTCGCCTGTATCTTGGCAACATAATGTTGACTGCATAAGTCATCTTTCGATCCCAAGCGTACCACATCGACAGCAAAAAGCAAGTCGGCGCAGGGCGGAAGCGCCCCCGCCCTGCGCGATATGTGTTAGAACAAGTACTTGAACACCAGCTTGGCCTCTTCGGACATCATCTCTTTGTCCCAGGGCGGATCGAAGGTCAACTCCACGTCGACCTCTTCGACCCCTTCCAGCTCGGACAGCTTCTCGATGATCTGTTCCTTGATGTCGTCAAACAACGGGCATCCCATCGTCGTCAGGGTGACGGTAACCTTGATTCGCTTCCCGCCCTCCTGAATGTCGACGCCATACACCATGCCCAGGTTGACGATGTCGATCTGGATCTCGGGGTCAAGCACGTCCATCAAGACTGTGCGCACCTGTTCCTCGGTGACCACGCGCACCCCCCCTTAGTCACATTTTACAGCAAACTGTCGATCGGCGTATACGCCAGCCCGAGCGCATCCGCCACCGCCTGGTACGTGACACGGCCCTTGTAGACGTTCACGCCGCGGGCCAACGCCGGATCGTGCCGAAGCGCATCCTCACGCCCCTGCGCGAGCCGCAGCGCGTAGGGGGCCGTCGCGTTGGTCAGTGCAAGTGTCGAGGTTCGCGGCACCGCGCCCGGAATGTTGGCCACCGCGTAATGGAGCACGCCGTGCTTTTCAAACACAGGGTTCGAGTGCGTCGTAATGCGGTCGATGGTCTCAATGGACCCGCCCTGATCGATGGCCACGTCGACCACCACGGCGCCGCGGTTCATGCCCTTGATCATCTCTTCCGTGACGATCTTCGGTGCGCGCGCCCCCGGGATGAGCACTGCGCCGATAAGGAGATCCGCACCCTCGATGTGCTCCCGCAGATTGTACGGGTTGGACATCATGGTCCGCACGCGCCCCTGGAACAGGTCGTCCAGTTCCCGCAGCCGCTTCGGATTGTTGTCGAAGATGGTGACATCGGCGCCCATGCCGACGGCCACGCGGGCCGCATTGGTGCCGACGATCCCGCCGCCCACCACAATCACGCGCGCAGGCGGTACACCGGGCACGCCGCCGAGCAACACGCCGCGCCCGCCGTGCGCCTTCTCCAAGAAGTGTGCCCCAATCTGAATGGACATGCGTCCCGCCACTTCGGACATCGGAGTCAAGAGGGGCAGCGAACGGTCTTCCAGTTGCACCGTCTCGTACGCGATGGCAGTGACGCCCGAATCCATCAGCGCCTTCGTGAGCTCCGGTTCCGGCGCGAGGTGGAGATAGGTAAATAAAATGAGCCCGGACCGGAAGTGCGAATATTCAACCGGTTGGGGCTCTTTGACCTTCATGACCATGTCCGCCGATTTCCAGACCGTCTCTGCGTCCGGGACGATGGTGGCGCCTGCCGAGGTATAGTCTTCGTCTCGAAAACCGCTTCCCTCTCCCGCCCCCGCCTCAATCCGAACCTCGTGCCCTTGGTCCACCAGCGCGTGCGCTAGTGCCGGCGTGATGGCCACCCGATTCTCGTTGTCCTTCAATTCCTTGGGTACACCAATAATCACCTAGATCCCCCCAGCGAGCCTTGGGGCAAGTCGCCCTCGTTTGTTCCGCATCCAGTGTACTGAGCACGTCCACGAAACGCAATGGCAGGCGGGGGACTGGGACAATACGGGTGCTACCCTAGTTCTCGGGAACGAGCGGCGCGTCCAACACGGCTACGTGACACACGCGGCTGAAAAAGTCCGTGCTTCTGGTTGACAGGACGCGGAAATCCACGCGCGCTCGTTGACCTGGCTTAAGCACGGTGGGCCACGAAACTCCTGGCAACTCCGGCGTCACGTGAAACAGAAACCGGACAGCGGACGGATCGAAAAACGTATCGGACGCCCCTTGCGAGAACCAGATGACGGCCCGCTCGTCCGCCAGATCCACCGTCCGAGACGAGCGATTCACGAGGGTGGCGTAGACGTCGACGGACTGCCAGGTCGCCCCCGCTCCGCCGGGTACGGGTAGCACCTGGACGTCTTCCACGCGAATCGGCGCCTGCTTCCACACGAGGTTGGCCCATTCAGCAGACGCTTCCCGACTGTAGAAAAACCGAAGATGAGGGATCTCCGAGAGGGCCTGGGACGATTGGGCGTGCGGCCCTGACGGGTGAAACCCCCACGTGACCGTCTGACCGGGCTTCAGCCCTTGGGCGGGCGCGTTGACGAACGTCAGCCAGTTCTCGCCGCCTCCGCTCCGCGGCGTAAACCAGAGAATGCCCATCACATCAGGCTCAACGAGCGTCTGCTTCGAAGTATTCCGCAGTTCGGCCAGCACGCATGAGTTGGCCGGTTCCCCGGGCAGCGTGCCGATGCGCACGTCGGACACCTCGATGGGAGCGTAGGTGAGCCCATATCCTTGGACCACCGTTTGGCCGTGAGCCCTAGCGGACTGCATCGCCGTGTTCGTTCCGGAGATAGGCCCAAGCGGCGTCTTCGGCCAAGCCACCACCAGGCAGACGGCGGCGACGGCCACACCCGCCAGCCAGAGCACGGCCGATGACACGAAGCGTCGCTGCCTTGCCGAGGCGCGGAGAGTCCTGCTCGCTCCCGTGGTGGAGGCTGCTTCCCGCAGGACGCGCGTTCTGATCTCGTCGCGGAACGGCACAGGCGTTCGCTCCCGATATGCGCTGCGGATCCTCGCCTCCAGATCATCGTCGTCACGCTTGGTCAACGCCTATCCCTCCCTGCTCGGCCAGCGCCCGTTCGAGCAACTGACGCCCTCGGTGCAGCCTCGTCCTCACCGTCTGATCTCGGATCCCGAGGACTTCGGCGACCTCATGCGTCGTGAGATCGTTTCCGTAATACAGTTCCATCACCTCGCGATACGTTTCCGGTAGCGCCCGAATGGCTCGCCAGACGGCGTCACGAGCCAGTTTGTCCGCGACCACGTCGGCGGGATCGGACGGCTCGACTTGCCGCGCAAACGCCTCGCCCTCGTCGGCGAGCTCGCGCCGCTCGGCGCCGGATCGCAAAACGTCACGCGCGCGATTGGCCGTGATGGACAGAAGCCATGTCTTGATGGACGAGTGGCCCTGAAAGTCTCCGTAGTGCTGCCATGCGCGCAGGAACACGTCCTGGGCGATATCTTCAGCTTTGTGAAAGTTGTGGACGTACGAGTATGCCAGACGGATCACGTCACCGCCATACAATTCCATCCATTCAGCGAGCGGCGGCGCGTCCTCCGCCGGCGTGTCGTTGCGACGCGCGTGCCTCATCCCTCTACCCCTTCAAATCTGGGTCCACTATGTAGACGAACGCTGCCGCGAATGTGTGACAGCGCGTTCCGACTTCCATGTGGCCACCTTCGTGGAACGCCAGCTGTAGCGCCGTGCAACACGTTGTCAATCATGATACACTTGCCAACGACCATCATCCGCGACACGAGGGGGAGCGTATGTATTCCGCTGTCCGATCCATCCTGTTTCGCATGTCCGCGGAACGGGCGCACGAATGGATACTCGCCGCGCTAAGCCGCGCGCCAGCCGCCGCAGGGTGGTTTGCACCGCGAGTGCGAGCGCCCGAAAGCCTGGCGCAGACTGTGCTCGGCCTTCCTTTCGCTCATCCGATTGGCCTTGCGGCAGGACTCGACAAGAACGGCGTCGCCATCCCGGCCTGGTACCGCATGGGCTTCTCGTTTGTAGAAATCGGAACCGTGACCCCGAGGCCCCAACCAGGAAACCCTAAGCCTCGACTGTTCCGCCTGATTGAAGACGAGGCGTTGATTAACCGGATGGGTTTCAACAATGAAGGGGCCCGTGCCGTCGCTCGCCGCCTGGAGCAGATTCGGCAGTTAGGGATCCATGGCATTCTCGGGATCAATATCGGTAAAAACAAAGCGACGCCCAATGAGCTCGCGCACGAGGATTACCTGCTGGCGCTCGAGCAGGTGGCGCCATTCGCCGACTACCTGACCATCAATGTGAGTTCGCCCAACACGCCTGGCCTGCGCGATCTCCAGTCCGAGTCCTTCATGCTCGATCTGCTCAAAGCCATTGAGCCCATCCGAAGCCGACACAGTCTGCCGCTGTGGATAAAACTCGCGCCCGATCTGCCCAATGACGAGATTGAACGCATCGTGGACGCGTTGGCCACATCGCCCTTTCGGGCACACCTGGGACTCATCTGCACCAACACGACAATCGAAAGGCCCCCACTTTCCGGGAGATACCGGGACGAGACGGGCGGGCTCAGTGGGCGGCCGCTCGCGGCTCGTTCCACAGAAGTGGTGCGCATCGCCTCGCGCGCGGCGCAAAAACGCCTGCCCATCATCGGCTCGGGCGGCGTGTTCACGGCCGAAGACGCGTACGAAAAAATCCGGAGCGGTGCGTCGCTCGTGCAGATTTACACGGCCCTCATCTATCGCGGACCGGCGGTCGTGGGAGAACTCGTGCGGGGACTCGACGAACTGCTCGCGCGAGACGGATTCGCGAACGTTGGGGAAGCCGTAGGAATCGACGTGAAGGGGTAAATCGGACGCGCGGGAGGCTCACCGCCCCCCGCATCTTGTGTCAAATGCCCACGATGTGGTAACCGCCGTCGACGTGAATGACTTCGCCTGTCAGGCCGCGGGCGAGATCGCTCAAGAGAAACGCAGTCACGTCGCCCACCTCTTCCGCCGTGACGTTGCGCCGAAGTGGCGCGCGCTCCTCGACGGCGTGCAGCACGTCGTTAAATCCGCGGACGCCCTTGGCGGCCAGCGTGCGGATGGGTCCTGCTGAGACAGCGTTGACGCGGATGGCGTTGGGGCCGAGATCGCGCGACAGATAGCGCACCGACGCCTCGAGGGCGGCCTTCGCGACGCCCATGACGTTGTAATTGGGCACCGCTCGCTCTGCGCCCAGGTAGCTCATGGTGACAATGCTGCCGCCCTGTGTCATAAGCGGGCGCACGGCACGCGCGACGGCGACGAGGCTGTAGGCGCTCGTCTCGAGAGCGAGATCAAAGCCCTCGCGCGGCGTTTCGACGAACTCGCCCTGAAGATCTTCGACGCGCGCATGCGCGATGGAATGCACGAGCCCGTCCACGCGCTCGGTCGCCTGCGCGATCTCGGCAAACGCCGCCTCGAGCGAGGCCTCATCCTGCACATCGCAGCGGACGATGAGCGGCACGTCTTCTCCAAACGCGTCCTGGCAGAGGCGCTCCAATTCGCGCCCGGCGCGTTCACTTCGATAGGTGAAGATGAGCTTTCCGCCCAACTTGCGAACCGATTCCGCCACCGCCCAGGCGATGGACCGGCGATTGGCGACGCCCATCACCGCGATGGTCTTGCCTTCCAGAAGGTGCAACCTCATCTCCCTTTCCAGCTACGACATCTCCATTCATGTATACCATCCCTACGTGCGCTCCGTAAACTGGACGCGCGGTGCGGCGAGCCTTTGAGGATCCTCAGATTTCCTTCTCATCTGGAATTGTGGACAGACATGCGCTACAATGGGAACGGATCATGAAAATTCGTAAGGAGGTTGAGCTGCGAATGCCACATCAACTCCCACCGCTTCCCTACGCGTATGACGCGCTGGAGCCGCATATCGACGCGGCGACCATGAACGTTCACTACAACGGCCACCACGCGGCGTACGTCAACAACCTGAACAAGGCGCTGGAAGGCCACCCGGATCTCGAATCCAAGACCGTGGAACAACTCATCAGCAACCTGGACGCCGTGCCGGAGAACATCCGCACCGCGATTCGCAACAACGGCGGCGGTCACGCCAACCACAGCCTGTTCTGGCCGCTCCTCTCGCCGAACGGCGGCGGCGAGCCCACGGGCAAGTTGGCGGACGCCATCCGGGACACCTTCGGCAGCTTTGAAGCGTTCAAGGAGCAGTTCACGCAGGTGGCCACGGCTCGCTTCGGAAGCGGCTGGGCTTGGCTCGTCCTCGACAACGGCAAGCTTGCGCTGATGAGCACGGCAAACCAGGACAACCCGCTCATGGAGGGCAAGAAGCCCATCCTCGGCCTCGACGTGTGGGAGCACGCGTACTACCTCAAGTATCAGAACCGCCGTCCGGAATACATCAAGGCCTGGTGGAACGTCCTGAACTGGGATCAGGCCAACAAAAACTACGAAGCCGCGCTGAACGGCTGAAGTGGCCCGTCAAACCGCCCCGCTTGGGGCGGTTTTTTCATGCCGGCGCATAGCCTTCCCCGTTTTGGAACATCATACCATAAAAGTTTCTCGACCAGGGAGGGCCTATGACTTCGCTCACCTTGCTCAAACGCGCCCACGTCTACGCGCCAGACGATCTCGGCGTCCGCGACATCCTCATCACAGGCCGTCAGATCGCAGCCATCGAACCTCATCTTGAGCTCGCAGGCAATGTACCCATTGACGTGATCGATCTCGACGGCCGCCCCACCTTTCCCGGCCTCGTCGATCAGCACGTGCACATGGCTGGCGGCGGAGGCGAGGGCGGTTTCCACTACCGGACGCCGGAAATCTCGTTGTCCCACGTTACGACCGCAGGCGTCACGACCGCCGTAGGCGTGCTCGGCACCGACGGTGTCACGAGAAGCACCCGTGAACTCCTCGCGAAGGCCTTTGCGCTGGACTTCGAAGGTATCACCACATATATCTACAGCGGCGCCTATCAAGTCCCCACCCGGACGCTGACGGGCATGCCAAGGTCGGACCTCGTCCTGATCGACAAGGTGGTCGGCATCGGGGAAATCGCCATCGCAGACTCCCGCTCCAGCCACCCGGATGAAAACGAGATCGCCGAATTGGTCTCGGAGGCGTACGTCGGAGGGCTGTTGGCGGGAAAGGCGGGCGTGGTGCACTTTCACATGGGCGACGAGGAGGACCAACTGGATCTTTTGATTCGCGTGGCCAAGCGCACTGGCTTGCCCCGCTCCACCTTTGTGCCCACGCACCTGAATCGAAATCCGGGACTGCTGGAGGCAAGTATCGAGTGGGGCAAGCGGTACGGCATGTGCGACATCACGAGCGGCATTCGCCCAGACGCGCACGATCACGTCTCCATCAAGCCTTCGAAGGCCATCGTGAAACTGCTCGACGCAGGCGTAAAGCCCCATGTCATCACCATGAGCTCCGACTCCAATGGATCGTCCCCCATTTTCGACGAGCGCGGCAAACTCGTCGCCATGGGCATTGGCAGCATCGCGACGCTGTGGGAAGAGACGGTCGATCTCGTCCGCGAAGAGCATCTCCCCGTCTCACTGGCAATCTCGTTCGCGACCCAGAACGTCGCGCGGCTGCTCAAACTGCGGCACAAGGGAAGATTAAAGGTCGGCTGCGACGCCGACCTCGTCGTGTGCGATGATCAATTCCGCATCGAACGCGTCTATGCAAAGGGCAGGCTCATGGTCAAGGATGGAAAGCCCGTCGTATTCGGGACCTTTGAGGACGCCACCCGCGTGCCGGGATCGCCTGGTTCCAAGGCCGAATCGCCTCATCCGGGAGAAAGCTCGGAGCGCGCGGCACTCGGACCGTCACCCGAAGACGAGGACGACTTCCCAAGTCGCGACGAACGCCAGGACCGTTCGCGCAGGCGGCACTACTGCTGTTGAGGGCATGGCCCAAGTGGACTCCAAAGTCAGCCCCCGAGGCGGATGAGCTGCAGGATCTCCTCGCGCAGCCGCGAATCTTCGTCGTATTTGCCCCTCGCGGCGATGGTGGTGGTGCGGCTGCCAGGCTTGCGAATGCCCCGCATGCTCATGCACAGGTGTTCCGCGTCGATCACGACGAGCACGCCCTCCGCCTCCAGCGCCTCTGCCAGGGCGTCTGCAATCTCGTTCGTCATGCGCTCCTGCACCTGTGGCTTCTTGGCCACGACGTCCACAAGCCGCGCGAGCTTTGACAGCCCCGTCACGACGTTGTTGTGCGGAAGATAGGCCACGTGCGCCGTTCCGAAAAACGGAAGCAGGTGGTGCTCGCACATCGAGTAAAAGGGGATGTCCCGCACCAAGACGACTTCCCCGTGTTCAACGTGGAACCGGGCTGACAACTCCTCCTCAGGATCTCGATGGAGCCCGGAAAAGATCTCCTGATACATTCTTGCCACCCGGGTGGGCGTGTCCACAAGTCCCTCCCGATCCGGGTCTTCTCCGATGGCCTCCAGGATCATACGGACCGCCTTTTCAATCCGGGCCGTATCCATCGGCTTGTCCACCCGCAAAGGCGCGTGCGCGCGCTCCGAGTCCACGCGAGATGTCGCCACACCATTTCCTCCTCGAATTCGCCGCCCTAAGGCCCCAAGCCCGCCGTCAGGCGGGCGGGCAATCGACGCCACTGTCTCGAAACTGAACGGTATTGTACAATCCGCCCCACGTCTTCACCTGACTGACGTAGGAGGCGGCCGGGCAGCCGGCGTAATACGCGACATAGCCGCGGATATTCGCGCCGTTCACCATGGGGCGGTTGCCCGCGATGGGTGCAATGGCAATAAAACACGGCAGATCGACCGACTGAAGGTCGTACGTCACATACTGCCACTGGTTGACGTAGAAAGCCGGCTGAAGCCGCGCTGAGACGCTCTTCACGCCTGCCACGAACCCTTGAATGAACGACTGGCACTCCGCCGCCGTCGACGCAGGATTATTGTATCCCTCCGGATCCAAAATCACAAAGTCGGGCCGCCGCGAACCGGGATACGCCTCGATTTGAGACGCGGCGTAAGCGCCGGCCGTATAACCCGCTTCGTAAAACGTGGTGCCGGTCTCAGGCCAGCTGACGGTCCAGAAGGAGAGCCACCACGACGCATGGTTGGTCGCCGCAAACGCCCGCGCAATGTTCACGTCTGGCTGCGATGCAATGACGTGCGTGTACGGCGCGGTTTCCGTGCCAAGGCCAGCGGTTGTCGCCACGCCCGGCCATCCCTGCTGAAACGCCTGCAGGACCTCCTGCTCCGTGGCAAAAGCCGCGTACAGGCCGACGGACGGGCTGGACACCGTGGGAGACGGATCGACGCCTTGCGAAACCGAGACGCCGACTACGTGGGAAGAACTCCCCGTCACGCAGACGCGTTGAGGGACCTCCTGCGCTGGAAGCGAAGTGTAGCCGCGCGGAAATGCGCCGTGCACGGCATAGTACGACAACATCACGGCGAGCGTGAGGCTGTCGAGCGCCGTGTATCCAGCCGCGTTGACAAATGCGTTGGCCCGCGCCGCCTGAACCCCCATGCCAGATGGCTCGACCGTGAAGGGCGTGTGTCCCGCGGGCATGGCCGCAGGGTTGGACCAACCACACGGATTGTAGTAGAGCGCGTACAGCGCCGCACCGCCGACCGCCACGACGATGGTGGAGGCGTCCGCGCACTTCGCCCACGCAGTCTGAAAATCGCCGGTGCACTGGCTGTACGGAATGCCCGCGACGTCCGCCGCGGCGTAACATTTGACGAGATCGCCCTGCGTCGCGGCGTACAAGAGCACCTGTTCGGGGCGTACGGTCACGTTCTCCTCTCCTCACGCACACATTGTGGCAAACACCCGCTCGTTTCGCGAGGCAACCGCATGCAATGAAGTTGCGATGGTTCATTGTATGCCGACGTTCCCGCCCCTTGCGGGCGCTGGCCAAGGAGTTGATGAGCGTGATCGTGCTGCATTTGGGCGACTCCATCGCGTACGGAGAATGCGCGTCTCAGCCCGCGCGCGCCTACCCGCAGGTGGCGGCGCAAGCGGTGGCTGCCGAGATGCGCGCGCAGGTGGAAACGCGTGTCGTGGCGCGGCCCGGATGGACAAGTGCGGATCTCGCGGCAGCGGTGGCGTCGGACAACGCGGCGCTCACGCGCGCCGACGTGGCCGCCGTCCTCGTCGGCGGAGACGACCTGATTCAAGCCGCCCTCGCCTCGCGCTCGCAGGCTCACTTACGCCGGCACCTTCGCGCCGCCTACCGCCGCTACGCGATCGACCTCGCGTTCATCGCGGCCGCCTGTCGGCAAGCAGGCGCACCCATCGTACTTTGCACCCTGTACAATCCCTTTCCGCACGCTCCCCTCGCCACGTCCGCCATCCGTGGCCTCAACAGCGTGATTGGTCAAGTGGCGAGCCGCCTTCGCGCACCCGTCGCGCCAGTGGACGCGTGGTTCGCGGGCCGAGAGGCGCTCCTCATCTCGGGCTACCGCACGGGAACGCTGAGGGACGTGCTCGACGGCCGCGCTCCCGTACATCCCAACGATCTCGGCCACCGGCTCATCGGCCTGGGACTGGCCGGGTACATCTCACCCCTGGCGGCGATGCGACATAGGCTAGGAAGCACGGCCGTTTGGCACAGTCGGAGGTGAATCCCCGTTGTTCAAGCTGTCCCTGCTCTCCGGATCGGCCGACGACTTTGTGCTGGCGTCGAGCTTTGCCAGCCAGTCGTTTCCGCAACCGCTGTCCAAGGAGGACGAGGCAAAATACTTTGAACTCTGGCGAAAGTACCGTGACAAGCAGGCGCACGACATCCTCGTCGAGCACAACCTCCGCCTGGTCGCTCACGTCGCCAAGGTGTCGTCGACGCCGAAACTTGGATCGGCGCGCACGCGTGCCACGAGGGTGAGCACCACCTCGTCTCCCGAAGCGTCGATCTCCACGCGCGACACCAGGGCCTCGAGCCACATCCGTCTGAGTTCGACGCCAGCGTCTACCTCGAGCGCCTTCCACAGCTCCTCATGTGCGTTCCATCTGCGCTGTCGCGCGTGACACAGTCGACACGCCTCGTCGCGCCCGGCGCGCAGGCGGCGCATCTCCTCGGACATGGCGCGCAGGGCCTCGCTTCGCTCGAGGTGACCGCGCAGATACAGTTCCCGCGCGCGATCCCGCCGTTCCACAGCCGCACGAAGCTCTCGCCGCAGGCGTGCCGCATCCTCGTCCAGCGGATGGCCTTCGTTCAAATCCCCGGCGAAATGCGGTCCGAATCCCCACGCCCGCGCGCGCCGCACCAGTTCTCGCCACACCGCCTCCTCCACCTCGCAGGCAGACACGCGCCCGCATGCATACGGGCAGGACGCTGCGCCCCGCTCCGCCGGTGGCCGCCGAAACTTGCGCACCATCCCGCTCGCCGTCCGACATGCCTCGTGGCGCCACGCGCGTTGACAGTGGGCGCAAACGAGCTTCCCCGACAAAAACGTATGTCGAGACGCCGAGCCGCGCGGCGCCTCAGAGCGCTTGCGAAGCGCGACCAAGCGCGCGAGCTCAGCATCCACCACGGCTGGCACAGGCACGCCAATCCATTCGCTGGGATCGCGTACGGACACCACCTGTCGCCCTCGGCCGCGGAGTAGCCCCTTGGAACCGCGCCGTTCCCGTTTTCGCGTGCGCCGCCGATTGTAATACCAGATGCCTTGGTAAAGTGGGTTGTCGAGAATCCGCGCCACGGTACTCGGGTGCCAGCGCGCTGACCGGCGCGTCTTTGTCGGTACGCCCATCGCGTCGAGCCGATCCGCGATGGCGCGAAGGCTCATGTGCTCGAACGCGTACCAGCGGTAGATCAGCCGGACAATCTCGGCCTCCTCCGGGACGACGGCGTATCGACCGCCCTCGTATCGATAGCCGTAGGGATCGACGCCGGACGGCATCACCTTGCCGTCGCGAACCGCCCTCAGTTTGCCGGCCAGCGTCCGCCTGCGGATCTGACGCAACTCGTATTCGGCGATGCTCGAGATGACGTGAAACAGAAGCACGGCCTCGTCGGACTCATCCCAGTTGGGCACGTCCACGAAGTGGAGCTTCACGCCGCAAGCGGACAACTCCCTCACCACGATGGCCTTATCTGCCACGTTGCGCGAAAGGCGGTCAGGGTGCTTCACAACGACGCGATCGACAAGCCCGCGCCGGACGTCGTCGAGGAGTCGCAGGAGCTCTGGCCGATCCATGTCCTCGCCCGATCCGCCCGCCTCCTCGTAGATGCGGATGTCGCAGAGAGGCACACCGAGGGCCCCCGCGTACTGCACGCACGCCTCCCGCTGGACATCGAGGCCGTGCCCTGACTGCGCCTGGTGTTCGGTCGACACGCGCGTGTAGACGGCGGTCCACATCACGATCCGGCCTCCGCCGTTCTGCCGCCAGCGGATGATTCCGCGCGTTGGTGGGCCAGCGCGACAGACGTCCGGGCCCAAAGTCGCGCAATCTCGGCGGAACATGGCGCTGTGGCGTCACCCTGCTGCACAAGCCAAATCACGCGAACAGGCCGCTGCACGAAGAACACCCCCCATTCGCATGTATGCGAATGGAGAGATGTCCTACGACAGCGGCCTGTCGGAGCGGCGAATCAGCGCTCGGCGCGATCTCGTTTCGCATCCGGGGCCGACCCGTGCAACTTCTTGCGCTCCCACCTGCGAAACGCAAGGAAGAGCGCGACAAGGACGGCGACGAGGATGGCGGCCAGCCACAGGTGATGCTTCAGGAACGGCCAGTAGCGGGCGACTTCCTCACCAATATACTTTCCGGCAATGATGAAGGCGCCCGACCACACGACGGCGGCGATCGTGTTCACGGTGAAAAACTTCGCCGGATGCATGCGGTTGATGCCCGCCAGATACGGCACGATGATGCGCACGCCGGCGATGAACTTGGCGATGAAGATGACGGCCAACTCGTATCGCTGGAATCGCTCGTT
Source organism: Alicyclobacillus mali NBRC 102425 (assembly GCF_001570745.1). GTDB lineage: Bacteria > Bacillota > Bacilli > Alicyclobacillales > Alicyclobacillaceae > Alicyclobacillus > Alicyclobacillus mali. The sequence continues at coordinate 74,312 of NZ_BCSG01000019.1, forward strand.
GACCCTGTCGAGCTTCTCGTCCGTGATCCCGACGTACTTGCCGAAGTACAACACCACCGGGCGCCCCAGAAACCAGCCGATCAAAAACGCCACGGCGGAGCCGACGAGGTTGCCGAGGCACCCCATCAGCCAAAGAGGAACCAGGTGGAACACGCCCTTGGACCACTCGATCCCGGCGAGTGTCAGCGTCGTCTCAGCAGGAAACGGGAATCCAATGGCCTCGACGAAGATGATGAAAAAGACGCCCGCATAGCCGTAGTGCTGAATGATCTCCTGGAAATGCACGCATTCGCCTCCACGATGGCCCAACCGCAGCGATGTCGATGACATGAAGAAGTTTGATACGTCCGGGATCGATCAGGACGACCTGATTTCCATCGGCACGGTCGGCTTGATTAAAGCTGTGGACACGTATCAGCCGTCCAAAGGGACCAAATTCGCGACCTATGCCGCGCGTTGCATCCAAAACGAGATTCTGATGCAACTGCGCGCCCAGCGCAAATCGCGCAAGGACGTGTCACTGTACAGCCCCATCGGGACGGATAAGGAAGGCAACGAGATCACCATCGGCGACATCCTCTTCTCCGAGAGCGACTCGACCGAAGACGAGGTATCCCGCCGGATGGAACTGAACACGATGCGCCAGTTGCTCGACGTCCTCGACGAGCGCGAGCGCAAGGTGATTGAACTCCGGTTCGGCCTCGCCGACGGGCGCGAGTGGACCCAGAACGAGGTAGCCGACTCGCTCGACATCTCGCGTTCCTACGTGTCCCGGCTGGAAAAGCGGGCGCTGCTCAAGATGTTTCATCAGTCGCACGTCGCCAAGGAACGCAAGCAGGCCATCCGCGAGGCTCGCCTTCAGCCGTAGTACCAGCCGTAAAGACGAGCCGCGTGGCCGTCCGGTTCAAGGATTCTGTCCGGACGGCCACGTCCCGAGCGTGACGCGCACGTGCAACGTCTTCCCGCCGCGCAGCACCGTCAGGACGACGGTCTGCCCCGGTTCGTCCTGGTTGATGTACTGCGTCAACTGCTCAATACTCGACACGGATTTGCCGTCGATCCCGACGATGATGTCGCCGTTGCCCTTCAACGCGGCGTACGGATTCGCCGATTCGCTGAGGCTGTTCAGCTTGGCCGCGTTGGAATCCCCGCGCAGCCCCGCCTTTGCCGCAGGGCCTCCTTGCGTCACTTCTGTCACGTACACGCCCGAAGACACCGGCAGATTCAGCGCCTGCTGCATCAGGCTGTCGATGTCCATGCCCTCAATGCCGAGCCACGCGTGTGCAACCGGCTTCCCAGCGAGCAACTCCGGCTCGAGCTGAATGAATCGGTCGATGGGGATGGCAAATCCGATGCCGATGGATCCTTCGATCGGACTCTCAATCAGCGTGTTGATGCCCACCACCTGACCGGCCGCGTTCAGGAGCGGCCCGCCCGAATTGCCCGGGTTAAGCGGCGCATCCGTCTGGATCATTCCGTTCATCACGTGCCCGCTCGACTCCGACATCGATCGGTTGAGTCCGCTCACGATGCCCGAGCTCACACTGGACGTGAGTTCGAACGGATTGCCGATAGCTATCACCAAATTGCCGGGCTGGAGAGACTTCACCGTTCCGAGCGGCAATGGCTGCAGCGATTTGGGCGCAGGGATGCGCACGATGGCGAGATCGTCGAGCTGATCCGCATCGATCACGCGCCCCACAAACTGGCGGTTGTCGCCGGACACCTCGACCGTGGTGGCCGAGCCCACGACGTGCGCGTTGGTCAGGAGATCCCCGTTGTGGTCGATCAGAAAGCCGGTGCCGATATCCTCTTCCGCATCGCTCGACGTCGGCTTGCCACCGGACACAGCGGTGATGGTGAAGATGCTGTTTTTCACTCGATTGTAAATCTCGGTCACAATGGTCGTGCCATCAACGCCCGGAATGGGCGTAAGGGTCCCGGATGTGCTCGTGGTGTTGCCCGTTTGAGGAGGAACGTACTCCACGGTCGTCTGCGAGCGACCGCGCGTGAGCGCCGCGCCCGTCCAGATGCCGAGGATGTAGAAGACGGCGACGAGCGCAGTCCCGCCCGCGAGCCACACGCCCCAACGCCTGTTCTCGCTCGGCCAGTCCTCGTACTCCCAACGTCGACGCCGCATGCGCATCTCCTCCTTGGCAGGCCTTATCGCTACTCCATTCTAACCATCCGCCGCGCGGGCGACAAACCGAATCTTCAAACGCCCCGTCCTTCGACGGATTGCAGCGACGCCCGCACTGCCACAAGCCGATCCCGTTCGGCCGGATCTACCGGTCGCTCAAGGTCTGCGGCCAGGGTCTCAAGCGAAGCGGCGAGATCGCCGTAGAAAGCGGAGAGCGCATCCACCAGGGCGACCTTTGCGCGCTCGGCCAAGCGCCCTCCGACTTCGTCAAGCTTTCCCTTGACCTGCTCCATGACGGCGGGCATCGCGGCGTCCATCATCGCCGTTTGCCCCCCCTCTTCGAAAAACTGCTTGGCAGAGCGGAAGTGACGGAAGTGCGGAGCGAGCACGCCGTCATCGAAGGTGATGACCTCGTCCGCCGTGTCGAATTGAAGCGAGACATCCGGCTCCCGCACCGGGACAGCTTGAACCGGCCATCCATCGGCGAGCCGCGCCGCGTCTTGCGCCGCTGCCTTGGACGCCAGTTGCTCTGCGCGGAGGGCGAAGGTCCGAAGCTCGATCTCGAGGCGACGGCCCACGGCGTCCGCAAACTCGCGCGCGGCCTCGCGCAGCTTGTCCTGTGCGTTTCCCATGCGGAAGCGGCCAGGATGAAACGCCTCGCGGAACATGTCTCGGTACGCGAAGCGAACGCGCTCGCCAGCGTGGAACAGAAGCTCCTGCAGCTCCCGCTGAACGGGCGGTACAGCGCGGACCTGAACCGACTGCGCCGCCTCGTCGACGAGTCTGTGGGCCCGCGCAATTTCCGCCCGCTGCTTCTCGCGCGCGGTCTCATCCGCCGAGATGGCGAGGGACACCTTTTCAAGGGCCGCTTCGACGTCGCGCAGCAGGGTTTGGCGAGTTCGCTCGACGAGATCGACGGCCAGACGATCCGCCTCGCGCGTGCAGAAGTCCGCCAGATCCGCCTCGAGCAGGGCGAGGCCGGCCTGTCGCTCCATCTCGGCAACGGCGTCCGCGGTGGGCGCGAAATCGCTGCGACCCAGGCGCGCGCGGGCGATCTCAAGCGCGGCGTCGTCCTGCGGATCCGCGGCGAGCATCCGAGCCGCGAGCGCGAGTTGCGCCGACACGGGATACAGCCGCGGCTCGCGCACGCCGAGCCTGCGCTCGTCCTGCTTCACGCGATCCAGCACGGCGTCGAGTTCCTCACGGCTCTCGGCGAGATCGACCGCGTTCACGACCGAAAACAGCTTGTTGGTTCCCGCGACGTCCTGCACGCCCGACAACTGCAACAGAAACTCGCGATCCGCCTGGCTGAACGCATGCGTGTAGTACATGACGAACACGATGGCGTCCGCCTCGCGCATGTAATGGAACGCGACGTTCGTGTGGCGGCGGTGGATGGAATCGACGCCGGGCGTATCTACGAAGATGAACCCGCGCCTGCCAAGCGGCGAATCGGCCCGCACGTCCACCTGACTGACGTACGCCGCGCGCTTCTCATCCGCGGAAAAATCGCGGAGCTCTTCGAGCGAAGCCTCCCACTGGCTGCCGATGCGGGGCGCCATGTCCGGGTAGCCCTCGGCGAGCGCCTTTAAGAACCGGACGTGCCGCCTCAGGTGAATGGGAAACTTCGCTGGCGAGAGTCCGGACGCCAAGCGAATGGCGCCCTCGAGGTCGGAGGCGTTCAGCAAAAGCGCATCCAGGAGTGCGCGCACGTCCTGCCAGAGTTCGTCCCGAGACTTGGCCGTGATGCGCACGGACGTGCCACCCCCGCCTCCGGGGTGGATGCTCGTGATGGCAGCTGTCGTGGGCTGCGGAGACACGGCGAGCAGCGGCCGCCCGAGGAGCGCGTTCAGCAGCGACGACTTTCCTGCTGAAAACGCCCCGAACACGGCGATGGTGGTCGCCTTTTGCTCCAGCCGCTCGATGGCGCGCTTCAGTGGCCGCAGATCGACGCCCTGAAGGCCTTCCACGAGGGCGCCCATCTCGCGCAGGCGCACGAGCGCCTGATCTCGTTCATGCACCGCGCGGCACCTCCCCTTGTGTCACCGCCGCAAGGGCGCTCTCGTACCGTTCGCCGAACTCCACGTAGCTTCGCAGCACCTGACACCAGCGCTCGGTGGCGTCCCGCTCGGGCGCACGCGCGCGCTCCTCCATCTGGAGCCGCTCCTCCACGGCTGCCGCAAGTTCCTCGGCAATTTCTTGGACCTGGGCCCGCATCTCCCGGCGAACGCGGTCCTGCACATCCCGGACGAACTGGTGACCGTACTCCGCGGCGACGAGCGATCCCGGCTTCACACATGCCTGCACGTACGAAGCGTCCACAGACACGCCGAGGCCTTGGCAGCGCTCGATGAAACGCTCTTCCGCGCCTGCCTGTAGTCCCAACTCGCGCACCTGTTGTGCCATCTCCGAAGACAGCGGCCGCACGAGAAAATTCTCGACCTTTTCTTTGAGGTCTGCCACAAACGCCGCCAGCCGGGCCTCGCGCTCCGCCTCGGTCTTCTTCGCCGAACGAAACATGCCCACTTTGAAGTCGTCGCGCAGGCTGTCGATGTACCGGCGGCCCTTTTCCGCGGTCTCATACGGCGCGATTTGGGCGAGATCGACCGCCCGGAGCCAACCGTCTCGGAGCGCCTCGACGAGCGCGTTCTGCGCCTGGCGACGTTCCGCCTCCTCGGCCGCGATGGCCTCGGCGCGGCGCTTGGCGTCCCACAGCCACTCGCGGGCCTCGTCCAGGCTCTGGGGCGCTCGCCCTCCTGCGTCTTCGACTGCCTTGGCGCGCCGGGCCCACTCGGATTCGCAACACGCCGTCACGCCCTCGCGGGCCACCTCCACCAGCCGCCGGATCATGGGCTCGCCGTCCATACCGAGCGCGGCCTCCGCGCTCGCGACGAGAAGCGCTCGCAGCTCGTCCAGTTGGCTGTGGGCAGACGGCCGGACCGAGGTGAAAAACACGCGGGATGATTCGACGCCGTAATCCGCGGCGAGCTCGCGCACGCTCTCGGCGAACGCGTCAAACGGCAGTTCGGCCTCAAGGTGTTTGTCTACCTGGTGCACGATGAAGAGAAGCGGTTTGTCGCTCTCCGCAAACATCTGGAGCAACTCGAGATTTGCGTCGGCCTCGACGTGCTGGTAGTCGGTGACCACGGCGACGAGATCGGCCTGATACAGCGCATTCATGGTGGCTTCCCGGTGGCGATCATCGGTGGAATCGATCCCCGGCGTGTCGAGCAACCGCAACGTGCCTCCCTGCACCTCCATCTCCACGGCCTCCACGTCGGCGGTGGTCGGATTCGCGCCGGTCTTCAGGCGCGTGCCCGCCAGGGCGCCGACGAGGCTCGATTTCCCGGCGGAAAACAGGCCGCAGAACGCCGCCGTGTAGGTCGTGAGCGCTCCGCTGTCCGCCAGAATGCTGCGGATACGTTCCGCATATCGAGACGCGCCTTCTGCCTCGAGCCAGTCGGCCACCGCAAGGAACCGATGCGCGAAGCTGGGCGCAGTCGTGCTCACACTCGACATCGCGGTTCTCCTCTCTCGCTGATGTTCTCCAACCATGATACGTGAATTTGCCGCCATCTGCACAATCTCGGCGGCTGCTTGCCCGCCCCCGGTAAACGCCGCGATCGCGCCACGTCCCGACGGAATAGGATCGGATGACCGCGGGAGGTGATCGACGTGAAACTCGACTCCTTCATCAAGTTTGGCGGGCTGGCATTCGACATTGCCCAGGACGAGAAGGTGCGGACGTTTTTCACCATGCTGCACCACGGCATGAGGCGCAGGGGCATGATCCCGCCCACGACGCCGCCTGCGTTTCACGCGCCGCCGCACCCATACCATCCCGCGCACTGGCCGGTCCATCACCACGCCATCCCGTTCTCGCCGTACGCGCCGAGCCCCGCGAATCAAGCTTCCACGCCTGCGCAGCAGCCTCCGGCCTCGGCACCTTCGAGCGGCGCGAGCGTAAAATCGGAGTCTTCGGGTACGATAGGAAGCGGAGGAGGCGCGGGGTGGCTTCAACAGCTCCTGGAGCTGTTCGATCGCCGGTGAAGCGCCATCGGAACGGAGGATGAAGGATGCCGCACGGCTCCAAACTCAGCCACGGCCAGTTCCTGTACCGGCTGTTTCGCCGCGTGATGCCGCTCGTGCGCGCCGAACTCGCCGGATGGCGCGCGCGGGCGGAAGCCATCCCGGACGGGCTGCTGCGGGAGCAGGCGCTCGCCAGCCTAAGAGACAAGCAGTTTCATGCAGACGGCGGATCGGTCTATGCCGCCGCCAACCCGGCTTACATGCATCCCCTCGTCCAGGCCATCGTGTCGCTTCAGACCATCAGCGACTACCTCGACAATCTGTGCGATCGCGCCGGCGTGAGCGATCCGTCCGCCTTTCGCGTCCTTCATCAAAGTCTTCAGGACGCAGTCCATCCCGGTGCGCCCATCGCGGATTATTATCGCCAGTACACCCACCGAGAAGACGGCGGCTATCTCGCCGCGCTCGTCCAAACCTGCCAACGAGCCTTGGAACAACTTCCACATTACAGCGCCGTCGAATCCCAGGTGGACTGGTACGCCCGACGGTACAGCGAGCTTCAGGAACACAAACACGCGCCCGCGGAAGAGCGCGAACACCGACTGCTGCACTGGTCCCGTCAGCACCTCGGCGCATATCCGGGCGTGGCTTGGCACGAGTGGGCCGCCGCGGCTGGCTCAACGCTCGGCATGTTCGCGCTGTTTCTGGCCGCGACCGAGCCCGTCACCCCGACGGACGTGCGAAATCTTCATCACCAGTACTTCCCCTATATCTGCGGCCTGCATATTTTGCTAGATTACTGGATCGACGCACTTGAGGACGAGGCACATGGGGATTTCAATTTCGTGGCCTGCTACCGGAGCCCGGGTTTGGCCTGGGAGCGAATTGAACAGTTCGCCGCGGAAAGCGTCGAACGGGCCGCCGACGTCCCGGGTGGCATCATTCACCGATACGTCGTCCACGGCCTCGTCGGCATGTACCTGTCCGACCCGAAAACCAAATCGGCCGCGCACCTGGCCGCGTCCCGCCGGCGCATCTACCGTTTCGGCATGACGCCGATTCTGTTCTACTGCGCCACACACCTCTACCGGCGCATGGCTTAACCGTCAACGCGCGCGGCGCACCACCGCGCGCACGGTGTCGAGAACCCCTGGAACAGGAGCGCCCGGCTTTTCGACCGCCACTTCCACTGCGCCCACAAGAGGAAATGCGGCGAGCACGCGGTGCGCAATGCGCTCCGCCAAGGCCTCAATGAGCCGCACGGGCTCCCCTTCGACGGACGCGCGCACCACGTCGTACACGGAGGCGTAATTGACAGCATGGTCGAGATCGTCCGTCTCCCCGGCGCACCGAAAGTCGCCGTGCATGTGCACGTCCACCTTGAAACGCTGACCGAGCCTCTGCTCCTCCGCGTACGCACCGTGATAGGCGTAGAAGACCATGCCGACGAGACTCAATTGATCAGGAAACGCGCCGTTCAACGCGCCAGTCACGGCTTTGCACCTCCTGCTTCTGCGCCCGTCTGCTCGAGCAGCCACGCGATCTCGGCGCCCAGCAGCAGAATGATGAGCGCGATGTACATCCAGAAAATGAGGAGAATCACAACCGTCAACCCGCCGTACACGGCGTGGTACGTGACGGCGTGTGCAGCGTAGACAACGAATAGCAGCCTGGCGAGATCGAGCAAGACCGTGGCGGCAAGCGCCCCCAGGATGGTGCAATTCATGTCGACGCGCCGTGAGGGAAGGTACCGATACACAACAAAGCAGGTGACGAAGATCGACAGCGGATAGAGCATGCGCGTGAGACCCGAAAAGCGCGTGAAGGCCGTGACAAGCCAGCTCCCCGCCGGAATGTGGTGAACCACCCACGGGTAAAGCGCCATGGCGAGCGCGGAAACCACCGCGAGGACGACGAGCGCAACGAGAAAGAGCGCTGCAATGACGCGGCGCGCCAAAAAGGACCTCGGCACGACCACTTCGAAGATGCGGTCCAGCGCCTGCTGCACCGCGATAAGGGCACTCGTCGCGGACCACGCCAAGGAGAGAAATGTCACCACGCCGGCTCGCGCGCCGATGTCGCTCAGCTTGGTGAGGCTATTTTCCAGCATCTGATTGGCGTTTTGCAGATCAGGGTAATAAGGCCGGAGCGCGCCCAGCACCAGCTCGACAATCACGCGGTGGGGCACGACCAAACTCGCCCCGTACATCACGAGGATGAGGAGCGGCAAGAGAGAAAACATGGCGAAAAACGCAATCTGCGCTGCGAGCGACGTGATATCGTGCGCCATGCAATTCGCGCCGAGCTTGCGCGCGAATGCCTGTGCTTGCTGCATGCGGAATCGCACAAATTCACTCCCTTTTAAGGCCATCAAGCGACAGCCCTACGTCGGCTGCGAGCCCTGCCCATGCCGACGGCAGTGGCGCACAGACTTCGACGTCCTCATCCGCATACGGGTGCCTGAAGCGGATGCTTGCCGCGTGCAGCGCGATTTGTCCTGGCCGAAGCGCCGGATGCGGCGCGCCTCCATAGAGCGCGTCGCCGACCACGGGCGCGCCCTGCGCCGACAGGTGCACGCGGATCTGATGCCTGCGCCCCGTCTCCAGGCGAAGCCGAACAAGCGCCCAACGCGCTTCACCTTGGCCCGCTTCGGCCAATACCTCGACATGCGTGCGCGCAGCCTTGCCGGTCTGCGACACCCGGTATCGACCCGACAAGTGGCGATCCCGCCCAATCGGCGCGGACATCAAGCCCGAGCGAACCCGGCTCCCACGCGCGATGGCGAGATACGTGCGCCTGATTTGCCCGGCTGCCAACGCTGCGTCCATGGCGCGGAGGGCGAGCCCATGCTTGGCGTAGAGAACGCAACCCGTGGTGCCTAAATCCAACCTGTGGACGTGATACGCGCGCCCTGCCCCTTCTTCGTTCAGGAGTCGCTGCACGCAGGCGTCGAGCGTCGGCGCGTCGCTCCCGTCGCTGTGGACCAGCAAGTTCGCAGGCTTGTCCACGACCAGGAGGCTTGACTCGTTGTACAGAGCTCGAGCCGGCGGCAGCGATGCGTGCGCCAAGTCGAGCGGGCGCAAATCCTCGTCAATCCACACCTGCATGGGCGAATCGCAGATGTCGAGATGACCAGGGGTTCTGCCTCGCACGCGAACGGCCCCATGACGAATCAGATGCAGAACGTGCGCCTGTGGTACATGGAGTGCCTGGGAGAGCCACGCCGCCCAGGGCATCGCTCTGGGTGGCTTCGGCAGCGAAATCGAAACGCCTCCAGGGCTGACCCGCAAATCCATACCTACCACCACGCCATCCATTGTATCCCATCTGCGCACAGTACAAAAAAACCGCCCTCGTCAGGGCGGCGCCCACGCGGGCATCGCACAGCCTCAGACTGCCTCGACGTACTCGACATCCGGGGCAACCTTCTTGACCGCGCGCTCTATTCCCATCTTCAACGTCATGACGCTCGCTGGGCAACCCACGCAGGCACCCTGCAGAGACACATAGACCGTCTTCGACAAATCGTCGTACGAGACAAATTCCACATCGCCGCCATCCTGCTGAATGGCTTCGCGAATGGACTCAATCGCTTCGCGAATGCGCGCTTCTGTGGAGGTCACGTCGCTCATCATGATCCATCCCTCCAATACGCTTTTAGCATACGCGCACCCGCGGCGGCGATGCAACCCTCCTGTCCGTGCGGCCTTTGTCGTCGCCGGATCAAAAGGGCATGGACATGGGCGGAAGGACGGGACCCGGGGAGATGACCTTCCACAACACCAGCGTCCTCGGCTCCACGCGCGCCACTTCGCGGAAGCCCAACTGCTTGGCGAACGCGAGGCTGCTCGGATTCACGTCCTGGATGAACACCTCAAGCGTGTGCGCTCCCGTGCGCCTGACCTCCGCCTCCAGGTGCTCCATCGCCTTGCGGCCGATTCCCTTGCGCTGAAATTTCGAGTCAATCACCAGGGCACTGACGTGGACTTTTCCTACTGCGCTCGGCAGATACGAATAGAATCCCACCGGCCGACCGTTTCGTTCGATCACGACGGTCGGCATGCCTGACTGAAGGTACTGGCGCAGCTCCGATTCCGGAAACGGCTCGCCAAACGCCTGTTCGTGCACAACGCCCAGCTCGCGCCGAGCAAGTTGCACAATCCAATCGTCGTCTTCGGCGCGGCGCGAGCGATAGCGCACCTCTTCGGCAGGAACCGCATGAGATGCGACTTGCCGAGCCGTTGTGGGCTTGGCATGAGACCGCGCGCGCGAACCTTTCGGGCCCGCGCGGCGGGAGCGATTTCGGTTTGGCATGATGTCGACCTCCCTTGGAACTGTCGACATCACACTATGCATATGCCCGCCCAATTGCTCGGCGGCTCAGTCGGGTTTGCGCCGCGCGAACGAAAACCGCCGAATGCCCTTGCCGCGGTGCGCCGTTTCCTCCTGGCGTTTGCGCTCAAGCTCGCGACGCCGCTTGTTGGTGACCTCGGCCACAACGTTGCCGATAAAGTCGCCCGCGATGTCCATGCGGTACTTGCGGTTCACCTCAATTTTGTCGTACTCCTCTTTGGTCGTGCGGAACGTCACGTTGGCCGTGCGATGCACGTGCAGCCCCTTCATGGTCTGCCCAAGCGTTACGCGTCCCACCACCTGGTACGTGCTGAGCGGCACGAAGCGCGCGACGCCCTGCTTGCCTCGCTCGCGCACGCGCCGTTTGGAAAGGACAAACACCTCAAAGCGTTGCTTGTGTGCCAAAAACTGCTCGTCGAATTGGCGCTGTCGCTTGCGCGCCCAGAAGTAAAAGGCGGTATACGCTGCGATCAACGCTGCGAACACGCTGAGGACGATGATCCAGTACATCAAAGCGATATCCCCCTGTGATGGCGAGTCCAGCGGCGCGGATGCGCTCGTCTCATTGTACCACGACGGCACCGTCTGTCCGTAATCCTTTCTTCGACACCCATTTCATTCCTATCGATGGATGGAACATCACTTGCACGCGATCCTCGCCGTCGCGAGATTCCACCGAAAGCACAACGCCCTGGCCATGCTGCGGGTGCACCACCCGGTCCCCCGGTCGCAGCATCTCTGGCTCCAGCGCCTCTGCGAGATCGACGCGCACAATGAGGTCCTCGCGGATCTCGGCCAGAAACCGAGACGCATCGCGAGCCACCGTCTGGCCGTACAGCGTGCGCCACGCGGCGTGCGTGAGCACGAGCCGGTCCATCGCGCGGGTGAGGCCAACGTAGCAGAGGTTGCGCTCCTCCTCGACGCGCAGCGGGTCATCAAGGGACCGCGCGTGAGGAAACAGCCCCTCCTCCATGCCCACGAGGAACACCACCGGGAATTCGAGTCCCTTGCTCGCGTGCAGCGTCATCAGCCTGACGGATCCCTTGCCGCGATCGCGCTCCTTGTCGATGTCCGAGAGCAGGCTGACCTCCGCGAGAAACTCGGCCACCGTTCCGCCCCGGCGTTCGTCGAACGATCTCGTCACGCTGAACAGCTCGTCGATATTCTCCGCGCGAGCGAGATCTTCCTTCTTCCCCGACTCGAGGTACATCTCTCGGTAGCGCGTGGCGTGCAGCACCTCCGCCAAAAACTCGGACACGCTCATGCCCTCCATCCAGAGCGCGAGTTCGTCGAGCGTGGCATGAAACTGGCGCCCAGCCTCGGCGGCGCGATCCGACAACCCAGCTTCCTCGCCGCGGTCGAGCGCTTCGTACAGGCTGACGCCCTCGGCGTGTGCAAATTCGAGCAACTTGTCTACCGTCGTGTCGCCGAGCCCTCGCTTCGGACGATTGATAACGCGAAGGAGCGAGATTTCGTCCTGCGGATTGACAAGGACGCGCAGATACGCGAGAACGTCTTTGACCTCGCGCCGATCGTAAAACGTCATCCCCCCCACCACGGTGTAGGGAATCGCGCGTTCGAGCAGCTTTTCCTCCACAGCGCGCGACTGCGCGTTGGCTCTGTACAGCACGGCGCAGTCCTCGTAACGGCCTCCGTTCTGCACGTGCTCCTCGATGGCCTCCGCCACGTACTGGGCTTCGGCCGCGCCGTCGGGCAGCCGCACAACAAGGGGCTTGTCGCCATGCCCGCGCGTCGAGCGAAGCTCTTTGGGCCGGCGCCGCGGATTGTGAGCGATCACGCTGTTGGCGGCGTCCAGGATCTCCTGCGTCGAGCGGTAGTTGCGCGTCAGCAACACGATCTTCGCGTCCGGAAAATCCCGCTCGAACCGCAGCATGTGCTCGCTGTCCGCGCCGCGCCAGGCGTAGATGGCCTGGTCCGCGTCCCCAACCGCGCACAGGTTGCGGTGCTTGGCGCACAGAAGCCTGAGCAAGCGGAACTGGATGCCGTTTGTATCCTGGTACTCGTCCACGAGCACGTGCCGGAACTTCTCCTGATATTTGTCCCGCAGGTCGTCGTTTTCCTCGAGGAGCCGGACCGTGTGCCCGATGAGATCGTCGAAGTCCATGGCGTTGGCCGCGAAAAGTCGCTTGTTGTAAAGCTCCATCACCCGATCCGCGATGAGATCCGACGGGTTGGACTCGTTGACGGCGTGTGCACTACCCACGTTCTTCCAATGGGAGATGCGATGCTTGATGGAGCGAGCGTCGTGCGTTTTGAGATCGTAGCCGAGATCGAGCAAGCACTGCTGGACCAGAGCCTCCTGGTCTTCGGCGTCGAGAATGGTGAAATTCGGCTGATATCCAAGCCGATCCGCCTCGCGCCTCAGAATGCGGACACAGATGCTGTGAAACGTCCCCATCCAGAGATCGTCCGCGCGAGGGCCGATGAGGTCTCGAATGCGCGTCTTCATCTCGCGCGCCGCTTTGTTCGTGAACGTGATGGCGAGAATTTCGTGCACCGCCACGCCAGCGTGCGCGATGAGGTAAGCGATACGCCGCGTGAGCACGCTCGTCTTGCCGCTTCCCGCCCCCGCCACCACGAGGAGCGGACCGCTCGTGGTGGTGACGGCGTCCCGCTGCTCGGGATTCAGTCCACGTAGGATGTCCTTCACATCAAGCACAACGGCCGTCCCTCCCACACCGTGGCTTCAGCAAGATCAGAGACTACCACGTCGCAGCCCATCGAGAAACCTCGGCGGGGATGTGCGATCCCGTCCATTCTGTTACGATACGATCGACTCCAACCGGAACGAGAGGACAAGCCTCGCCATGAGAGCTGTGTTTGTCGCACTGCCATTCACGCGCCTGGGAGACGTGGCTCCGATTCTCGAAGGGCTCCGCCGGCTGAACCGCCGCGCCCGCGTCATCACACTCGACGGTCGCCCGTGCCACACGGCGGAGGGGCTCGTCATCCAGGCGGACGGCGCCGTCGAAGAACCGGTGCCGCCGGACGCCTACCTTTGCGTCGTCCCAAGCGGCCTGTATGAGGCGGACAGTTGGGGAGATCTGCGCCTGCACCGCTACCTGCGCCGCTTTTCGACGACGGGCGGGTACTTCGCCGCCTCTGGCGAAGGGCTGTTGTGCCTCGCCTCGGCTGGCCTTCTGGGTGGCCTGCGGTTCACCGCCCCCGCGCGCGTGGTAAAAGCGCACGAGCCTCTCTTTCGCTATGCCATCTTCGAGCAGAGCCCTGTTGCGATTGACGGAAACGTCATCTCCTCGGACGGATCGGATCCCAAGGCGCTGTTTCAGGCGGTGTTTGAACGGCTGAACATCGGCTCATAGGGCACATCTCAGCGCTTGTGATATCATGAGCGTTGGTCCAAGCTCATGAGGAGGCAGATGCATGAAACGTCGCACCTTGCTTGCGGGCATATCGTTCGCGGCTGTTCTCGCATTGACGGGCTGTGGCACGGCCGCCAACAACACGACTTCGTCGAACGTGTCGAATGAAACCGTTACGAACGCCGCAAATACCGCGTCGAACGAGGGCAATCAGACGCTCGACACGGCGAATCCGCCGTACCTCCACACGTCCACGGAACAGTGGTCGAGCATGCCCAAGATGTTCATCAACCCGAACAAGACGTATGACGCCATTGTGCACACCAATTACGGGACGTTCACCATTGAACTGTTTGCCAAGGATGCGCCTGTCACCGTCAACAACTTCGTGTTCCTGGCGGAGCACAACTTCTATCACGACTGCACGTTCTTCCGCATCGTGAAAAACTTCGTCATCCAAACGGGCGATCCGCGCAATGACGGCACGGGCGGCCCAGGGTACACCATCCCCGACGAACTGAGCCACCAAGTGCCATTCACTAAGGGCATTGTGGCCATGGCCAACACGGGCCAGCCGCATACCGGCGGCAGCCAGTTCTTCATCTGCACCGCGAACGACACACAGGTGTTTCAGCCACCCAACAACCGGTACACGGAATTCGGGCGCGTCGTCTCTGGCATGGACGTGATCGACAAAATCGCCGCTATTCCGGTGACCACGAATCCGATGACGCAAGAGGACAGCTATCCGCTCAAGACGGCGTACATCGAATCGATTCAAATTCAGGAATCGTAAAGAAGGTGCGAGACGTTGCGCGACGCCCGCTTTCGCCAGTACTTCTGGATCTTCATCGTCGTCCTCGCCGTTGTGCTGCTCAAGATCCGCATCGGAGGAAGCGTCCCGTATCCGACGAGCTACGACAAGCTGCCCGGCGGCGAGATCCGGGTGCACGTGACGGCGAAGGCCGTGCCCTCCAATTCGGTGGGCGAAGCATGGAACCTGGAGAAACACGTGCAAAACGGACAGGTGATTTACACGGCAAATCTCTACATGAACGGCCACGAGCAACTGCTCTTCCCCGGCATCGGCGTGAAGCAGAAGTCGCCGGCGGGCGTGCTGTACGCCTCGAACGGCAAGATTCGATTCAACGGCCAGGACTATGAGGCCGTGGACCTGTTCGTGAACCGGGATGGAAGCGCGGGCTACATTGACTTTGCCAAAGCGAAGACGTCCTGACGCGGCGAAGACGGCCTCCTGTGCGGCGAGCGCGCAGGAGGCCGTGCGCGTTATGCCTTCTCCGGCCCCGCGGCGCGGCGCGCGAGTGCGGCCTTCGCAAGATTGCGGTAGACCACGTCGTCCATCGGGGGATTGTGCAGCCCTGCGCGGACATCGCGATAGTACCGCTCGAGCGGCAGGGCGCGCGACAGGCTGCGGCCGCCGACAATTCGCATGGCGAGATCCACCACCTGATTGGCGGCGTTCGTCGCGATGGTCTTCACCGCGCCGAACTGGGGCTGCAGCTTGACGCGTTCCTCTGGCGAAGCGGCGTCGTAGCGGCGGGCGAGATCGTACAGGAGCGTGCGGGCGGCCAGCAGCTTGAGCTCCATCTCGCCGAGTTTCTGCTCGACGTGCGGCACCTGCGCGATGGGATGCGGCAACGTGTTGGGCCGGTACGTCGCGGCGTATTCCAGCGCGAAGTCGCGCGCCGCGAGGGCGATGCCGAGGTAACACGCGGGAATATGAAGCAACCAGCCGCTTCCGTCCGGCCTGCGCTCCGCCTGCGCGCCCGGGCGCTGAATGACAATCACCCGCTCCTCCGGCACAAACACGTCCTTGAGCACGATGTCGTGGCTGCCGGTGGCGCGCATGCCGAGTGTGTCCCACGTCTCGACAATTTCCACGTCCTCCTGCCGAACGAGAAACTGCCCCACCACGTCTTCGTCCGCCACGGTGGCGGTCACCATGATCCAGGTGAGCGCTGGCGAGAGGGTGCTGAATGTCTTGCGGCCCGTGATGCGATACCCACCGGGCACTTTCACGGCAGTGGTCTCCGGCTTGCCGCCGCGGCTCGGGCTTCCCGTGGCGGGCTCCGTGGCGCAGCTGTTGATGAGCGCGCCCTCCTTCACGACGGACTCGCACACCGCGCGAAACAGCTCATCCGGGAACGCCCCCGTCTCGCGCAGGTGAAGCAGAATGCCCACGTGCCAGCCGATCGCGAGCGCGGTCGATCCGTCTCCTTTCGCCAGCATCTCCTGATGCATGAGCATCTCCTCGAGGCTCAGGCCGAGCCCCCCGTATTCCACAGGCACGGTCCAGCGCACGTAACCCGACGCCTTCAGATCCTCCATGTTCTCGAACGGAAAATCGCCCGCGCGGTCGTGCTCGGGCGCGCGATCGTGGAAACGACGGGCGAGATCGCGCGTGATGCGCAAGCGCTCGCGCACGTCCGCGGGCAGTGCGCTCTCTCCATAGATGTCGTACATCTGGTTTCGCCCCGCTTTCAGTCTATCAACGTTCCCGGGCATCTCAGACTCGGCCCCTGGCTCAACACAAAGTACTCGCGATGGCGCATGCGGTGGACAGCCTTCTCCTCGTTTCCCCAGATGGAGCCATCCAGCTCCGACTGGGTGCGGTGGGCTCGAAACGCCAAGAGCTTCTGGCGACGATAGGCGCGCACGTCCACTTCGACCAGCGCCTTCGCTGGCTGCGGGTATCGCCGGAAGGCGGCGAGATCGTCCCCCCACGCGAGGTAAAACAGGCGCGCTTCGGGGTGGGTGCGGTGGTATCGGCCGAAGGCCGCCGTCGCCAAGCGCCCGATGGCCGCGTGATCCGGATGGCCGCCGAGCGGATCGTGAAACGTGATGATCGCGTTGGGTCGCTCCTCGGCGAAGAGCGACGCGAGACGAGACACGCCTTCGTCCTCCGGCACCATCTCGACCTCTTTATCCCGGTAGCCCAGGAGGACGAGGCGGCTCACGCCGAGTTCGGCGCACGCCTCGCGCAGCTCCTGCTCGCGGAGCGCGCCCAGGGATTCGCGCGTCGCTCGGAGCGGCACGCCGAGCCGCCGGCCCATCTCCCCGCGCGTCGCGCAGGCGATCACGACGCGGTGCCCCTCGGCCGCCAGGCGCGCGAAGGTGCCGCCTGCGATGAACGTCTCGTCGTCCGGGTGAGCGAACACGCCCATGACGGTCGCCATGCGCTCATCCCACCTTTCCCACATCGAGCGGCGCTAGGCTCACGGTCAGCGTCTGCCGGACGCGATTCTGGCCATCAAGCCCCATCGCGACGAGCGCCGATCCGTCTTCGACAAACTCGGTCACATCCTGGATGTAGAGCAGGCCGTCCGGATCGCGAAAACGAAGGTGCAGGCGATACAGCCCGTCGCCGAACATGCCCACCTCGTCGAGCGTCGCGCTCGCGTTGCGCAGGTACGCCTCCGGATTCACCTCGAGGTGCACGTACACCCGGGAGCCGCGCCACGCCTCGAGCCGCTCCTTCGCCTCCGCGGCGCCAAGCGTCCTCATGGCGCCCACGCCCCCGGTTCATCCCCTGTGGCGACAGGATTCTCGAGGTACGAGACCCAGTCGCTCCAGCTCCCCGGATACAGCTTCGCCGGGATGCCCGCGAGTTCAAGCGCGAAGAGCGTGGAACAGGCCGTCACGCCCGATCCGCAGTACACGGCGATATGCTTCCCACACTTCGCCAGATCTGCAAAGCGAGCGCGCTGCTCTTCGGGCGAACGCCACGTGCCGTCTTCCTTCAGCCCCTGCTCCCACGGATGGTTCAAGGCGCCCGGGATATGCCCGGCTTTCGGATCGATAGGTTCCACGTCGCCGCGGTACCGCTCGGGGCTGCGCGCGTCGACAAGCACAAGGCTTCCCTCGCGCAGTCCCCGCCGGACCGCGTCCACGTCGACCGTCTCGCCCGCGCGCAGCCTGACCTCGACACTGCCCGGCCGAGACTCGGGCACCACAGGCGTCACAGGCCTGTTTTCCCTCGTCCATCGCTTCCATCCGCCATCCAGGATTCGCACGTCCGCGAGCCCGATGTGGCGCATCAGCCACCACGCGCGCGCCGCCATCCCCTCGCCCGCGTCGTAGACCACCACCGTGGAGTGCGGTCGCACGCCGCACACCGAAAGTCGCGCGGCGAACCGGTTCCAGTCCGGCAGCGGATGGCGCCCGCCGTGTTCTCCCTTGGGCGAAGACAGATCCCGGTCGAGGTGGAGATAGTACGCGCCGGGAATGTGCGCTTCCCGATACGCGCGCTCGCCAGCCTCCGGGTCCGACAGCTGAAACCGGCAGTCAAACACGACCATCTCGCCTTGGCCGAGCCGCGCGGCGAGATCGTTAGGCTGGATCAGGAGTGCCGTCACGAAGTCGTCCCCCTTCGGTTGAACACGCGCGCGCCCGCCTGATCGATGGACGTCACGATCATCTCGTCGATGTTCACATGCGCCGGACGCGTGACGGCAAACACGATGCAGTCCGCGATGTCGTCCGCCGTGAGCGGTCGCACGCCCTGATACACCTTCGTGGCCTCAGCGGCGTCACCGTGGAACCGGACCAGGCTGAACTCCGTCTCCACCATGCCCGGATCGATGGACGTCACGCGCACCGGCTTGCCCAGCAGCTCGTGGCGCAGCGCCTCGGTAATGGCCCGAACCGCGAACTTCGTCGCGCAGTACACGCTGCCGCCGGCGTACGACTCGTGGCCCGCGATGGAACCGAGGTTGACGATGTGTCCGTCGCCGGACGCCGCGATGTGAGGCAGGAAGCGCTTCGTCATGCGCATGAGACCCATGACGTTCGTATCGAGCATCTCCTGCCAATCTGACTCATCCGCGGTTTCCACCGGATCCCGCCCCAAAGCCTTCCCCGCGTTATTCACGAGGACGTGCACCTTGTCAAAGTGCCGAATGACGCCTTCCACGAACGCGTCGATGCTGGCTGCGCTCGTCACGTCGAGCTCCGCCGCGTATGCGGCCTTCCCCGATTCCCGGGCGATCTCGTCGACGAGATCGGCGAGGCGCTCCTTGCGGCGCGCCCCCACCCCCACGTCGAACCCCGCGCGCGCGAGCGCCAGGGCTGTCTGCCGGCCAATGCCGCTCGACGCCCCGGTCACCACCGCGACTTTGCCACGTCCGTCGATTGCCATCGCTTGCTCACACCCTTTCAAGGCAGTTGGGCGACCGTCGTGTCGGCGTTCGCCAGGATGCCATACGCTGAACTGCACAGTTGCTCCGCACGAAGGAGGATGCTCCCCATGCCATGCCCCGAGGTCGTCACGGGTCACGTCGCGATTCCAGGCGAGGACTTTCGCCGTATTCAGGAGGCCGTCGATCACGGCCAAAATCTATGGCGCTTAAGCCCCGTCCGAACCGCGCAGGAGGTGGGGACGCGCCATCTGGGGTTTCGAATGAACGACATTTACACGTTGGTCGAACAGTACCGCGACGCGGACAGCGGGCTCATGCACGCGGTGGTGCGCGTCAAGCACCGCGATTGCGTCTACCTGGTTCGCCTGTATCAGCCCGTCAAACAGGGCCCCGGCGGCATCTGGGTGGTTGAATCGGTGGAGGAGATCACCTGATGCCCTTCCGTCAGCCAGTCAGCGCATTCTGTCCCACATCGACGGCGGCAGCTTGCCGACCGTCGCCATGAGCAGATCGTAAAGATCTGCGTCGAGCGCCTCCTCGGGCGACAGGTTTTCCATCGCCGCGAGCTGGCGAAGGCTGAGGCGCTCCTTGCGGAGTGTGCGCATCGCTTTCTGCCACTGCTGGATGTGCGGGCCGTGATAATCAATGAGGAAGGTCCACTTCTCCTCGTCAATGGCGAGGCACGCCTTCAGCATGTCGGACACCACTTCGACGGTGGCGCCCTGCGCGCCGCGCTCGAACAGTCGCTGGCGAAACACGTGCTTGATGAGCGCCTCCTCGGAGAACTCGAGCAAAAAGGGTGGCATGATGTAGCCCACGGGCAGCTTCGCCCGCGCCGCCTGCATTTGCTCGGTGCGCTCCTGTTTCGCCAGGCGAATGACCTCACGAATGCGCTCCAGCTCCTCTTCGTACTCCTCCGGATGGCGCGCCTCCACCGGCAGCTCAAAGCCCCACGGGACGTTGGCCCGCTGCCCGCCGGCAATTCTCGTGGGCCGACCCACGGTGTAGGTGATGAGGTGGTCGTACACCGGCTTGGCCACGCCGATGAAAAGAAACAAGATGGTCTCGCCGCGGATGGGCTCGTACGAGTGACCCGCGGCCACCATGCTGCGCAGAAACCTGTCCCGGTTCGCCATGTCGTTGTACTTGCCCAGATACAGACTCGCCTTGAAGGCGCTCGACAGCCTGTCCTGGTCCGTCGCGCGCAGCGCCACCACGCGCCCCGACTGCGCCACGCGCCATCCTTGCTCTTCAAAACAGATGCGAATAAACTTTTCAATGTTGTCCAGATGCTCGTGGACGGGAACGAGATCGGTGAGAAACCGAAGCCGTGGATGTTCCAGGATGGCGGATCGATCGAGTTCGAACACCGCGCATCACCCGCCTTTCCCTGTGAGGGTGAAACGAATGCCGGTGATCATTGTATCAAAGATCGCCCGAAAGCGCGGAGAAGGGAGGGAACGAAGATGGCGACGCGCGTGGTGGTGGGCATGTCCGGCGGCGTGGATTCCTCCGTGACGGCGCTCCTCCTCAAGCAAGCCGGCTACGACGTGATCGGCGTGTTCATGAAGAACTGGGACGAGACGGACGAGAACGGCGCCTGCACGGCGGAACAGGATTTCGAGGACGTACGCCGGGTGTGCGAGCAGATTGGGATCCCCTATTACGGCGTCAACTTCGAGCGCGAGTACGAGGAGCGCGTGTTCCAGCACTTCCTGGAGGAGTTTGAGCGCGGGCGCACGCCGAACCCGGACGTGCTCTGCAACCGAGAGATCAAGTTCAAGGAACTGCTCGCCTGCGCCCTCGATCTCGGCGCCGACTACCTTGCCACGGGGCACTATGCCCAGGTGCGCAGGGAAGAGGATGGCTCGGTGGCGCTGTTGCGGGGGCGAGATAAGAACAAGGATCAGACCTACTTCCTGCACATGCTCACGCAGGCCCCGCTCAGGCGGGCCATGTTTCCCATCGGCCATCTGACCAAGCCCGAGGTGCGCCAGATTGCGCGCGATCACGGCCTGCACGTGGCGCAGAAGAAGGATTCGACCGGCATCTGCTTCATCGGAGAGCGCAACTTTCGCGCCTTCCTGCAGCAGTACCTGCCGGCCCAGCCGGGCCTCATCGAGGACGTGGACGGGCGGGTGCTCGGCGAGCACGACGGGCTCATGTACTACACCATCGGCCAGCGGAAGGGCCTGCGCCTCGGCGGCCTTCCCGGTCGCGATCCGGCGCCGTGGTTCGTGGTGGACAAGGACCTCGCGCGAAACGTCCTCGTGGTGGCGCAGGGCCACGATCACCCGCGCCTGTACAGCCGGGCACTCACCGCGGACACGGTGAGCTTCGTCGCGGAACAGCCGCCTGCCAAGCGATTCCGCTGCACGGCGAAGTTCCGCTACCGCCAGGACGATCAGCCGGTCGATGTCGAGATGACGGGCGAAGACACGTGCCGCGTCATCTTTGATGAGCCCCAGCGGGCCATCACGCCGGGCCAGTCGGTGGTGTTCTACGACGGCGAGGTGTGCCTCGGTGGGGGCATCATCGCGTCGCGCGAGCCGGTGGACGAGTGAGGAGTGGAGCGCTTGGAAACGAAAGATCTGGAACTGTTTCTCGCCGTGGCGCGCAACCGGTCCATCTCGCGCACCGCGGACCAACTCTACATGTCCCAATCCACCGTGACGAACCGCCTGCAGCGGCTCGAGCGCGATCTCGGCTGCCAACTGTTCACCCGCACGCCCGGCGGCGTCCAGCTGACGGAGGAGGGCAAGCGGATTTATCCGCTCGCGGAGCGCATGGTGGACCTCGAGCACCGCATGCTCGAGCCGTCCAGGCGCGCGGTGCGGACGCTCCGCGTCATGAGCGGGCGCGCCTTCGTCTCCACCGACGTGCCAAAGTGCCTCCATCAGATTTTGCAAGTGACTGAGGTGCGCCTGCAGGTCCGAATGGGCATGTACGAGGATATGGTCGAGGCGCTCATCGGGAATCAGGTGGACTTCTGCTTTCTGGGCGAGCCCATCCACCATCCGCGCGTGCGGCTCATCGAATATCCGCCGGATGCCATCGATCTCGTCGTTCCGCGCGGCCATCGGTTTGTGCACGACCTCCCGTCCATCGGCGCACTCGCGGAGGAACCCTTTATCGCGTTTGCGGACACCACGGCGCCGTTCCGGCGGCGCGTCGCGATGCTCCTCGCCAAGTACAACGTGTATCCAGACGTGCGCATGGAGCTCGATTCCATCGACGGGATCAAGGCAATGGTGGCGCAGGGGCTCGGCATCTCGCTCCTTCCCCGGCGCACACTGCACGACGCCGATGCCAAGGGCGTGGTGGCCATCCCCTTGTCGGATCCGCACTTCTGCCGGCCCACCTTCCTGGCGTATCCGGATGCCATTGAGCACGAGGAACTGACGAAGGCGTTTATTGCCATTGTGACGCAGCACTATGGGGGAAAGCGAGCGTGATGGAATCGCACGTGGGCTTCCCCAGCTGTCCCTGTGTACATGTATCCATCCGGGAGGCTGGGTGAAGTCCTTTTTCGTTCTCTAACGCAATCGTCTTCGTGCATGCAAACCGACACGCACAAGTATCACTTGATCTATGTACAGGAAATTCATTGGTGTGGTATGTACAAAGCATGCAGAATGAAGAACTGGAAGTGTCCATGATGACTGTGTTGTACAGGTATCTGGTTTCCATGGTCGTCGCGGCTTTATGGACCGTTGCCGAAGAACTGGTGAGTTCCTTCGTCAATTACGGACCCATTACGAATTCAACGTACGGAGTCATTGCCCCAATGTTTGTCGTGTTGATGCCCGTATTGGCAAACGCCTTTTCAGTTCCTTTCGCGCGGGACTTTATCCATCTCGGCAGAATGAGGCTGCCGACGTTAAGGGATTTCTTTGTCTTTCTTCGAGTCAGTATATTAGCATACATCCTGTTTTTTGCATCGAATTTTTGTTTTCGTTCGATGAATGACAACCCTTTTCCATCCCTTCGATGGTTTCTTTGGCTGCTGATTCTGGTGTGTTTTTCGGTGTTGGCGTTTGGAGCAAGCGGTCTTGCTTTTCTTTGTAGCTTCCGGGACCGCTCTGCACTTCGATGTTTTTCGAGAGCCTTGACAATCTACAAAAACAACTTCCTAAAAACAACTGGCATCAGCATTTCGGTTC